>CAYZEE010000001.1:0-58903 GCA_964477485.1 uncultured Gammaproteobacteria bacterium
TGTTAGAATTTTTATAAAAAAAAGAATTAGGCTTGAAATTTTCGTAGTACTTTCTGTTTTATTTTTTCTGATCGAGCATCTTCCATATTTTAATTTAATTATTTCTTTCCCAACAAATTATTTAATTTTATTTATTCTGGCAGTAATTTTATTTGATATAAAAAAAGAAAAAATATTAGTAATTAATTTAATACTATATGGAATAGCATTACTATGTACATTAGTTCATAAGGATTACGTAGCAGAATCGGTCGGAAATGGTGTTTATTTTCTTATGATAATTATTGCTTTTTATTACATAAAAGATTTATGGAAAACAAAAACCGAATAATACGCAATGCTTTTAATAATAAAGGTTTATTAGAGATATTTTACTGTTCATGCGGTCTAGTTCTTAATAAAGGACTATCTATCATGAAAATCACTCTTTTGAGATTAAGAGGTTATAGAATAGACTATTCAGTAGTTTTAGGCGGTGATAATACTTTTTTTCAGACAACTAAGCGTGCAATTTCAATTGGCAAAAATTCTCGTCTTGGAAAACATACGAGAGTTAGCGCAGGTTTTTCGGGGGAAATTGCTATCGATAAAAATGTTTTGCTGGATGATTCTTCTTATATTATGGCACAAGGTAAAATATCAATAGGTGAAAATACAATTATTGCAGCCTTTTGTTATATAGTTGATTTTAACCACAACTATAACGATTTAAAAACCCCAATTGTTCAGCAAGGTTATACTTTTTCACCAATTACCATAGAGGAAAATGTATGGATAGGAACACATGTGGTTATACTGCCTGGAGTAACAATTGGAAAAGGTTCGGTAATCGGAGCAGGATCAATTGTAACAAAAAGTATTAAACCATATTCGATTGCGGTAGGTAATCCAGCGAAAGTTATTAAACAACGGACATGAAATCTTTGCGCAAAAATATATTTCTTTTAATTATATTTTCCGTTTTATTATTTATTTACAAAAATTGGTTTACCAAGGGGTTATTGAGCGCGCCGGATTTACCATATTATTTTCCCGAAAGATTGAGAGATTTTTCATGGCAGCCTTACGCATGGTCAAACGTATTAGGCAATGGATTAGGGGGCAATACGCTTATAACTTTATATCTTAATACATATCTAAGCCTAGGAGTTCAGTTTCTTCTTTTTTTCTTGCGTATACCATGGTCAATTACATTACGGATGCTTTTTTTCTGGCCATTTCTTGTTATCGGTACTTTTTCTTCTTTTCTTTTAACCAATACCATTATTAAAAATAAAAATTTTGCTGTTTTTGGTGTGCTTATTTATATGACTAATACCTATATTTTAATGATGATTGGCGGAGGACAAATGGGAATAGCTATGGCATATTCCATTGCACCATTGGTGTTGTACGGTTTTTTTTATTTAATAAACAAGAGTATAAAGATAAAAAATATAGTTTGGTATTCGCTGGTTTTATCACTTTTAACTGTATTTGACTTAAGGATTACATATATAATTTTAATCTCTGTAATAATATATTGGGTGTTTGATTTGCTTAAGGCAAAAAAATTGAATCAAGCATTGCGATCCTTCATTTTTATTTTTATTATTCCCGGAATTATTACAATTTTTTTTCAGTCTTTCTGGCTTTTGCCATTAATTTTGGGAAGGCAGTCTCCCGCGGCAGAATTAGGCAGTGCTTACACTTCATTGAAATCAGTGAAATTTTTCAGCTTCGCGAAATTTGAGCAAACAATTTCTATTCTTAGTCCATTTTGGCCGGAGAATATTTTTGGCAAAGTAAGCTTTATGAAGCCGGAGTTTTTGATCCTGCCAGTCCTTGCGTATGCGTCACTTCTTTTTTTGAAGTCAAAATTAAAAAGTAAAAATTCAAAAGTACAAGTTAAAAGTAAAAATTTTGAAGATAATTCAACAATTCAACAATTCAACAATTCAACAATTATCTATTTTGCTTTACTTGGTTTAATAGGTGCGTTTTTGGCAAAAGGGGCAAATGATCCGCTTGGGGGAATATATCTTTGGTGTTTTACGCATGTTCCTGGATTTATTATGTTTAGGGATCCGACAAAATGGTATACATTAGTGGTAATAAGTTATTCTGTTTTAATTCCTTTTAGTATTTGGAAGATTTATGGGTACTTAAAGTCAAAAGTCAAAAGTCAAAAGTCAGAAATACAAGTAAAAATTCAAAATCTTATACCACATGCATTCTTAATGCTTGCTACTTTATACTTAATACTTCTTATTATGCCCGCGTGGACGGGGCAGTTGGTCGGAACGTTTAAAAAACTTTCTATTCCATCGGATTATGTTAAATTTGGGCAGTTGGTATCATCGAAATCCAACTTTAGCCGTATTTTAGTTGTTCCCTGGAGGAACCGTTTTGTTTTTGAATCAGAGAACCATCCTATTTTAGATGCAAGTACAGTATTTAATACCACAGATATTAATAATATAGGGAAAATGATGAAAGCCCCAGAAACGATTGGAATATTGGAAAAATTAGCGGTTAAATATATTGTTATTCCGGATGATTTCACTAAAGAAATATTTTTATCCAATAGAACTTATGACGTACAAAAAAAACGGGCAATTGAAAATGTGCTAGATAGCATACAGTATTTAAATAAAGATAAAGCCTTTAAGGGTTTAACAGTATATGAATTTAATAAATCTTATGGACTTTTTTATTCTACGTTATCAAATGGAATTTCTGTTTCACATAGTTCATATAAAATAAATCCTGTTACATATACAGTAGATATTAATACTTTGGAAAGACCCATAAAGGTAATATTTTCTCAGGTATATGATTCAAACTGGGTGCTGTGGGACGGCGGTAAAATTATTCCCAGTAAAAAAACAAGCGATGGACTAAACAGTTTTGCTTTGACTTCTTTAATCACAAATCAAGTAACCGTTTATTACAAAAACCAGAGAGCATTAAATACTGGAATTTTTATATCTTTAAGTTTATTGCTTATCTTAATTGTATTTTTTTATATAAAAATCACTAAGCGATTTAAGTTAGGTAAAAAATTTCATTTAATAATACTGTTGATCATTTTATCCGTTTTATTCCTCTTAAAGCCTAAAGATAATAGCAAAAATATCTTAAGCAATAAAAGTATTTGGTTCTCAAAAGACTGGAAAGTATTAAAAAACCCCTTTGTGAAAGGAGAAATGATTCTGTCAAGATATGGTGGAGACGAGACAAGATTTAACATAGCGAACACTAAAAGTATAAGTTTTAAAGTAACTAGTTCAAATGATTACAACAATGCACAAGGAATGAAAGTTTCTGTAGATGGAAAAAATTATGAATTGACAACGCCGAATATTGACAAAAAGAAGTTAAGAGTAATTTTAGATAACTCCAATAGTTCAAAAAAACACAGCGTTATAATAATGCATTGGTGCGGAGGTTCGTATTCCGCATGTGATTTAGCCTTAAGGAAAATTGATGTTGATAATAAAGCAGTTATAACTCCGTCGGGTAGCGTACCGAAAAAAACGTTGGCAATACTCGGTGATTCTATTTCCGTATCGTGGGGCGATAGTAATTTTACCTATTTATTAGCAGACAAATTGGGGTATCAATTGCACAACGCCGGTTTTTTTGGTATGTCTGTTTCTGAGGTTCCAGGTTGGCAATCAGGTCTTAGGCAGTATTACGATGACATAGTTTTATTTAAACCCGATGTAATTTTAGTATATTTGGGTACAAATGATTTAGGTCACAAAGTACCGATTGGGATGTTTCGCAATGACTATGAAAAGTTAATTAGAGGCATCAAAGATGGAAGCCTAACTTCAAAAATTATTTTAGTTGGATTATTAAGGCGGGGAGACTATAGCTCTAATCAGGTTTTGGCTTATAGCGATATAATTCAAAAAATAGCAGAAGACAATAAGCTCGTATATCTGAATCCTTATACTTGGCTCGATGAAACTGATTTAAAGGACGGTCTTCATCCTGCTTTAGGAAGTCAAGCAAAGTTTGCTGATGAATTCTACAAGAACTTGTATCCAATTTTAATTTCGAAGAAAAATAAGGACAAACAGTGACTTAGAATATATTTTTTAATTGCAGGAGTGATTAACCAACTTTTTGAGACTAATAAAAAATATAAAAGATAATTCCCACTCTTTAAGGAGATAAAAGTGAAGATTAGAACTAGTATCGAATCTGTTTAGTTTTTTAAGTTGGCATTTATTCAAACAAAGATTCCAAAAAGTGCGTGACTCGTACACATATTTTGTCTGTGTTACAAAAATGATAAAATAGGTATATGTTGAGTTTTATTATCCCTGTTTACGATGAGGAAGAAAGCATTAGCGCTTTATATAAAGAGCTTATTAGTAGTCTATTAAAACTTAAAGAGGGTTTTGAAGTACTTTTTATTGATGACGGTTCAACAGATAACACCTTAAATATTCTTAAAACTTTTAACGCTAAAAATAAGAATATTCGCCTATTTTCGTTTCGTAGGAATCAGGGCAAGGCTGAAGCTTTGACGCTAGGTTTTGCGAAAGCAAAAGGCGATCTGATTGTGACCTTGGATGCAGATCTTCAGGATAGACCCGATCAAATAGAAAAACTTATAAAAAAACAAAGGGAAGGATGGGATTTGGTTTCGGGATGGAGAAAAAACCGCAAGGATACTTTGCCAAAGAAAATATCTTCGGCTTTTTTTAATATTCTTGCTTCGATTTTTTGGGGCCTTAATCTTCATGATTATAATTGCGGATTAAAACTTTACTCCAAAGAGGCCGCCAAATCACTGCGGCTATATGGAGGAACGTATCGTTTTATTCCTCTCCTCTTGCATGAACAGGGATTCAGGGTTTCGGAAATACCCATAGTACATGATAACAGAAAATACGGTAAGTCAAAATATGGAATATCAAAAGTCATTAAAGATATCCCCGACATGTTTACCATGCTGTTTTTAAGTAAGTACAGCAAAAAGCCTTTGCATTTTTTTGGAGCAATCGGATTTGTTCTTCTTATTATCGGTTTTATAATCTTAGGTTACCTTTCGGTTTTGCGTTTTATGGGAGAAGCGATTGGAAGAAGACCACTCCTTTTTCTAGGAATGCTTTTGGTGATTTCGGGGCTTCAGGTATTTTTTACAGGATTCTTGGCCGATCTTATGATTCACATAATGGAGGGATCCCGGTCAAAAGGCTATGAAAATTTAAATTTAAAATACTCAAGCGAATAATTTATGAAGCCACAGGACATTATTTTTTTAGCGGTCTTTTTATTCTCAATTTTTAAGAATAATCCAAAATTTCCGGCAATATCAGGATTAATTTGTCTTATTGCATCTATACCATTATTTTCTTTTTGGATATTTTTTACAGCCGAGAGGTTGGTGATGTATGCTGCCGCCTTTTTTCTTCTATCAACAATTTTTTATATAATAGATTTAAAGAAACAAAAATAAATGAGAATTGGTATTGATATTAGTCAGCTGGCTTTTGGGAATACAGGTGTTGCGAACTATTTATCAAATTTAATTAAAAACTTACTAGAAATTGACAAAACGAATGAATACGTACTTTTTTTCTCAAGCCTGAGAAAAACAATTCCCGCTTTCGTTAAAACTTCAGCGGGCAGGCAAAATTCAAAAGTTAAAATTAAAACTTTTAAAATTCCTCCAAGTTTTCTGGATATTTTATGGAACAAGCTTCATATAGTACCGGTTGAATGGTTTATCGGGAATGTTGATGTATTTATTACATCCGATTGGACCGAGCCTCCGGTAAAAAAAGCAAAAAAAGCAACCATATTGTATGATTTGCTAATATTGAAATATCCTGAAGGAATGAATAAAAAAATTATACTGGTGCAGAAACAGAAATTAAATTGGGTAAAAAAAGAATCCGATATTGTATTTTGTATTTCGGAATCAACGAAAAAGGATGCTATGAGCTTACTAGATATTTCAGAAAACAAACTTAAAGTTATTTATCCAGGAATTTAATATGAAAATTGGAATAAATGGATACGAAGCAGTTATTCCGAGATTTGGATTTGGCCAAAAAACTGGTTTGCCAAATAGAGTTGGAAGCGGACGGTATTGTTATGAGCTTCTTGTGGCATTAAATAAAATTGACAAAACAAATGATTATATTATTTATCTTCCCCAACAGCCTGCATCTGACTTGCCGAAAGAGTCAAATAACTGGCATTACAAAGTTGTAACGCCCCGGAAACTTTGGACATTATTTGGATTATCTTTGGAGCTTTTAATTAAACGTCCGAGTCTTGATGTCTTTTTTTCTCCTACGCATTATCTGCCGTTTTTCGTGCCTTATGCGAGCGCAATTTCAATTTTAGACCTTTCTTATATTCGTTTTCCAGAACTTTTTAAAAAAAGAGATCTTTTTCAACTGAAATTTTGGACTGGATATTCAGTAAAAAGAGCAAAACGTATTTTTACCATAAGTCAGGCTTCCAAAGATGATATAATTAATCTATATAAAATACCCAGCAAAAAAGTTGTAGTTACTTATCCAGGAGTAAGAAATGTTTCAGGTGAAATAAAGATGGGAAATGCAAAATTATTGAAAGAAAAGTACGATATAGAAGGTGATTATATTCTTTTCATAGGTACTCTTCAACCTAGAAAAAATATCGTAAGACTTATTGAAGCGTTTGCTCGTCTGTCGCGCGTTGCAGATGATCCCCGCACGCTCCAGTTAGTTATAGTTGGTAAAAAAGGGTGGATGTGGGAGGAAATTCTAGATGCGCCAGTAAAGTTTAACGTAGGAAAGAAGGTAAAATTTTTGCATAATGTTCCAGATGAAGATTTGCCAGCTTTTTATAAAAACGCTTTATGTCTTGTTTTCCCGAGCCTATACGAAGGATTTGGTTTACCTGTTCTTGAGGCGATGAAATACGGATGTCCGGTGCTAACTAGCAACGTTTCGAGTTTGCCTGAGGTAGGAGGGGAAGCGGCTTTATATTTTGACCCCAAAGATGTTTCTGATATTGCGAAAAGAATAAAATCTGTAATTCAGGATTCAGAATTAAGGAAAAAATTGATTGAAAAGGGATATGAGCAGGTTAAAAAATTCAGCTGGGAGAAAGCGGCAAAAGAAACAATCGCTGTCTTAAGGCAAATGGGGAGCAGCTAGATTATGATAATTTTCAAAAAAATATTAAACAGACTGGCAACAATATCTTTGGAGTTCGGAGTTTTTATGCTTTATCTATCAGGGTTTATCCCCTCCCATAATATTCGAAGATTTTTTTATAGAATCTCGGGAATGAAAATCGGAAGTGGGTCATCAATTCATATGGGCGTAAGATTTTATAATCCTGGAAATATTTCAATAGGTAAAGATTCAATTATAGGAGAAGGTGCGGTATTGGATGGAAGAGATAAATTAATAATCGGAGATCATGTTGATGTTGCAACTGAAGTTATGATTTACAATGCAGAACATGACGTGCAAAGTTTGGATTTCCACGCCGTAACTTCCCCTGTTGTCATTGAGGATTACGTTTTTATTGGACCAAGAGTAATAATTTTACCCGGGGTAACAATCAAAAAGGGAGCAGTGATTGGAGCAGGTGCTGTAGTAACTAAAGATGTTGAAAAATTTACAATAGTCGGCGGAGTTCCGGCAAGGTCGATTGGAGAAAGGAAAAATAAAAGTCCTCAATATAAACTCGGTAGAGCGGCTTGGTTTCGTTAAAAGATGGTAAAATTGTCTATTGTCATTCTCACATACAATACGAAAGACTTAACTCTTAATTGCGTTGGGTCGGTAATAAAACAATACGAAAAAGAACTTGAAAATAGCGAGTTTGAGATAATTCTGGTTGATAATAATTCAGCAGATGGAACCGTTGAGGTAGTTCGAAATTCGGATTTAGGAATTAAGAATTTTAAAATTATTCAGAATAACAAGAATTATGGTTTCAGTAAAGGAAATAACGTTGCTGCAAAAAATGCAAGAGGTAAATATTTATTATTCTTAAATTCCGATACGGAAGTTAAAGATAAGGGATTTTTAAGCATGATGGAATTTTTAGATAAAAACTTAAAAGTCGGTATTCTGGGAGGAAGGCTTTTGGGCGTAGGCGGTCTGTCTCAACCCTCAACTGGTTCTTTTTACAATCTTCCAAATCTATTTCTCATGCTTATCGGAGGAGAGAGGCTGGGGTTTATAAGATCATCTCCTTCAGGGATATCAAAAGTTGATTGGGTTAGCGGAGCTTGTATGATGATTCGAGCAGAGCTTTTTGAAAATCTGAAAGGATTTGATGAGCATTTATTTATGTATATGGAAGATGTTGAATTATGTTTCAGGGCAAAAAAAGGCGGATTTATGACATATTTTTTTCCAAATGTTCGCATAGTTCATAAAGAGCGCGGAAGCAGCAATAGAAATTTCGCTATTAATAATATTTATAAAGGGATCCTATTTTTCTACAAAAAACACAAAAGTTACTGGCAATATCTTTTGGCAAAACTTTTATTGACTCTTAAGGCAAAAGTTGCAATTATAATAGGAATAACAACTAATAATAATTATCTTAAGTCTACGTATAGGCAAGCTATAAAATTCTGATTATGAAAATACTGCGTTTTATTCGAGATAACATTTTGTTTTTTATCACGCTTTTTTTATTGGTATTTATCCCCCTTTACCCGAAAATTCCGACAGTCGGAATTAATAATACTTGGGTATACATTAGACTTGAAGATTTTTTGGTCGCGGCTGTTGTCGTTATCTGGGCAGCCCTGCTTTTAAAAAAGAAAGTTACCCTTAAAACTCCCATTACCCTGCCTATTCTTTTTTTCTGGATCATAGGAGGAATAGCAACACTGCATGGAGCTTTGCTCTTTTTTCCAAATCTCGCCAATGTTTTTTCCAATGTTGCTTTTTTAAGCTACATAAGAAGAATTGAGTATATCTCGCTATTTTTTGTGGCATATACAAGTATTAAAGATAAAAGATATTTGACGTATGCAATATTTTCTCTTCTTTTTATTCTTCTTGCCGTAGTGCTGTATGGTTTTGGTCAAAAGTATGCCGGTTTTCCCGCATATCTGACAATGAATGAACAGTTTGCCAAAGGTATTCCTATAAGACTTTCCGATCTTTCAAGAATTCCATCAACTTTTGCAGGACAATATGATTTAGCTGCTTATTTGGTTTTGGTTATTCCCATACTAGTGAGTGTTGCTTTTGCGTTTAAGAATTGGTTGCTGAAAATTTTATTTTTAGGGGTTGCAGTATTGAGTTTTATACTCATGGTTATGACAGTATCAAGAGTTTCTTTCGTAGCACTTGTCTTATCGTTAGTTTTGCTTTTACTAATACAACGAAGAAGATTGATTATTGTTTCTCTTTTGATTATTGCAGTTATATTTCTTATTTTTTCTCCAAGTCTTGCGCAACGGTTTAACAGAACGGTATCGCAGGTTGATGTTTTGGTAGATAGTAAAACAGGCGCTGCGATAGGGCAGATTAGGGAAGTACAAAAGGCTTATTTTAAGGACAAAATTGTTCTAAGCGCCTTTATTGCGACCCCATCAAGCAGGCTCTGGGCATCGTCATCGGCGATAATGCCCTTTGATATTCTTCCTCCAACAGAAGATTTGCTGGTTCCGGCTAATGCGCCGACGGGCGAAACGCTCCCTCAGGGTACAGGTTACGTTAATCTTTCTTTGTCTCCGATTATCAAAAAAACGGGTGAGTATTTTTTTAAGCTTTCAAAGGATAATGTAAAGCCTGTTAAGATTCAGATGGTTGAAGGAGACTACTTAGTTAAGAGAGCCAAAGCCTACGATTTATCTTTCACCACGAGATTTCAGGGTGAGTGGCCAAATACATTTAATGCATTTTTGCGAAATATTTTTTTAGGCAGCGGCTATGGCTCCGTAAGTCTTGCCGTTGACAATGATTATTTACGTATGTTGGGAGAGACAGGGGTATTGGGGATTTTTGCATTTATTTCTATATTTATCTTTGCTGCAATTTATATAGAAAAGACTTTATCTAACGTAGATTCTTCTCTTTTAAGAAATTTCACTTTAGGCTTTGCTGTTGGAACATTTGGTTTATTTCTTAATGCCATTTTTATTGATGTGTTTGAAGCATCCAAGATAGCATTTTCATATTGGATTTTGCTGGGTATAGTATTAGGGACTTTGCATCTATACGAAAGAGAAAAGATTGATTTTGTAGGCTTATTCAAAAAAGTTATAATATCTCCCTATGCTATTGCAGTTTATCTTCTTGCAGGATCTTTCGCATTCTTTTCCCAGTCTTATGGCTACTTTTTTGTAGGAGATGATTTTACATGGCTTCGGTGGGCATCCAATTGTCCGCTTGTAGGCTCTTCCAGTTGCGGTTCTTTTTGGAATACTATTCTAGGATATTTTACTCAATCAAACGGTTTTTTCTATCGACCCGGAACAAGATTTTATTTTGACGTAATGTACTCTTCATTTTGGCTTAACCAAACTGCATATCATTTTGTATCAATTTTCCTACATTTTTTGGTTGTCGTTCTTGTCTTTATGTTATCAAGAAAAGTTCTAAAAAATTATTGGTTATCCGTCTTAAGCACCTTTATTTTTCTCATATTGGCAGTTCATCACGAGGATGTATTTTGGATGGCCTCGGTTGGATTTTTATTTAACGCTATTTTTGCCCTTTCTTCTCTTCTGGCGTTTATTTATTGGAAAGAAAAGAAAAATAAATACTATTTAATATCCTCTATTGTCTTTATTATTTTATCTCTCTTGTTTCATGAACTTGGTGTTGTGGTGCCGTTTATCATAATTCTATATGATCTTATATTTAAGGAAAAACCTATTTCCGAATCTGATAAAAAGATTTATTCCGCGATTGTTTTTATTCCACTTATTCCGTACCTTACTCTAAGGTTTTTATCAAACAGTCATTGGTTTAATGGCGACTATAGTTATAATTTGGTAAAACTGCCCTTTAATTTTGTGGGAAACACCATCGGGTATTTGGCTCTGGATCTTATCGGCCCTCAGTCAAACAGCTTCTATCAGAAAGCAAGAAGCATTTTTGGACACCATCTTCTGCCGGCTTGTATATTAATAGTTATTTTAGTAATTGCATTTTTCTTTGTCGCAAAGGAAGTTCTAAAACATCTAAACATTGAAGAAAAGAGAATCGTTGGTTTTGCGGTAATGTTTTTCATAGTTTCACTTTTGCCATTTTTAGGACTGGGAAATATCGCAGATAGATATAGTTATTTATCATCCATGGGGATTGCGATACTTTTGGTATTTTTCGGCAAAAAATTTTTCGGATATTTTATTACCGTAACGGACAGGAAAACAACTGTTCTTAGCATGACAATAATTGTAATCGTTTTTTTGATGATCCAACTTTTCCAGCTTCAAAAACTTAGTATGGATTGGAGAGAAGCAGGGATGGCTTCAAACAATCTTATTACGGCAGTTGAAGGAGTTTCCAGGCAATATTGGATAGACAAGCCCTCAAAACTTTATTTTGTAAACGTGCCTATTAAGCATGGAGATGCCTGGGTTTTTCCGGTGGGACTTAAAGATGCGATATACTTTGCCTTCGAGAATAATGATATGCAGGTTTATGAAATGCCTTCTTTGGATGCGGCTTTGAATGCGGCAGGAAATAATCCCCATGCCAATGTATTCCGTTTTGACGAAGAAGGTAACGTCCACGAATATTACAGGAGTCGTGGCGTAATTTATGAAAAGAATTGAGCTTTTTTTCCTTTTTTTGATATTACTTGGAGCTTTTTTAGTAAGACTTTACAAATTTAATGGTCCTATTGCAGACTGGCATGCCTGGAGACAGGTAGATACTTCTGCAGTCTCAAGATTTTTTATTAAAGACGGTTTTGATGTTCTTCATCCAAGATTTTATGACATATCAAATGTTCCATCAGGTATACATGAAAATCCTCAAGGTTATAGATTTGTAGAATTTCCTATCTACAATCTGGCACAAGCGGGACTCTTCAAAATCTTTGGCGGATTAACAATAGAAGAATGGGGAAGAATCGTAACAATTTTTTCATCTCTTTTGTCTTCTGTCTTTTTATATCTTATAGTGAAAAGACACCTTAATTCTTTTTCCGGCCTTTTAGCTGCCTTTTTCTTTGCCTTTATTCCTTTTAATATCTTTTATGGGCGAGTAGTACTTCCTGATTCATCAACAGTCGCAGCATATTTGGGAGCGATATATTTTTTTGACAAATTTATTTCGGAAGATTTGCGGGTGAATTTAAATGGCGTCCTCGCTTTTATATTTATGACATTATCAATTCTTCTTAAACCCTTTGCTGTTTTTTTCTTTCTTCCTCTATTTTATCTTTTGTATGAAAAATATGGGTTTAATTTTCTCAAAAGCAGGAGACTTTGGACTTTTACTATTTTAGCAATTTTGCCCTTTGCCTTTTGGAGACTTTGGATGCTTCAATATCCGGGGGGAATCCCTCAAGGCGGCTGGCTTTTTAATGGTAACGGTATAAGATTTAAGGGAGCATTTTTCGAGTGGATTTTTGCCAAAAGATTGGCCAATCTGATCTTAGGATACTGGGGGTTCCCACTTCTTATTTTAGGTCTTCTTCTTAAGCTCCCCAAAAAAAACTACTTATTTTTTCTATCTTTCATTCTTTCTTCGCTTTTATATCTTGTTGTCGTAGCAACAGGAAACGTAATGCACGATTATTATCAGATTTTAATTATACCAAGTATCGCGATATATCTTGCCCTTGGTAGCTATTTTTTATGGGAAAATAAAACAAATATTCCAAGAGTCGTTTCTCTTATTGTTCTTCTTTCAGCTACGGTTTTTATGCTTGCTTTTGGCTGGTTTAATGTTTGCGCGGATTACGATATAGATCATCCTGAACTTGTAAGAGGCGGAAAGATGATAGACAATCTTATTCCAAAAAACGCAAAAGTCGTTGTTCCTGGAGCTATGGGCGATACGACAGCACTTTATTTTATGGATAGACAAGGATGGTCGAGTTTTGAAAAGCCGCTCCCCGCACTTATTAAAATGGGAGCAAATTATCTTGTAATTTTTGACCCCAAACCTTCGGATTTAAATTTTGGTAAAACCTATAAGACCGTTTATACATCATCTGACTTTGCTCTTTTTAATCTGCGGGGAAAACCATGAGAATATTAATGGTATCATCGTATTTGCCTTATCCGCTTTATTCAGGAGGCCATATCCGTTTGTATAATCTCTTAAAAAATTTATCAAAAAAACATGAAATCACTCTGGTCTGCGAAAAAAGAGAATATCAAACAAAAAAAGACATAGGGGAGATAGAAAAGATTTGTAAAAAAGTTATAGCTGTTGATAAAAAAAAACAGTGGTCTTTTAAGACTATTTTGAGTACAGGTTTTTCCAACTCTCCATTTCTGATAACGGGTCATACTAATTTAAAAATGCAAAACGAAATTAGGGCTTTTCTTAAAAACGAAAAATTTGATTTAATTCATGTTGAGACATTTTATGTAATGCAGAATTTACCTAAAGTTTCTATTCCTATTGTTCTTGTTGAGCATAATATTGAATATCTTGTTTACAAAAGATATGCGGATAAGGCTCCTGTCTGGATCCGACCGCTACTGGCTATCGATATTGCAAAACTCAAAAGTCAGGAGGAGGCATTTTGGCAGAAAGCGAATTATTTAGTAGCGGTATCGCAAGATGATGAAAGGATTTTGAGAACAAAAAATAAAAATATTGAGATTGTGCCAAATGGAGTAGATATTAAAAAGTTCAAAGTTAAAAGTTCAAAGTTAAAAGTTCAGAAAAAGGAGAAACTGGTACTTTTTATTGGGGATTTTAGGTGGGTGCAAAATAGAGATACTGCAAAGTGGATTTTGAAAGAAGTATGGCCCAACTTAAAGTTAAAACTTAAAAATCAGAAGTCAGAATTTAATTTTAAGCTTTGGATGGTTGGGAAAAATATTCCGGGATATATAAAAAAATTGGGGGATAAGAATGTTGTTTTCGATGAGAATGCCCCTTCCAGAACATCTGAAATTTTTCAAAGGGCAGATCTTCTACTTTCTCCAATTAGGGTGGGGGGCGGGACAAGTTATAAGATAATTGAGGCGATGTCTTGCGGAGTTCCGGTCATTACAACAAAAATGGGCGCAAGTCCAATAGGTGCAATTAATAACAAGGATGTTATCGTATCCGAAGACAAGAATAAAATTACAGAAGAAATTATAAGACTATTTAGAGATAAAGAATTCTACAAAATTATTTCAGAAAATGCAAGAAAACTGGTGGAAAAAAGGTATGACTGGAAAATTATTTCAGAAAAGCTGGATAGTGTTTACAGGTTAGCCGTCAAATGATTGTTATGGAGCTTTCGATAATTATTGTCTCCTTTAATACAAAAGAATTTATAGAAAAATGCATTGAATCGATCTATAGATCGGATTTTGATAAAACAAAATATGAAATTATTGCTGTTGATAACGCATCATCTGACGGGAGCGCTGAATTTGTGAGAAAACATTTTCCTAAAGTTTTGGTTATGGAAAATGAAGACAATTTGGGTTTTTCAAAAGCGAACAATATCGGAGTCAGGAATTCTCGCGGTAAATTTATTCTGTTTCTGAACCCCGATACTGAAGTAGATAAAAATACATTATCTTATATGATCTTATTTATGGAAAAACATAAAGATGTAGGGGTTTCGACTTGTTTTGTAAGACTTTCCAATGGCAATCTCGATGATGGTTCCCACAGAGGTTTTCCAACGCCGTGGAGTTCTTTTTGTTATTTTTCTGGGCTTGCAAAAATATTTCCAAGAAGCAAGTTATTTTCTGGTTACACGATGGGCTGGCTTGATTTAACAAAAGAACACGAAGTCGATTCGGTTGTAGGGGCCTTTATTATGGTGAGGCGAGAAGCTGGGAACGCAATAAATTGGTGGGATGAGGATTATTTTTTCTACGGAGAAGATATAGATTTTTGCTATAGACTTAAAGAAAAAGGCTGGAAAGTTTCTTTTGTTCCAAAAGTTTCGGTTCTTCATTACAAAGGAATTTCAGGAGGTATTAAAAAACATTCAAATAAAATATCAACAGCGAATTTACAGACAAAAGTTATAGCAACAAATGCTCGTTTTAACGCAATGAGAATTTTTTATAAAAAGCATTATAAAAGTAAATATCCTTCTATTCTGAATAATCTTATTTTAACTGTGATTGAAATCAGAAGAAAAATGGCTCTTTCATCTATTCAAAAATGAGAATTGGAATTGATTGCAGGCTCTGGAATGAGACAGGTGTTGGTCGCTACACGCGTAATATTGTTTCAAATCTAGCTCAAACAGATAAAAAAAACAAATATGCTTTGTTTGTTAAATCAGAAAATATAAATAGAGTTAAGCTTTTAATTCATGATTCTAGTTCAAAGGGTGATCAATCTCTGGTTGAAAAATTTAAAATTATCAGGACGGATATTAAGTGGCACACTCTTGAAGAACAATTTAAATTTCCAGAAATTTTAAACTCTCATAAACTAGATCTTGTTCATTTTCCGTATTTTTCAGTGCCAATTTTTTATAACAAGCCTTTCGTAGTGACTATTCACGATCTGATTCAATGGCATTTTCCAACCGGCAAAGCATCTACCTTGCCCTACCCTTTATATATGGCAAAATTTTTAGGTTATAAATATGTTATAAAAAATGCTGCCCAAAAGGCAAAAAAAATAATTGCAGTTTCAAATGCGACAAAAGAAGAAATTGTCGATCATCTAAAAGTTCCAAAAGACAAAATTGAGGTAATATACGAAGGGTCGGATCCTCAAATCTCAAATCGAAAAATAAATGGAAAACGGAAAATGGAAAACGGAAAATATTTTCTCTACGTTGGGAATGCTTACCCACATAAAAATCTGGAAAGGCTAATTGATGCCTTTCAGGAATTCAAAATTCCCGCTTCGCAGCGAGGTGAGCAAAAATCAAAATTCAAAAGTGGAAGTGAAAATTTAAGATTGATGCTAGTTGGAAGAAAGGATTATTTTTATAAAAAATTAAGAGAGAAAGTTTCAAAGATGGAGATTGCTAGTTCAATTAAATTTTACGGAGAAGCAAATGACAACGAATTAAGAAATCTGTATTCTAATGCAAAAGCTCTTGTTATCCCGTCTCTTATGGAGGGATTTGGATTGCCGGCTTTGGAGGCAATGGCAAGCGGATGTCTGGTTTTGTCATCAGACATTCCTGCTCTTAGAGAGATTTGCAGAGATGCAGCTGTTTATTTTAATCCTTACGATATTAAAGATATCTCCGAAAAACTTATGGATGTTCATTCTAATGATACGTATCATTATAGCGAAAGGATAAAAAAGGGTCTGGAGAGAGCCAAAGAATTCTCCTGGCGCAAAACGGTAGAGCAAACTCTCGGAATATACCAGGAAGCCCTAGGATGAAAAAATCTAAAACAATAAGCCATTCCCAGCAGAAAAGAATTTGGGAAGAAGAACATCTATCTCCGAAAGTATTAAAGCAAATGGACTCCGATAAACCATCGTCGGGTGTATTGAAATTTTGGAAGTGGCTCGAGGTTAATAAAATTGGAAAGGAAATTAATGGAATTGAGATGGGTTGCGGAAAGGGTAGGAATGTTATTTGGCTAGCGGAGCAAGGAGTAGGAATGACAGGATTTGATTTTTCTAAAGAAGCCATAAAAGAAGCGAAGAAGAGAGCTCATAATGAAAAAATTCGAAATAAAATTAAATTTATTGTTCATGATGCAATAAAAACTTGGCCATTTAGATCCAATAGCTTTGATATAGGAATTGATTGTTTTGCGACAACTGATATGGAAACAATAAAGGGTAGGAAATTTGCTGTAAGTGAGTTGATTCGAGTTATAAGATCTGGAGGCTTAATTTTAGCTTATGTGTTGTCCATAGATGATGAGTATTATAAAGAGATGATTAAAAAATCCCCAGCTGATGAAAAAAAAGCCTTTCTAAATCCTATTTCTGGTAAATTTGAAAAAACATTTGATAGGCTTGAAATCCTAAGTTTATGTAAGGAGAAGATAAAATTAATTAAAGAAGATAGAATTGAAAAAATGGAGAATTTCTTCGGCATGCCTTATAAATGCAAACATTACTGGATGATTTTCCAAAAGAATTAACGCCTTATGCCTCGAAAGATTGCACCTGTTAGATTCGCAGCTGCGATATCTGTACCACCTAAATAAGTACCAATAAATCTTGCGCCTGCAAAATTTGTTTCTTCATCAACTATAACGTTGGTCATAACCGTGTTGACAAAAGTGCCTCCAATAATTCTTGCACCAGATAAGTCCGCATGAGGCATTACTGCATCTGTAAAATCTGCACCAGTCGCTACTACGCCACGCATTATTGCTCCATTCGCAACAGCTGCATTTAGATTCGCTGCCTCTAGATTGGAACCTGTAATGTCTGTCTCCGTTAGGATCAATTTCTCCAAATTAGCCCCAGGGAGATATAATCCACCAAGAAGCTTTCCGATTAACTCAAGCATTGACAGGTCTATTCTTACTGGTTGTTTTTTCTCAAGTTGTCTAATTCTTTCGAAAAATCTCCGAAGAGTGTCTGCTCCACCTATTATAAGATGTTGATCAACTGCCTTCTGTCTTTTAGCAATGCTATCTAAATACTCTTCTGGAGTTAAAGCCTGGGTAGGTTTACTAAGAAGTTCAATTAGGCTATCTATAACGGCATCATCAATTCTTTCTATTTCAGTATGCGGTACGACGATTTCCCTTGAGCCGTCAGCCTCAAGTCCCTCTTCGCCGTTTTTATTTCTCTCCTGCTTAGTCATATCACGGAATTATAGCCTATGGAGAGGTAATTGTCAACCTATAGTTATTTAGCTACCCTTGGGGGAGATAATCTACGTAGATTCGAGGGTGGTGATTCGCTCTTCGTGATTCTTCAATCTTTCCTCATGTCTTCTATATTGAATTACTCCTGCCGCATTTTCTTCTCTAAGTGTCTCAACATTTCCTACAAATCCATCTAGCTTAATTTCGATTCTATCGAGTTTTTTGTCAACTTTATCAACTTTTTCTTCGATATTTTCAACTCTTTCTTCAACTTTTAAAATCTCATGTCTTAAGGATTTTTCAACTTTTCTTAGGTCTGTCTTTAAAGCAAATTTCTTTAAGTCTTGTTTTGTTGCTAAATCAATTCTTAAGGCTTTTTCAAGCTTTCGCAGATCTTTTTTTGTCGCTGGATTATTTGAGGTAGAATTTCTTGCCATGGAGAATTAGTATAACACTACCAGTTTCCTGCTTGTCAATATGACAAAGTGGGGCTTTTTGATGGTATAATCATGGAGTGAAAGTTGCGCTTGTTTATGATAGGGTCAATAAGTGGGGAGGGGCAGAAAGAGTACTTATCGCGCTTCATAAAATTTTTCCGGACGCGCCTTTATATACTTCTGTTTACGACAGACAAAAAGCTCCCTGGGCAAAAGTTTTTGATATAAGAACTTCTTTCCTTCAGAAATTTCCATTTGCTTCAGGAAATCATGAATTATATGCAACTCTTATGCCTTTGGCTTTTGAGAATTTTTCTTTCGACGAATATGATTTAGTAATTTCCGTAACAAGCGAGGCAGCAAAAGGTATTATCACAAAACCTAAAACTCTTCATATCTGCTATTGTCTTACGCCGACTCGGTACTTGTGGAGTAGTTATAATGACTATTTTAGAAATTCATATCTGCGGTTTTTTTCAAAACCTGTTATTTCATATCTTAAAACTTGGGATAAAATAGCTGCGCAAAGACCGGACAAATTTATTGCAATTTCAAAAGAAGTTCAAAAAAGAATAAAAAAATACTATAAAAGAGAGTCGATTGTAATTTATCCTCCTTTAATGCTAAGCTCTTCAGGTCTGACGCATTTTTCAGGAGACGCTCGCAGAAGTTTATTAAAATCACAAACGCCTCTCCGCCCGCTAAATGAAAGTCGATACCAACGTAAGGATTCAATGCTCAATGGTCGATATTTTCTAATTGTTTCCCGTCTTGTTCCTTACAAAAGAATAGATATTGCAATTAAGGCATTTAATAAATTGAAGCTGCCGCTAAAAATTATAGGAACAGGCTTTGAAGAAGGACGGCTTAAAGCGATGGCTGGGTCCAATATTGAGTTCTTAAGCAACTTGACTGAACAAGAATTGGTGGGGTATTATAAGGATTGTCATGCTCTTGTCTTTCCCGGCAAGGAAGATTTTGGTTTAGTTATTTTGGAAGCCCAAAGTTTTGGTAAGCCGGTAATTGCATTAGGAGAGGGAGGAGCGCTTGAAACAATTGATAAAGACAAAACAGGTATGTTTTTTTATCCGCAGACACATGAGGCTCTTACAAAAACAATTAAAAAATTTATGACCAAAAAATTTGACCCGCAGGATAGTATAAAACAAGCACAAAAATTCAATATCGGGATTTTTAAAGAGCAACTAAACAGAGAAATAAAACTGTTATTATGAAGATTGCAATTTTTGCCGGTGGAGTTGGGACAAGACTTTGGCCTATCTCCAGAAAAAACACACCGAAACAGTTTGAGAAAATAATTGGAGAAAAATCCACTCTGCAGCTTACTATTGACAGACTATTACCTGCTTTTAAATTAAAAGACTTTTATATTGCAACAGGCAAACGTTACGAGGATATTGTCCGTTCTCATCTACCAAACATTCCAAGTGAAAATTTTATTTTTGAGCCTGAGATGAAAGATGTTGGACCGGCCGTCGGCCTTGCAATGTCAGTAATTGGGAAAAACCATCCGGATACACCTGTTGCGATTATCTGGAGCGACCATTTTGTTAAAAAAGAAAGAAGATTTAGGGAAGTATTAAAAATGGCAGAAAGTCTGGTCTCAAAAAATCCTAATTCCTTAATTTTAATTGGTCAAAGAGCCCGTTTCGCAAACCAAAATCTCGGGTGGATAGAATTCGGAGATAAACTTGCGCAAATACGAGGTACGAAGATATACCGTTTTAACAGACTTATTTATAGACCTACGCTTCCACAGGCGCAAGAATTTCTTAAAGATAAAAATTTCGCCTGGAACCCTGGTTATTTTGTTACAACACCAAGATTTATTCTTTCTCAATATAAAAAATTTACACTACAGACGTATAAGGGCTTAATGGAAATTCAAAATGCAGTTTCTAAAAGCAGCTATAATTCAACTCTTGATAAAACTTACCCGGCTTTTGAAAAGATAAGTTTTGACGATGCGATTTTGCAGAAGATAGATCCCAAGCGCATATCAGTTATTGCCGCAGATTTGGGCTGGAGCGATATAGGAGCCTGGGAAGCTTTGAAAGAAGCTCTTGAAGTTTCAAGTTCTGAAAACGTAACTCGCGGAAAAGTACTTCTGACTGATTCTTCAGATAACTTGGTTTTTAATTATGCGGATCAATTAACTGTTGGGATAGACTTGGCTGAAATGATTGTGATAAATACGGATGATGTTCTGCTGGTCTGCCATAAAAAATCTGTCCCCAAAATTAAAAAATTAGTAGAAAGTCTGTCGGGAACACCAAACGAGCATCTTACGTAATCCTACACATAGTTATGCCATACATAGAAGTTAAAAAAAGCCTATATTATGAAACAGTTAAGAGAATAATGGATATCTTATTCTCCACCTTATTAATAATATTTTTTTCTCCAATTATTCTTCTTGTTGCCATAGCAATAAAACTTGATTCAAAGGGACCAGTCCTGGCTGATACACCAGAGCGAATCGGCAAAAATGGAAAAACTTTTAAAATGTATAAATTTCGCTCAATGGTTGAAAACGCCCATGAGCTTCTTCGCCAAAATCCCAAATTTGCAAGACTTTTTAAGGAATACAAGCACGGAAGTTATAAGCTAAAAGATGATCCAAGGATTACAAAAGTCGGACGTTTTATTCGTAAATATTCTTTAGACGAGATTCCGCAATTCTTCAACATCTTAAAAGGAGAGATGAGTTTGGTAGGACCGCGAGCATACTATCCCGATGAACTAGAGGAACAGCAGAAAAAGTATCCCAGGACTACAAAATCAGTTAAAATCGTTCTTTCTGTAAAACCGGGCCTTACGGGGTATTGGCAGGTTTCAGGCAGAAGTGAGATAAATTTCGATAAAAGGATCGAGATGGATGCATCGTATGTTCGCAAAAGGTCAGTGTTTTATGACATTTGGATTATCCTCGAAACTCCCTGGGCAATGCTTTCAGGCAAAGGCGCCCTGTGACAGTCAAGCTTAGGATTGACATAGGCGTTCGTTTCGAGGTAACATATACTAATGGAAGGATTCGAGAAGATAGATTTAGATCCTGTTTCAGCTAATCCAACTCCCCGAGAAATTTCTAAGTCAGTACCAGATTTTAAGATGAGAAGCAGAAAAAAAGGATCCGCTTTTTTTAAGAATAAAAATGTCATAAGAGTTATTATTGTACTTATTATTTTAGTCATTATTTCTTCATTTGCTGTTATATTGCCGGCTCAAAAGGTGCTTCAGAATTCCAAAAAAACCTATGCTCAGGTAAAAGCTACTGTTGATGCTGTAAAAAAACAAAATATTGAGCTGGCATCTGCGGAATTGACAAAAACTACTGCTGATTTAACCGAGACGCAAAAAAGCCTTAATTCTTTGGGGTATCTTCAGTTTATTCCTATTGCCGGTTGGTATTACAGCGATGCAAAACATTTAGTAGCGGCAGGATTTTATGGACTTGATGCTGCAAACGTACTTATAGAATCCGTAAGGCCTTATGCTGACGTGCTGGGGCTTAAGGGACAGGGAAGTTTTGTGGGCGGAACAGCAGAACAGAGAATAGAAACCGCTGTTAAAACTATGGGAAAGGTTACTCCTCACATTGATGATATTTCAAAATATCTAAAAGATGTAAAGACAGAGGTAGATGCCGTAGACGCAAACCACTACCCGTCTTTTTTAGGATTTCGTAAAATTCATGATTCTTTATTAAGCCTGCAAAAAATAGTAGATGAGGGATCTTCTTTTGTAGAACAGGCAAAACCGCTTATTAAAGTGCTGCCGAATCTTCTAGGAGAGCCTGATAGCAAAAAATACCTTGTATTATTTCAGAACGACAAAGAACTTCGTCCTACAGGCGGATTCATAACAGCTTATTCAATCTTTAATATAGACAGAGGGAAAATTAATGTAGAAAAATCCGACAACATTTACAATCTCGATCTTTCAATCCCCAATAAACCTGAGGCTCCTGAGCCTATCTTGAAATATCTGCCCAATGTTTATCAATTTAATATAAGAGACAGTAATCTTTCCCCGGATTTTATAGACTCCATGAAGACTTTTAACTCTATGTATAATAAATCCTCCCAGAAAGAGAACGTGGATGGCATTATTGCCCTGGATACTAATGTTTTGGTATCAACGATAAAAATATTGGATAATAATGTTGAAGCTGCCGGTATGACATTTACAACAAATAACGACCCTAGGTGTGATTGTCCACAGGTAATTTATCAGCTTGAAAGCAGCATAAGTACCCCTCTTAGCGTTGATCTTAAGACATCAAATCTTGAAGCTATTCAGGCAAGTAGAAAAGACATAATAGGAGAGTTATTATTTGCTATTTTGAATAAAGCTTTGAAATCCTCGCCTAAGCTTTATTGGGGAGCATTATTTCAGAATCTGTTAACGCAAATAGACCAGAAACATGTTTTATTCGATATTTATGATGCCGATGCCCAAAGAGGATTTGAGGCTCTTAATGCAGCAGGCCGCATAAAGTCGTTTGATGGAGACTATTTACATATAAATGAAGCAAATTTCGGTGGACAAAAGTCTAATCTATTTGTTTCACGAAGCGTCACGCAGAATTATCAAGTAAAAAGCGATGGAAGTATAGTAAAAACGGTCACAATTAATTACAAAAATCCTTATCCTGCCTCTGATTGTAATCTTGAAAGAGGGAACCTTTGCCTAAATGCAATTTATAGAAATTGGTTTAGAATTTATACTCCTGTCGGAAGCACCCTTATAGACAGTCAAGGATCAGAAGTTAAGATGAAATCCCATGAGGGTTTAGGAAAAACTGTTTTTGAAGGATTTTTAACTGTCAGACCTGAAGGTACGGCTGCTTTTACTATCTCTTACCGCTTGCCTTTTAAGGCAACTGGCATACTGCCGCTTCTTATCCAAAAACAGCCAGGAACTTATAATGATCCATATGCCATCGAAGTTAACAACAATACGGTTGATAAATTTAATCTCTCCACAGATAAAGAGCTTAAAATAAATCTTAAATGAGAAGCTATAAAGCAGAAGGTATTGTTCTTAAAAGAAAAAATGTTGGCGAAACAGATAGAATTTTGACTTTTTTTAGCAAAACTTATGGAAAAATCCAAATTAGAGCGCCTGGTGTTAGAAAAATTACAAGTAAAAGATCTCCGCATATAGAACTTTTAAATTTTTCAGTTTTAAGTATATATAAAAGTTTTCATTCCTCTCTCCCTATTGTCACAGAAGCACAGACCTTGGAAAGTTTTTCAGGTGTTAAAAGATCACTAAAAAAGATCGGCATGGCATTTTATATCTGTGAACTTGTTACCAGTTTTTGTCCCGAGAATCAGGAAAACAAGAAAATATTTTTTCTTCTTAAAGATACCTTACGTTGCCTGGATAATTCTCTTGATGGATCATCCTTGGTTCTGGATAATTTTGAAAATGAGTTTCTTGAGCTTCTTGGTTTTATGCCAAAGTCATTTTTAGCTTATGATAGACAAGCTTTTATAGAGAATATTTTGGAGAAAAAATTAAAGACTAAAAAGATACTTTCCTCTCTAATCTAATCTGTCGACAACAAGAAATGTGGCAACGTCAAGGATTAGTAGAATGAATGTTACCGCCGCATAGATAAATGAAATTCTAAGATAAATATAATCAAAGCTGATTCCGTTTAGTATAAAAGGCAGCGCGAAGAACATAAATATAGACCAGAGAATAAGAAGTCCAAAAAAGGAAGAAATTTTACAGACTATTCGCCAGAGGGAATTTTCCAAGCTGGACAAAGCTATAAGGTTTAATGACCCCAGGACCGTAATAACTAGTAAAAATATATGATATATTCTAAGACTTTGAGTCCACGGTGCGTTTAAGAAAAATCCTATCGCCCGTATATTACTAGGTACGCGAAGAAGAGCAAGGTGGGGTGGAGCAAATAGGATATCAACTGCGAATACGTTCAGTAAAAAAATAAAAAAAATAACAATATACACAACCTGAAGAAGCGTAGCATAGTAATCCGTTTTTGCATCAATTTTGTCTTTAGTCTTGGTTTTCATATAATTTATTATTACAATAATTACTCAACACTGATGTTATAGACAGGATGAATCTCATTCCATAAATGAGTTGTGTCTAAGACATGCTGGCCTATAACGGTAACCCTTTCACCGTTTTTTGGAAGATAAACATTATTCTTAAACCCTCCGCAAGCCTTCTTTGGAGCGGATTCAGTAATCTTTCCGACACATACAATTTCGACAACAAGTTTATCCTGATATGCCAGTTTATTCCCAAAATTGAGAGTCCATCTATATTGCGGGTCCAGAGTCAATCCAAATTTATAATCTCCATCAGGAACGCGATCAATGCCACTGACTATTCCTGACACCTTAACGCAATTTTTATAGACGATGAGTCTAAAAGGATGAAAAACATGATCCAAAGATTCATTATTTAAGCAATCCTTAAAATTTAGATTTTGTCCAGGCTTTTGCGGTAAAGTTCTCTCATTTGCGATTATCATAGGGATTATAATTATAAACAAGAGGAAACTAAAAAATCCGGCAAGGAAGATAAGAATATTTTTTGTTCTCTGAGTCATATAAGCGTTATCTACTTAGATTAGCAAAGCACATCCTCAAAATCAAGCCAAGACGGTAGCTTCTCCTCTTTTTTTAATTTTCTCTTTTTGTTATTATAGGAGCATGGAAGACGACTTGGTCAAGTCAGACTTGATGGAGAGGATTGTTGCCCTTTGCAAAAGGCGAGGATTTATTTTTCAAAATTCTGAAATTTACGGTGGAGTTAACGGGATTTGGGATTTAGGACCCATGGGCACCTTGCTTTCGGAAAACATTAAAAAAGAATGGAAAAATTCGATAATTTTGTCCCGTGATGATGTGGTTGCACTTGACTCTTCAATTCTTGCAAATCCAAAAGTTTGGGAAGCATCAGGACATATTAAATCTTTTACAGATCCTCTTGTTGAATGTAAAGTTTGTCATGAAAGATTCAGGGCAGACCATAAAGATCAAATAGAAGAGCATGAGAAAGCCCATAAAAATATTTCGTGGACAGATATCAAGCAATTCAACTTAATGTTTAAAACTTTTATGGGACCAATAGATAATGAAGAAAATAAAACATATCTTCGTCCCGAAACAGCCCAAGGAATTTTTGTAAATTTTAAGAATGTTTTGGAAACCGGCAGGGTTAAAATTCCGTTCGGAATTGCACAGATTGGCAAAGGTTTTCGAAACGAGATAACAACAGGAAATTTTCTGTTCCGGGTCCGTGAATTTGAAATGATGGAGCTTGAGTTTTTTGTAAAGCCCGGTAGTGATAAAAAATGGCTTGAATACTGGAGAGAAGAAAGATTAAAGTGGTATTTAAGCCTGGGGATTAACAAAAATAATATTAAATTGGTTGACTTGCCAAAAGAAGATATCGCACATTATTCAAAAGGGACGAGTGAAATTTGGTACAAATGGCCGTTTATGGATTTTGGAGAACTTGAAGGGATAGCAAACAGAGGCGATTATGATTTATCACAGCATGCGAAGCATTCGGGGAAAGACATCAGCTATTTTGATGAAGGAACCAAAGAGCATTATATTCCCTATGTAATTGAACCATCTGTTGGGGTAGGACGGGCAATGCTTGCATTTTTACTTGATTCTTATTATGAAGATAAAGAAAGAGTGGTTCTAAAACTTAGTCCAAAACTTGCTCCGGTTAAAGTTGCGGTATTTCCGCTTCTTTCGAATAAATTACCTCTTGCAAAAATGGCGCAGGATATTTATCATAATCTTAAAAAACAGCTAAGCAATATTGTTGCCTTTGATAGCAGAGGAAACATCGGAAAGAGATATTACTATCAGGATGAGATTGGAACGCCTTTTTGTGTAACAGTTGATTTTCAAAGCTTGGAGGATAATACGGTTACCATTCGATACAGAGATACAACGAAACAGGAAAGAATCAAGAGGCAAAATTTAGTAGATTTCTTTAAAGAAAAATTAATCTAATGCACGAAAGAGTAATTCAAAATTTCCTTCCCCCGGAAACAGAAAAACCTCGCGATAATTGTTCTGTCATAGGAGTTTATTCACCAGCTGGAGATGTAGCGGGTATTGCCCTAGAAGGTTTAATAGAAACTAATCATCGTGGCCAGGAGGGATCCGGAATTGCAGTGTCAAACGGATATGAAAATGAAGTGGTTAAGGATTCCGGGCTTGCTGAAGTTGTATTCAAGATAGAACATGATTTGCCAAGCCTGCCCAATGCTTTTATTGCCGTTGGCCATGACAGATATTCAACTTCCGGTTCTCTTTTGGAATCTCAGCCGTTTGTGGAGGATGGTATCGTGCTTGCTCACAATGGGAACCTAACTAACATTGCTGAGCTCAGGGAAGAATTTAACTTGCCTGATGAGATAGCCGGAGCAAGAAGCGATAGCCGCATAGCCCTTGCTGTAATCAACAAGATGCCCGGTGATGAGGAAGAAAGAATTATCTCCGGTCTTAAAAAATTTGAGGGAGCATATTCTTTTGTATTTTCGACCAAAGATGCTTTATATGCCAGCAGAGACTCAAAAGGTTTTAGGCCACTGGTAATAGGAAGGATAAAAGATGACGGATATGTCGTTGCATCAGAAACAGTAGCTCTTCGCTCAATGGGAGCTAGCTTCGATCGCGAGGTTCAAGCGGGGGAAACTGTCCGAATAAATAGTGAAGGATTAAAAACCATATCAATTGACGTAAGAGACGGGAGACTTTCTCGTTGTTTTTTTGAACTTATTTATCTTTCAAGGCCTGACGGCGTAGTTTTTGGTATACCTGTAATGAAATTTAGAGAAAGAGTAGGAGAAATGCTCGCAAGACATCTTCCTAAAAATGTAGACATTATAGCTCCCGTTCCTAATTCCGGAAGAGGTGCTTATATGGGGGTAATCAATTACATGCCCGCCAGGCATTCAGGCGCCAGATTTGCTGAAGTTTTTTACCCTAATCCTTACAGAAACATTGTGAAAGGACAAAGGACTTTTATACGTCCGAATGGAAGAGATAAGGCAGTTACAGAAAAATATTCAGTTATAGAAGCTAATGTTGAAGATAAAAGTATTGTTCTTGTGGACGATTCAATAGTCAGGGGCTCAATGAGGAGAATGGTTCAAATATTGAGATCCCACGGTGCTCGCGCCGTTAGTGCCTTGATTGCTTCTCCTACTATTAGAGAAGGTTGCCATTACGGGGTGGATTTTGGCAATGGTGAACTTTTAGCGCATAAAATTCCAGACGTTGATAAAATAAAGGAATACCTTGGTCTTGACACTCTTTATTACATAAGTTATGCTGAATCATTGGAGGCGGCTCTAGGGAATCCTGTTGAAAATGCTCCGGAGGTTTTTGAGGAAAATGGGTTCTGCGGAGCTTGTTTTACGGGAAGATATCCGACATCATTTCAGGGAATCATATCTAAAGAAGGAGAGGTTAGTGTATGAAAAATAATCAAAAAATTATAATCGGAGCCATTGCTGTTCTTATAATTTTAATAATTGGCGGGGGGGGTTATATTCTTTCTTCAAAAAAAGCAAAACCCGTAAGCAATATACCCGTTCAGACAGAAGAAGTAATTCCAGCCCTTACTCCAGATTCAATCGGGTTAACCCTTTCGATGTCTTCGGACAAGAAAAAGGTAATCATGGAAGTTTCAAAAACCGATGATATCGATTCATTGGACTACACACTTTCGTATACTTCAAAAGGAAATGTTCCAAGAGGAGTTATCGGGCATGTTGACGTTACGACAAAAGGGGAAACTGTTAAGAAAGAAATTATCATGGGAACATGTTCAGATGTTTGCCATTATGATAAGGACGTAACTAATATAAAACTGGTTCTTAAGATTACAAAAACAGATGGAAAAGTCTACCAGTCTGAAAAATCCCTCGGACAATAACTTCTAAAATTTTATTCCCATCAAATTTCCACATATTGTGTTTTGGGTTGTTAAGATACGCTATTTTGGTCATTTTGCTTCTTGACATACCGTGATTAAAGGCCCAAAATGGACTAAAGTGGGAAAAAGTGGAACAAAGTGGGAAATAAAGGAGGCAGGAATATGCTTATCGGGCAATATGAAGGAAAAATCGATAAAAAAGGAAGAATTGCCTTCCCTAAGAAATTCAGAGAAATTCTTGGGGATAATCTTATTATAACTTTAGGCTATGAAAACTCGCTCATCGCAGTCTCTGAAGAAAACTGGAAATCGCTCTTGGAGGGAACAGAAGGAAAGCCATTTATCCAATCCGAAACAAGAGAAACACAAAGATTTCTGCTTGGAGGAGCAAGCAATGTTTCGCTTGATAATAAAGGAAGGTTTATCTTACCTTCTTACCTACGAGGGTTTGCAAAAATTGAAAACGAGATTGTATTCCTAGGTTTACACAGATACGTTGAAATTTGGAATAAGGAAACATGGTTTGAGTATAGGCAGAATCTTGAGAAGAATATAGACAGGATTTCACAAAGACTGGTGGAAAAAGAGGATGGCAAAAGAAAAGGCAATGAATAACTATCATACGCCTGTACTTTTAAAAGAGATTATTGATCTTTTACAAATTAAAAAAGGCAAAAAATATATCGACGCAACACTCGGGGGCGCAGGACACGGGTTTGGAATACTCAAACATGGCGGAATATTACTAGGAATTGACTGTGACCAGGAGGCAATAGATTATACAAGCAGAAAATGGAAAATAAAAGCCGGAAATTGGAAGATTGAGGAAGAAAATTTAGTTTTAGTTCATGGAAATTTTAAGGATATAGATAAAATCGCTCGTTTAAATAATTTTGAAAAAGTCAGCGGAATAATTTTTGATTTGGGAGTTTCAAGTCATCAATTTGATACTGAACAAAGAGGTTTTAGCTTTCAAAAAGATAATCCGCTGGATATGAGAATGGATAAAGATCTCGCCGTTAAAGCAGCGGATCTTGTAAATGTTCTTAAGGAGAAGGAGCTATATGCGTTATTTTCTAAACTGGGTGAAGAGCATCGTGCTCGGTCCATTTCTAACGCTATTGTTAGGGCCCGTAGAGTAGAAGCTATACAATCAACAAGACAGCTTTCAGGAGTTGTTGAGAGAGCATACGGGTTTAGGATGGGCACGATAACTTCAGCCCAGAAACAAAACATTAATAAAAGAGTTTTTCAGGCACTTAGAATTGCCGTAAATGACGAACTTAATAATTTAAGAGAAGCGCTGCCGAAAGCAATTAGGCTTTTGGATAAGAACGGAAGAGTCCTGGTTATAAGTTTTCATTCGCTTGAAGATAGAATTGTAAAACAAGATTTTATCGAATTTAAGAATCAGGGTTTGGGAGAAATTAAAACCAAAAAACCGATAATTCCAGATCAGGAGGAGATAGAGCGAAACAGGAGAAGCAAAAGCGCAAAACTTAGAGTTTTTGAGAAATATTAAGAAGATAAAATATGAAAAGACCCGCAATACTTATAATAATTTCAATTTTTATAATAATTGTCTTATCGATTATAAAGACTGTTGTTGCAAATAGGCTGTCGATAGCAGGAATTAACCTCGAGCAGATTCAAAATGAATTAAGCTATTACAAAACACAGAATTTGGTTTTGCGCGAAAAACTTCTTACTGCTTCATCTTTGACGAAGATTGCTTCAGAAGCAGCGCTTTTAGGATTTGTTGAAGGCGGTTCGCAAATTTCCTTGACAAAACCTTTGCCTTTGGCTATAAAACAATGACCTTTCGATACAGACTTAGGGTCATGCCGAGTTTTTCGAATTTATGATATGGAGATATCGAATCACTCTTTTTATTCTCGCTCTCGCATTTTTAATTATCATTGGCCGACTGTTCTACTGGCAGATTGTAAAAGCACAAGAGCTTTCCCTTTTGGCGCAGTCGCAATATGGCGATACACTTAAGATTGTTCCTCAAAGAGGAGAAATAAAAACATCAGACGGTTTTCCAATCGCCACAGATAAGATTTCATTTCTTCTTTTTGCAAATCCGAAGGAAATAAGGGACAAAAAAGATACGATTGAAAAACTACAAAGCGTTACTAATATTGACACTGCTTCCGTAAGCGCTCAACTTTCTCTTGATCGGTTCTGGGTTCCTCTGAAGTCAGATTTAAGTTTTGAAGAAGAAAAAAATATTGAAAAGCTTAAGCTCTCAGGTATCGGATTTGAAAAACAATATACCCGTTTTTACCCGGAAGCTTCAATGGCTGCCCAACTTTTAGGGTTTGTCGGAAAAGATGAGGCTGGAGAAGATAAAGGATATTTTGGATTAGAGGGATATTACGACAGACTTCTTCGAGGCAAGACCGGTGAGGCTATACAAATTCACGATGCTCAGGGTCGGCCGATTCTTGCAGCAACAACCTACAATACAGGTGCAGTTGATGGAAGCAATCTAATTCTAGGCATTAACAGATCAATACAGTTTCTCGTAGAGGAAAAGCTAAAAGAAGGCATAAAGAAGTATGGAGCATCATCAGGCATGATAGGAATTATGGATCCAAAAACCGGCAATATTCTTGCGATGGCATCTTTCCCCTCATTTTCGCCTGACTCTTATCAAGACTATACGCAAAATCTTTACAAAAATCCTTTTATTTCTAATCTTTACGAACCTGGTTCGACTTTTAAGCCTCTTGTTATGTCCGCAGCCTTAAACAGCAAACTTGTTAAACCGGAAACAAAATGCCCAATATGCGCAGGACCAGCATCAATAGGAGGATACGAAATTCATACATGGGACAATAAATATTTTAAAAATGAAGACATGACGGAAATAATTCAACATTCTGATAATGTAGGAATGGTTTACGTTGCCCAAAGATTAGGAACTCAGCGGATGATTGAATATCTAAACCGCTTTGGTATAGGTAGCGCTACTGGGATTGATCTTCAAGGAGAAACATTTGCTCCATTGCCGCCATCAAATTTTTGGTATCCTGTAGATTTAGCCACTAAAGGTTTTGGGCAGGGCATTTCGGTAACGCCTATAGAGCTTCTTGACGCGTTCTCTGCGATCGCAAATAAAGGCGTAAAGATGGAGCCGCATATCGTCTCAGCGGTTCAATCTCCGGACGGAACCATTATTAAAATACCTCCAAAAGTTTTAGATACTCCAATAAGCGATGAGACTGCAAAAGTAATGACAGAAATTTTGGTAAATGCAGTAGATAAAGGAGAAGCAGCTTTTGCGCGACTTAAAGGATACAGGATTGCCGGAAAGACCGGGACTGCGTCAATTCCGATTAAAGGACACTATGATCCTACTCATACTATTGCCTCGTTTATTGGATTTGCTCCGGCTGATGATCCAAAATTTGCGATGCTTGTAATTTTGGATAGACCAACAGCATCAATCTATGGAGCAGAAACCGCAGCTCCAATATTTTTTGATATCGCCCGCGACCTTCTAATTTATTACGGAGTGCCCCTGCAGGAGGGAGATTAATTAGCCTCATATAATTAGATTTTACGATCTCAAAAGAGGTATAATAAAGATTATGTGGCAAGATACAAAGAATATTTATCATCTGTTTATTGCCATGCTGGCGAATGTAAGATATGGGTTCTTGTCCAAACATCTAACGGTTATTGGCGTTACCGGCACAGACGGAAAAACAACCACGGTTTCACTTATCTACCATATTCTTAAAAGTTCAGGAAAAAGAGTATCTATGATTTCGACATTGGGGGCAGTTATTGACGGACAGAACTATCCTTTGCCGTTCCATGTTACAACTCCGTCATCTTTTGCTGTTCAAAAGTTTTTGAAAAAAATAATTAAAAACGCAGACTATCTTGTCTTGGAAGTTACCTCTCATGCACTGGATCAATACAGAACTTGGGGAATAAATTTTGAAGTAGGTGTTTTGACCAATGCTACCCATGAACATTTGGATTATCATAAAACCTACAAAGAATATGTCAAAACAAAATTAAGACTTATTAAAATAGCAAAGACAGGGGTTGTTAACATGGACGATGATTCCTATAACATTATTTTAAATCTTAAATCTAAAAAAATAGAATCAAAAATTAAGAACCAAAAGTTAATTACTTACGGAATTAGGGAAGATGCAAATATAACTCCAGAAAAATTTACTTTTAAGACCAATCTCTTGGGAGAGTTTAACAGATATAATATTCTTGCTGCGACCGCAGCTTGCAGGGAGCTTGGCATAAAAGATGAAGATATTAAACAGGTTATTACTTCATTTAATCCGCCGCAGGGAAGACAGGAACTTGTGCATGATGGAGAATTTCAGGTAATTATTGATTTCGCGCATACGCCTAATGCTTTTGAAAAAATTCTAAGTACAATTAGGCCTGAAACAAAAGGTAATCTTATACATGTTTTTGGAAGCGCAGGGGAAAGAGACGTGACCAAGCGCCCTAAGATGGGAGAGATATCCGGAGAATATTCGGATATTATTATTTTGACCTCTGAAGATCCACGCTCTGAATCGGTTTCAAAAATTATTAATGATATAATGTCGGGAATTCAGAATTCTGAATTAAGAACCCAAAATGAGACACTTATTGGAATTCCAAATAGACAAGATGCCATAAACAAAGCAATCTCAATGGCAAAAAAAGGAGACGTTGTTCTTATTACCGGCAAGGCGCATGAAAAATCCATGAATTATGGACATGGCGAAGAACCGTGGGATGAGTATGAAGCGGTAGAGAAAGCTTTGGCATTGAGATAATTAGAAAATAGCAAATGAAAAAAATTAAGTCGATTCATTTTGTAGGTGTTAAGGGGGTTGGAGTTGCACCACTGGCAGTTATAGCAAAAGAAGCAGGATTTAGCGTTTCAGGGTCTGATATAGAAGATGAGTTTATTACCGAAGGTTCCTTGGAGAAAGCAAATATTAAGCCTCTTATTGGGTTTTTCAAAGAACACATAAAAAACCCTGATCTTGTTGTGACAACAGGAGCGCATGGAGGATTTGAGAATATAGAAGTAGTTGAGGCAAAAAGAAGAGGGATACCTGTTCTTACGCAAGGACAGGCAGTGGGAGAATTTATGAAAGGAGAAATCCTTGGAAGAAGTTTTTCGGGAGTTTCGGTTGCCGGCTGTCATGGAAAAACTACAACAACAGCGATGCTCGCCACTATTTTAAAATACGCAAGTTATGACCCTTCATATGTCGTCGGTACAGGCGAAGTTGCCTGCCTGGGGTCTTGTGGGCATTTAGGAGTTGGTAAGTATTTTATCTCGGAAGCAGATGAATACGCCACAGAGCCTAAATTTGACAAAACTCCCAAATTTTTATGGCAACATCCAATACTTACAGTCTTCACGAATATTGAATTTGACCATCCGGATATTTATGAGTCTATCGATCAAATGAGGAATTATTTTTTATCGTTTGCAAATCAATTACCGGAAAATGGCACTCTTGTCGCATGCGGTGATGATGCCCAAATTAAGAAACTCATTCAAGATTACAGAAGAAGCTTAACTACTTTCGGATTTTCGCCCGGTAACGACTTTGTGCTTGAAAAAGTTAGGGCTTCAGATAGAAAAACTTTTTTTTGGATAAAAAATCATGACATGGCGCTTGGAGAGTTTTCCATTGAAACTCTTGGAGATTTTAATGCCCTTAATGCCCTAGGAGCAATTGTTGGAGCTTTAGAGCTTGGTTTGCCACTTAATAAAATAAAAAATTCTATATCTCATTTTACCGGGTCAAAAAGAAGGTTTGAATATATTGGAAAGCTTGCAACGGGAGCTGTCCTCTATGATGACTATGCGCATCATCCAACGGAAATAAGAAAGACCCTTCAGGCGTTTCGTCAGAATTTTAAAAACTCAAAAATAGTTTGTATTTTCCAACCTCATACATACTCAAGAACAAGAGCATTGTGGAATGATTTCATTTATTCATTTTCAGATGCCAACACTCTTGTTCTAACTGATATTTACCCCTCTCTTAGAGAGGTTAAGGATTCTAGTGTTTCTTCTGAACTTTTGGCTGGAAAAATATCAGTTCTTCATAAGGATGTAGTTTTTTTGCCAAAGCTTTCCGATGTGGTAGAATATATCGAACAAAAAGGCTATGGGCAAGATACGATTGTTGTTACTATGGGAGCAGGAGACGTATACGCGATATGGAAAAATTTATTATAAACGGGGGTAAAAAATTAAAAGGAGAAGTTTCGGTTTCGGGGTCTAAGAATGTTGCTCTTAAGGCGCTGGTAGCAGCGTGTTTAACTGGAGAACCAGTGATTATTGAAAATATTCCTCTGATTTCAGACTTTATGACAATGGTGGAGATTATTAGAGAACTGGGGGGCACTGTAAGAATATATGATCATAAGGCGACTGTCGTGGCCGAAAATATAAAGAACACTCAGATTCCTTTGGATAAAGCCGCAAGCGTTCGGACATCAGCGATGTTTTTATCTCCTCTTTTGGCTCGTAAAGGAAGGGCAATTATCCCAAATCCCGGAGGATGCAGGATTGGCGCACGTCCTATTGACAGGATAGTTTCAGGTCTTAGAAAAATGGGAATTAGAGTGAATTACAACAGCAGAGATGGATTTTTCCATATGGATACAAGCGGGATTAAGGGAACTACCTATAGATTCAATAAAAATACTCATACAGGCACTGAGACTTTAATCTTAACCGCAGTTTTGGCTCACGGAAGAACTATTCTTGAAAATGCGGCGGCGGAACCCGAAGTGGATGATTTGATAAATTTCCTGAACTTAATGGGAGCTAGGGTTAAACGTGGTTCTATGCGTACTATAGTTATCAACGGAGTTTCTAAGCTCCACGGCGCGACATTTAAGATACCGCCTGATAGAAATGAAATTGTTACGCTGGCTGTTGCAGCAGTTGTAACAAAAGGAAATATTTTAATAAAAGACATAACAGAAAAAGGGATAGAAGAATTTCTAGAGATGCTTAACGCCTGTGGAGGAGGATTTAAAAAAGAGAAAAACGGAATCAGATTTTTTTACAAAACTCCTCTTTACGCAACCAGCATTACAACGTCTTTTTATCCTGGTTTTATGACAGACTGGCAGGGACCCTGGGCTGTTATTGCGACCACTGCTAAGGGTATTTCTGTCATTCATGAAACAGTTTACGAAAATAGGTTTTCATATGTCGAGGAGCTTATAAAAATGGGTGCTAAAATAAAACTGTTTAATCCTAAAATAGATAGTCCTGAAAAAGTTTATAATTTTAATTACCAGGACAATAAACCGGAATACAAACATGCTGTCAGAATATATGGTCCTGTCAAACTTCATAATGCGGTTCTGGCAATTTCGGATCTTCGCGCAGGAGCAACGCTCGTTCTTGCAGCTCTTGTGTCGGATGGAGAAAGCACAATATTTGGCATAGAGCACTTAGATAGGGGCTATGAAAAGTTTGAGAAGAGATTAGAAAAATTAGGGGCATCTATAGTAAGAAAGAACGAGGAATAATATGCAGGTAGTTATTTTAGCAGCCGGCAAGTCAAGCCGCTTTCAACCATATTCCAATTTTGGACACAAATCCCTTATAACTATTTTGAGCAAGCCTATCATTCAACACAGCGTAGAATCTATAAAGAAGGCTGGTATTTCGGATTTAATAGTAGTAGTTTCAGAAAACTCTATGATAAAGAATGTTTTGGGCGATGGTAAAAATCTTGGTGTAAAAATTAGATACGTGATACAAAAAGAACCCAGCGGAGGAGGAAATGGTCTTCTTCTTTCAAAAAATTACATAAAAGGAGATTTTTTCCTTCTGAATGCATCCCGCGTTGATTTCTTGGAATATAAGAATCTTATGATGAGTAAAAAGACCTTAAAGGATAAGGGGGTTCTTCTGGCAAAAAGAGAAAAGAACCTGGATAAATTCGGAGCACTGAAGATTTCTAAAGATAAGGTAATCGATATTATAGAAAAACCACAAAAAGGTGAAGAGCCATCGGATCTGAGATTGGTTGGTATTTATTTATTCTCAAAAGAGTTCTTTAAAATACTTGGGAAAACTCCGGACGGTCATTACAGACTAGAGGAGGCAATTTCATCATTTGTAAAGAGACAGAGCGTAAGGTTTGTTAAAACAAAGGAAGATGTGCCGTCTCTTAAATATTCATGGGATTTGCTGGATGTTAAAAATTATTTACTTGGGAAAATAAAAAAATCTATAGGAAAAAATGTTGTTATTGCAAAGAGCGCGGAGATTATAGGAGATGTGGAAATTCAGGACGGAGCAAATATTATGGAGGGAGCGAAAATAAAAGGCCCGTGTTTTATCGGGAAAAATTCAGTTGTTGGCAATAATGCGATTCTGCGGGGCGGAGTTGATATTGAAGAAAACTCTCTAATCGGAGCAAATATGGAAGTGAAAAATAGTCTGATAATGAAAGGTGCAAAGACGCATTCCGGTTTTATTGGAGATTCTGTTGTCGGCGAGGATTCTCGCATCGGTGCTGACTTCTCAACCGCCAATGTAAGACTTGATAGAAAAAATATTGCGTCAGTTGTTAAAGGTATTAAGGTGGATACAGACTTAAGTCATTTTGGGGCAGTTATTGGCAGCAATGTTCATATCGGGATAAAGTCCTCTACTATGCCGGGAATAATCATAGGACAAAACGCAACCATTGGCCCATCCACCGTAGTTCTTAATAATGTTGAGGCCAACGCTAAATACTATACAAAGTTTCAGGAAATAATTATTAAGAAATGACCAAGAATAAAATTGTCCTTTTTGACATCGACTACACACTTTTCGACACAGGTGCATTCAAAGGAAGCAATCTGAAGGTTTATAAGCTTTATAAAGAAACAAGAAGCGTATTGAGAAAGCTAAGTGAGGCTGCAGAGATTGGTATCTTTTCCAAAGGAGAGGATGAATTTCAGAGGAAAAAACTTAAGCAAACTTTAATTGATGGGCATTTTCAGGAAAAAAACATACATATTTTTCTTGATAAAAGCGACAATATAGAGAAGGTTTTAGAAAAGTACAAAGGTTGGATTATTTTCCTGGCTGATGATAGATTGGATGTTCTTTATCAGGCTAAGCATTTTGATAATTCTGTTGTCACGATTTGGGTAAAAAGAGGTCCATTTGCGGAGAAAAAAAATGAAAAAAATGATTTTACGCCTGATTTCGGAGTTTTAAATCTTGAAGAAATTGTCCCGATAGTCCGTGATTCATAGTCAGATTTGACAAATAATAAGTTTTAATGATAAAAATATACAAATGAGAAAGTATCTTATACTGCTTCTAATACTTGCTTTCTTCTCAATTTTTCTAGGAAGCGCTAAGGCGTTTTCGCTCCAAACAGATAGAATAATAATAAAATTTCATTCAAAAACGCCATCTTATGTTCAGGAAGACTCAATAAAAAACCTCGGTATTACAAAAAAAGAAAAGTTAAAACTTTCTGATACCTTCTCTCTTACGGTTCCAAAAGGCAAGGCTCGAGATTTTATTAATAAATTTTCGAAAAACAAAAATATTGAATACGCGGAAGAAGATCATATTGCAAAAGCGCAGGAAATACCAAATGATCCATATTTTCCAAACCAGTGGGGACTTTCAATAATTCAGGCGCCCTCCGCATGGAATATAACACATGGCTCATCAAATGTGGACATAGCAATAGTTGATACGGGAATTGACGGAGTTCATTCGGATTTATCATCAAAAATCGTCGCGTCCGCAGATTGTACAATTTCCATAAACTGCGTTGATACGGCGTCTGTTGATGATAACGGTCATGGAACTCATGTTGCGGGGATTGCGGCAGCAGAGACTAATAATGGCATCGGAATTGCAGGAACCGGCTATAACTCAAGTCTTATGTCTGTAAAAGTTCTTGATAGTTCAGGGAGCGGTTATTATTCGTGGGTCGCAAATGGTATAGTCTGGGCAGCAGATCATGGCGCGCGTGTAATAAATCTAAGTCTCGGCGGGCCATATCCATCTTCTACGTTATCAAATGCTGTTTCGTATGCATGGAATAAGGGCGCGGTTGTTGTCGCAGCAGCAGGAAACAACGGCAGTACCTCTCCTCTTTATCCTGCATATTATCCACAAGTTCTTTCGGTTGCCGCGACAGATCGGAATGATAATATAGCCTGGTTTTCAAATTATGGTTATTGGGTAAAAGTGGCAGCTCCCGGAGTTGACATATTTTCTACTTATAATAACGGAGGTTATGCAATTTTATCGGGAACCTCAATGGCGACTCCTTTTGTTTCAGGAGTTGCGGGGCTTGTCTTTGCCGATCATCCAAGCTGGACGAACACACAAGTCAGAAACAAGATTGAATCCTCAGCAGACCGAATTTTTGGGACCGGTTTTTACTGGCAGTATGGGAGAGTAGATGCATGTGGCGCTGTTGATTGCAACACGTCAATAAGTCCAACACCGACTCCGACTCCTACTCCAGCTCCATCTCCTACTCCAACCCCAACTCCGACACCGACGCCTTCTCCGAGTCCTTCTCCAACATTAACTCCTACTCCAACCCCGACGTCAGTTCCATCTCCGACATCTACGCCAACTCCTACTCCAGGCGGCCCGCCGATTCCTCCTCCGCCGCCTCCGCCGCCAACTCCCTGGTGGTGCACCATCTGGCCATTCTTGTGCAAATAGCTTCTTGACAGGCAGGTATATAATAGTATGGCCAAAGCTTAGCTTATGAGAAATATTAAAATTCTTGTTATCTTCCTTATTGTTATTTATGTAGTTACATTACTGCAGAGAGGTTTTTTTAATGCTTCAAACAAAGCAAAAACTGCTCCTCCAAAGAAAATAATTTTTCCAACTGTTTCTGCTGTGCCGACTCCAACGCATGCTACTTCTCAAACCCGGAACTTAAGTCACCCAAATACTCCAACTCCGACTCCCGCGGTCCAGAGTCAAACCATCTCTGGCGATTTTGTCTATCCGGGTTCAACAAAGATAAGCGGGGACAATAATAATCTTATACTTTCAAGCACCCAGGATCCAAATACTATCACCAATTGGTACAAAGATAAAATAACAAGTTCGGGCGCAAATGCAAAATCATTTGTAACGACCAATACAAACGGAAATGCTCTAAATAAGCTGGTTGGAGCAGGAAGCTCATTCAGAATAAGCGTTGAAATATCCAGACAGAGCGGCGATACAACAACTAAAATTTCAGTAAGCCTGCAATAGATTTTAAAGTTTATTTCTTTACAAATACCCCCGAATATTTGTCACTCCATACCATGTTCCACTTTTTCTCTTTTACCAGCTTAATAAGTCTTCTATAAACCGGTTTATCATATGACATATAAGCCGCATCATAACCTGTTTTATTGATGTCCGTTTGGTTTTGCTCAATTGCATAATACCGGTCAAACCCGCTGTAGCCCTTTTGGTCTCTCCATAAGTGCATTCTTCCGTCAATAGTCGGTTTTATCCTGGGGTAATTCCAGATAAGCCACCCGCCCCAATTATAAAGTGTAAAAAGTTTTTTCTTCTCTACATTATTTTTTAGAATAAAATTTGCTGCTTTTCCCGAACAGTAATAATGACTGCAAAATTTATTCCAGGAAAAATTATAATAACTTGATAAAGGAAGTTTAAAATAGAAAATCGGAATACCTATAAGAAGAAAAATTATGGTCCCCGATACATACTGATGTTTTTTCTTATTAGGTTCAAGGAAATGCGCAAGAGGTTTTAAAAGAGGAATAGATAAATAATACATCATCCAGGCATATCTTCGGACAAAAACAGAAAAAACAAGGGTTACCAGGAATACTGAAATTTCAGGAGCTCTTTTTATAATTTTATTTTCGGCAAATAAAATAACTGTACCCCAGAAAGCAAGAACCGAAACCAGGATAAGATTCCACCATGAAGTTGATAAATCATTAAAAGGCAGATACTCGGCAATTAGTTTTAAATCTGGACTTACGTGATTTAGAACATCTTGATAGATTCTAATACCGTATGGATTGACTAAGGTAAAACTTGCTGAGACAAAAAATACAATCCCTAAGAGTCTTTTCTCCGAAAGTACCTCCTTTAATTTAATTTTCAACATAAAATAATTATTCAAGAGTTTTACAGCAGCCCACCCGAAGAAAAGCAATAGCCCTAGTAAAAATTCTCCATTAGTATTTGCCCATAGTAAAAATAAAAACGGAAGAAAGTAAATTGCTTTTTTATTCTCCCGATAGATACTAAGTATATAAAATAGTATGCCAAGAAATAGAAGGCTCAATAATTGGCCGCGGAAGGAAATTGAGTTTACTGGATCCATAAAATAAATCACAAGAGGAAAGATTAAGGATTGTTCAAAGAAGGAAAGTTTGGCGGCTTTTGAGAAAAAATAAAAAGTAAGAGTTATTACCAGCGCTCCAAGAATAACAACGCCCAGAAATCCAAAATTATGATACGCAAAATATGAAATTAGATCGGTAAACCATGAAGTATTTGCCCATTTATAACCGGGCATTAACTGGGAGAAAGTGTTGGTGCGAAGAAGCTTGCCATGTTGGAAAAAATACTGTCCGTATTTTAGATGCCAGCCGAAATCCGGATCTGTCGGAACATATAAAGATGCAATGAAAACAAAAATATAAGGAATAAATTCCAGCATGAGGCAAAGTATAACAATATTTTCGGGTATTGACAAGGAATTTAGCCCTGTGATATAGTCCATTTATTAAACCCCTGCCCCCATAGGCGCATTTTTTTATGGAAGAGAATATTAGTCCTAACGAAACCAGACCCAGTAGAATAAGACAGTTATATAGAGGAAATTCTCCGACAAAATTTTTGAGCAAAAAATATCTCCCGGCTTTTGTTCTTATAGTAATTGTAATTATAGTTATCCTCATAGGAGTTAAAGTAATTTCAGGATCTTCTTCATCTTCGGACAATCAGAATCCGCAAAATGTCCAAATTGAAAAACCATTAGCAACTGCAAATATAAATAAAACATTTGAGTTCCCTATTAAAAACGATAAAGGAAATGTGGTTGGAAAACTTACTTATGTTGCGCAGACAGGGGAACTTGACAGGCAAGTTATAATACAGGGCAAAGTTGCAACGGCAATTACAGGGAGAATGTTTCTTGTGCTAAATCTTAAGCTTGTAAACAATCAGGATAAGGGCGTAACGATTAACACGAGAGATTATGTACGCCTTTCGGTTAACGGAGACACAAAGGAGATGCTTGCCCCTTCAATTTATAATGATCCTGTAAGTGTCCAGCCGATTTCGACGCAATTTGCCAGGCTTGGTTTTGCTGTAAATACAACCGATAAAAACTTTATGCTTCAGGTTGGAGAGATTGACGGTAAGAAAGAAATGATCAAGCTTAATTTTAAATAAAAATGGTGCAATCTCAAAAAGATAAAGCTGCAATACTAAGCGAAATACAAAAAGCTCTGGACGATATGATTTTTGGAAGTGTCGAGCTTTATGTGCAAAACAGCAAAGTTACCCAGATAACAGTAAGACACATTAAAAAAACCAGTATGCCTACAAAGTATGAAAACGAAAAGTTAGAAATCGGTAAGAATGCAAAGAAACTATTGACAAACAAAAAAAATGCCAATATACTTGCTAATATAGATTAACTTAGTAGGATAAGCTGACCGCAAACGGAGGCTTTTTCACCCAACCCAGAGAGAAATCGAAGGGTCGGATGAAGGAGTCTCCGTTTTTGGTTCAAAACAAAAACCGAGAGCAGGAAGTGCAATCCGCCCCGAGTTTATCGAGGGGAGAAAGGAAATATACAAAGGGAGGAGGTGAAATATAAATGAATGCAAAAAAAAGAATAGCAGTAGCAATTGCAACCGGAGCGCTTTTACTTAACGCATTTGCACCACTGGCTTTTGCAGATACATCTATTGTTATTTCTGGCAATGGTAGTAATTCAAACAACACAACAAATGTTGTTACATCTACCAATACGACAGTTCAACAAAGTAATTCGGCAAATGTCACAAATAATGTGACATCCAATGCAACAACAGGTGGAAATGACGCAAGTGCAAACACCGGAGGAAACGTAACAGTCTCAACCGGCAATGCCAACAATAACACAACTGTTTCAACAGCTGTTAATGCAAATCAGGCGCAGGTATCAGGCTGCGGAACTTGCAACGGCGGCAACACAAGCGTTACGGTTTCCGGAAACGGCTCGGATTCAAATAACCAGGCGAACTTAACTACCGGGAATGAAACAAATGTAGTTCAAGGTAACCAGGCAAACGTTAAAAACAACGTTAATGCGAGTTCAAATACCGGAAGTAACGATGCGAGCGCAAACACCGGAGGAGACGTAACTGTTAGAACCGGAAGCGCCTCGTCTAATGCAAATGTTTCTACAACCGCAAATGCCAATGTGGCGCAGGTTGGAGGAAATGGCGGCTCTGGTTCACTTAGCCTTGTAATTTTAGGTAACGGGACAGAGAGTCAGAACAGCATTGGTTTGTCAAGCGACAATTCAGTTTTGCTTTGGCAAGGTAATTCGGCAGTAGTCACGAATAACGTTAATGCTAATGCAAAGACTGGAAATAACGACGCGAGCGCAAATACCGGAGGAAACGTAACAGTCTCAACCGGCAATGCCGACGCAGGTGTTAATGTTGACAATATGGTCAACTTTAACTCTGCAGAAGCCGGATGCGGCTGCGATGTAACTGTTTTGGCAAAAGTTGCGGGAAATGGAGAGGACACCCAAAATAATATTTATGCCGACTTAGGCAATAGCTTGGGAGTCTTCCAGGATGTTGGGGAAGGCATGGGCGCTGAGAACATGGCCCTACTTACCAATAACGCCAATGCCACTTCAGGAACCGGAGGAAACAACGCAGGTGCAAACACTGGACTCGTTTCAGGTGATGCTGTTTATGAGCAAACCGGAAACGCAACCAACAGCACAAACGTTGACAACTCAGGAAACGTAAACGTATTCGGTTCGGTTCTTCCTTTGCCAATGCCATTCAGCAATCTTAGCTTTTCAGCTAATTTTTCAGCTGTTTGGGCGGCATGGGGTGCTTTTTTAAGCAATATAGGAGCCTAAGTTCCTATGTAGTGTAGGGCAGTTTCGGCTGCACTTCATCGAAACGCCCTACACACGGAACGAAAATCAAAATTAAAAAGAAAATAAACATTAAAAACTAAAAAAATAAAAATTTGAAAGATAAAGATATGATAACAAAAATTAAAAAAACAATTTCGATATTCACAATCGTAGCGCTTTTGCTGGTGCAAACTGGTCCTGCGTTTGCCGACAGCTTGCCTATTCCGCCGGCTCCGCCGACTGCTCCAACAGCGCCACCGCCTCCTGCGACAACTACCACTCCACCTCCTGCTCCGACAGCGCCGCCTGCGCCAACAGCGCCTCCTCCTGCTCCGACAGCGCCGCCTGCGCCAACAGCGCCACCGGTACAGACAACTACGGTTACTCCGACTCCAACTCCAACAGTTGATCCGGTTTCTACCAGTCAGGGAACTACTACCGGGTCAAATAATTCATCAGGAGGTTCAGGCTCAGGTAATCAGACAGGTCAGACTGAAAATGGACAAACAGGAAATACCACTATTAACACCGGGAATACAACAAATACAGGTACTGTAACGACTAACGCAAATAATAATAGCAGCAGTTCATCGGGTTCAAACGGTACAGACCCTTCGGCTACCAATACCGGTAACGGTTCAAATTCTTCCAATAACAGCTCATCAGCAACAACGACAAATAATAATTCATCGCAAAATAACAGCGCGACAGTTAATAACGGTTTGAGCATGACCACAACAACAGGACAAAATTCTGCATCGGAAAATGTCGGAAACTCTACCATTAAGACAGGGGACGCAAATACATCGGGTACTGCCATAACCGGCGTTAATACAAATCTTAACGGAGTTTCTGTTTCGGAGTTTAATGTTGCGGATAATCATGTCGGAGATATTACTTTGGATTTTCCTACAAATTGTATTTCAGGATGCGGGGGCACAAGCACATCAGCGCAAAATATCAATAACGGTTCCGGCTCAACCAATAATGCAAGCGCGTCCGGAACCACAAATAATAGTTCTTTCCAGAATAATGATGCAAATGTCGGAAGCAATCTTACTCTTTCTTCCGACTCGGGTAATAACGCGACTTCTAAAAATACATCAGGAGATTCTACAATTTCAACCGGCAATGCAAATGTTGATGCAAATTCTCTTACTTTTGCCAATAATAATTTAGACGGAAATGTAATCTTGGGAGTTGTAAATATATACGGAAATCTTCAGGGAGACATAATACTTCCGCAAAGTTCCATAGATAGCGCATGCGGCAATAACTGTTCGGCGGGATCAACAACATCTGCTTCGAACTCAAATAACGGCGCAGATTCCAATAACCTGGCCAATGCAAATAGTTCGACAAATAACCAGACAGCGCAAAACAATAATGCGACTATTGACAATAATCTTTTGCTTGCGGCAGCAACGGGCAATAATCAAACAAACGGAAACACCAGTGGCAACTCAACGGTTCAAACAGGTTCATCAAATATTGACGCCAAGACCATAAATGTTGCCAACTCAAATGTAAACGGTGGGAATGTGTGGCTTGTTATTGTAAATAAAGCAGGGCAATGGATTGGGCAGATTTTAGGTGCGCCGCAAGGCAGCGATTTTGCAGGTTCATCCGGTACGGAATTTACGGTTTCCCCATCCGGTGAAATAACAGCGACAAACGGCGGAAACGGTTCAGGCTCAACAAACAATTCAAATGTTTCAAATACGACCAATAATACAACAGTCCAGAATAACAATGCCAAGATTGTAAATAATTTAAATCTCTCTGCAAATACCGGAGGAAACAACGCAAGCGACAATACAGGAGGAAATTCAACGATAGCAACAGGAAATGCAAATGTAATCGCAGATCTTATAAATTTTGTAAATAACAATATTTCAGGCAATGGGAAATTAATTGTTACAGTAGTTAATGTTTTCGGAAGCTGGTTCGGAGACTTTGTAGGGCCGGGAATGCATAAAGATAAAAATACTAATAGTCAGTCCGGGAGCGTAGCGTCATTGTCTCAATCTCCGTCCAGTAGCGGAGGCTCGCAAAACTCTTCGAACAGCTCAAGTTCCAATTCATCATTAGGACAAAGTAGTTTAAATACAATTACAACTACCGCAATCGCAGTTGGAGGAACAGGCCAAATTTTGGCAGGCTCAATCCAGAACTCAAATGTTGCTCTTGTCGCCGGCGCAAATACCAATACCCCGAGTTTTAAAAGCATAGAATCAGCAAATGTTAAAAAGATAAATTTAAATCTTGCCTGGATAATTATTCTAGGCCCAATTTTATTCGCGGCTTACATAATAAGCAAAAGATATTTATCTAAATTTCTGCCCCGAAAGGCGACTTATGATTAAAAAGATTTTTGGGCCTACAATTTTTGTTATTCTGCTTGGCGTGCTTTTATCTGCTACAGCAAAAGCAGATCAGACTGTGATCTCAATAACAGGGAATGGGAATTCTTCTCAAAATACAACACAGGTAAATGTAAATACCTCAACAACAGTTCAACAATCAAACAACGCAAAAGTTGAAAATAATGTTACCAATACTTCAAATACGGGGAATAACCAGGCCTCATCGAATTCAGGCTCCTCAACTGTTACCACAGGATCTGTTACCAGCAACTCAAATGTAAATAATCAAAATATTAATTCGAACACAACAGATAACAAAGAATGCGGATGCGCAAATAATATCACAACACAAATAACAGGAAACGGGACAAATTCAAATAACAATGTAAATTTAAATATTTCAAATACCACAAATGATTCCCAGGGCAATAATGCAAATATTGCAAACAACATTGATAATCATGCAAATACCGGAGACAACAGCGCAAATAACAATCGTGGAAATGCCCAGATAAATACGGGAAGCATTACAGATATAGTTGATATCAATAATAAAAATATAAATCAAAACGTGGACCCTCAAGAGGATAATTCAGGTTCATTAACCGTTAAAATCAAAGGCAATGGAGACGATTCAAATAACAATGCAACAATTGATTTATCCAATATTTTTAATTACAAAAGCAAAAACATTGCCGTACTCTTGAATACAGATACCGAGGATCCAAATACCGGCGGCAATACAGCTGACGGCAATATCGGCGGTGTTCTGATTACAACCGGAAGTATTACAAAAATCACGACCATAGGAAATGAAAACATAAATGGGTCATCTTTTAATCCGCCAACTCAAATAGTTCCTTCTCCGGGAGGCGGCGGTCTGCCTCCGGGAGGTTCGCCGCCAGGCGAACAAGTCCCGCCGGTAAGTAGTCAGTCTTCATCTTCAGGAGGAGGTTCCTCATCCGGAGGAAGCGGAAGTTCTGTGGGAGGCCCGGGGCAAGTATTGGCAGCAGCCGTAGGAGCAGTCCTGCCGGCAACAGGAAGTTTTTGGATATTGCCGATAATGCTTCTGTCTATTACAATGTTTTTTGCGGGATGGTATCTGCGCTTTGGTTCTGATCTGTCCCCGCCAGCATATGCAACTATCTAGGAAGTTTTTTGGAAACGCCTTAATGGCGTTTTCTCTTTTTTTAATTATTTTTATATATTACCCGATAATAGTTTTTTATCTTTTTCCAAATCAACAGAACATTAATCCGTCAAATACGGCGTTTTATATAGAAATTCCGAAAATAAATATAAAAACTCCAATTATTCCCGGTGTTGATCCGTTTAACGAAAAAAAATATAGACAGGCTCTTGAAAAAGGCGTTGCCCAGGCAAAGGGAACAGCTCTTCCGGGAGAGAAGGGAACTATTTTCCTTTTTGCCCATTCATCTGATTTGCCCTGGAGGATTACAAGATACAACATCGCGTTTGTCAGACTGCCCGAGCTTAAAAAAGGCGATCTAATAATAATTGTCAGAAACGGGAAAAAGTATAAATATAAAGTAAACGATGAGAAAACCGTCTGGCCAGATCAAGTTAATTATCTTCTTAATACAAAGAAAACCCAATTAATTCTTCAAACCTGCGTACCAATCGGAACATCTTTCCAAAGACTACTCGTCTTTGCCGGTCCTCAATAAAAAAAAGCCCCGCATTTCTGTAGGGCTTTTTTAGATTTTGGTTTAGCAACTAAATTTATTAGTTACTATTACTTGAGCCGTAAACACTTACACTAATACCAGAGGTAGAAGTGCCACTGGTTATTCCGACTGCTCCGCCTGTATTGTAATTAGCTTTGTTGTTTCCAGTGTCTGAAACTGCAAGTCCTTCGAGTCCAACCATTGTTATATTGTCCTGACTAAAGGTTGCGCTGTTAACATTGACAACTTTTGCAAAATTCGTCGAGTAATCTTCATTACCTGTAATATCAATACTTGTCGAGCTTGTGTCGCAACCACAAGGAAGACCTTGGGTATTGATGTTTGTATTACCGGTAACTCCTACTGAAACCGATGAACTAGCATTGCCGCTGCGAACAGCTACGTTTCCATTGGTGTTATTGTTTGCATTATTTCCACCTGTATTGGAAACAGCCGTAGCTGTCGTATCCACGCTAGTAAAATTTGCTTGGGTAACAGATAATTTATTAATCTTTATTATATTGCCATTATTAAAGGAATGCCATCCGTTACCTGATATAGTAATATTTGTGGTTGCAAATGCAGCGCCGGGTATAAGTGTTGCAAGAAAAAGAGAGCCGGTTGCAAGTGCTACTGCAAATTTTATCTTGTAATTCATTTTTTATTCACCCCCTTTAGAATCTCTTGGATTTTTGTGAAAGCAAAAAGACTTAGAGATTCTTAAGTCCGTCGCTCAAGCGCTCTTTGAGCCGTCTACGAATAGTAGTGCAAAGGCTCAGGGGGAAGCTTAGGCGGGCCTCACATTTTTTTCATCAAAAAACCAGCAAAAAGCTGGTTATTTAAGTTTTGAAATAATTTAATAAATTTAACAGCAATTCAGGCAGGTTGTTCATATTAGATTTTTTGCCGTGGGCAGTCGGCAAGTTTAATCATTATAGACGATGTTTAGATTGCCGTGTCAAGACGTACAAAATAGATAAAACTATGTAGGAACTATCTAATGCTGAAAAAAAGAGGAGATTTAGTGTATAATATAGTTCTATGGCACAATTGATGGGGTTTATGCTTCTGTCGTCGTTTATAACATTTATTCTTCTTGTCCCCTTCATAGACTTTCTTTACAAGATGAAATTCAGACGCCAGAAACAGAAGACGCTGGATATGTTCGGCCAGCCCACTCCTAATTTTGACAGACTTCATTCATGGAAAACCGGTACTCCTTTTGGCGGAGGAGCTCTGGTTATTGTTCTTGTTTCAATTTTGACTTTATGGGCATACGGAATGTTTGGTATTGCTATTAAACCCTGGGAGGCTTTTACAATAATTTTTGCGTTTATCAGTTTTGGAATTTTGGGATTTTATGATGATTTGAAAAAACTTGTCAATAACGGCAAGAAATTCGCTTTTTTCGGATTGCGATTTAGATATAAATTTCTTATTCAGTGGATTTTGGCTTTTATCATAGCGATAGTTCTGTACGCTCAACTTGGCTATTCTTTTATCTTCATACGGGGATTTGGACTTGCAAGTTTAGGGTTTTTATACATACCGTTTGCGGCTTTTGTTATAGTTTCATTTACAAATGCTTTTAATATTGCAGATGGTCTAGACGGGCTTGCTCCGGGGCTTCTTCTTATTTGTCTGGGAGCATTTCTTGCGCTTTCTGCGAACAGCGTTGATCAAACTTTAACGATTTTTACAGCGGTTCTTATGGGTAGTGTTGCCTCATTTCTGTATTTCAATATTTATAAAGCCAGAATTTGGGCAGGGGATGTCGGCGCATTATCGCTTGGAGCGGCGCTTGCTGTTATCGGGCTTTTGACAGGCAAAATTATTGCCCTTGTTTTTATAGGCGGAGTTTTTGTTATTGAAGTCGGTTCATCTCTTATTCAAATTCTCGGCAGGAGATTTTTGGGCAAAAAAATTCTTCCTTGCTCTCCCTTTCATTTATATCTTCAAAAAATCGGCTGGGATGAGCCAAAAATCGTGATGCGCGCATGGCTTTTGGGATTTTTCTTTGCTATTCTGGGACTTTACATAGCCTTCATCAGGTAAGTTATTCAAAGACATGAAAAGAATAGACATAATTCTTCTTCTATCTGTTGTATCTCTGACACTTTTTGGACTTTTTATGATATATGACGCGTCTTCTTTTGTTGCTTTTAGGGATTTTGGAGATAAGTACCATTATATAAAAAGCCAGGCTTTTTGGGTTGCATTCGGTTTTTTATTTATGACATTTTTCTCTTTTTTTTCCTACCGCAAGCTCTATAACCTATCTCTCCCAATTCTCATCGTTGCTCTTGTCCTTCTGTTCTCTGTTTTTCTTCCCGGTATCGGGGTTTACCTTCTTGGTGCGCACAGATGGATAAATTTGCGGTTTTTTCTTCTTCAGCCTGCTGAATTCGTAAAACTTGCACTTGCTATCTATCTTGCTTCCTGGTTGTCAACAAAAGAGAAAGGAAGATTTCTGGCATTTCTGCTTCTTCTATTTCTGGTCGTAGTCCTCGTAATTCTTGAGCCAGACATGGGAACAGCTATGATTATATTGACGGAGGCTATAGTTGTTTATTTTCTTTCCGGCGGAAATATTTCTTATTTTTTGGCATTATTGCCGGCAGTTTTCGTAATAGGAGTAGCTCTTATAAAAATATCTCCCTATAGGGCAAAAAGACTTGAAACATTTTTTAATTTTAATCAATCAGTTCAAACCTCTTCTTACCACGTGCGTCAAATATTAATTGCCCTGGGATCAGGCGGTATATTTGGCGTAGGACTTTCGAATTCTTTGCAAAAATATGCGTATCTGCCCGAAACAACAACTGATTCTATTTTTGCCATAATTGCGGAAGAACTGGGTTTTGTTGGGGCGGTTGTTCTTATAGCAATATTTGCAGTTGTTGTCTGGCGGGGATTTTATATCGCTATAAATGCAAAAGATAATTTTGGCAGACTTTTAGCAGGAGGAATTACTACGTTTTTGGCAGTCCAAATGATTATCAATTTAGCATCCCAGACAGTTCTGTTGCCCTTAACTGGTATTCCGTTGCCATTTATTTCTTATGGAGGGTCAGCTCTAATTATAGATCTTTGTGCCGTTGGTATTCTTCTTAATATTTCAAAACAAAGTGCAAAATTATGAGAGTTGTAGTTATTGGAGGACACCTATCCCCTGCATTATCTGTAATAGAAGCTCTTCCCAAGGGTTATGAGGTATTGTTTATAGGAAGAAAGTATATCTTTGAGGGGGACAAGACTTTATCGTTAGAATACCAAACCGTAAACAGTCTCGGCATTGCCTTTGCGTCTTTGTCAACAGGAAGACTTCAGAGAAAGTTTACAAAACATACAATTCCGTCTCTTTTTAAATTGCCTGGAGGGTGTCTTGAGGCCGTATCTATTCTTCACAGATTCAAACCGGATGTAGTTTTAGGTTTTGGAGGCTATCTTGAAATCCCCGTTGTACTGGCAGCTTATATTTTGCGAATTCCTGCTGTAATCCATGAACAGACTCAGGAAGCCGGTCTTGCAAACAAAATTTGTTCTCATTTTGCCAAAAAAATCTGTATCTCATGGGAGATCTCACGCAAGTTTTTCCCTGAATACAAAACTGTTTTAACAGGAAACCCAATACATGAATTCAAAGTTCAAAATTCAAAGTTCAAAATTCAAGAGAACGAATTACCGTTAATATATATTACCGGCGGAAGTTCGGGTTCCCATTCCATAAATGTTTTAGCTGAGGGTTGTATAAAGCAATTATTAAAACATTTCAAAATTATTCATCAGACAGGAGATGCTAAAGAATTTAATGATTTCAAGAGACTTTCGTCTCTCCGGGAAAAATTTTCGCAGGAAGAAAAAGAAAAATATATTATTAAAAAATTTATTTCGCCCTCCGATGTTCTGGAAGTTTTAAAAACCGCCGATTTGATAATCGGCAGAGCCGGAATAAATACGGTTACAGAACTTTTATATGCAGGAAAGCCCTGCGTTTTAATTCCTCTTCCATTTTCGCAGAATAAAGAGCAGTTGAAGAACGCGAAGCTTTTAAAGAAAGTGGGGCTGGCTGAGATATTAGAACAAAAATCGGCAACATCCGATAAGCTCCTCCGGCTTATTAAAAAGATAACAGAGAATTTGGAAAATTATAAAAAAAAGGGAAAGTTGGCAAGAGCGCTTGTTGATGTAAATGCAGCAGATAAAATTATAAAAGTATTGGAAGATGAAAAAAAGAATCTCTAGAAGGAAAAGGAAAACTTTTTTTGTTTGGTTTTTCGCTTATTTATTTTTAATAATAGCTCTTTTTATCGTTTTTTTCATACATTCGGCCCCTTTTAAAAAGCTTACCATAATGAGTCCTTTGGGAAAAAATAAAACTTATGGGAATTCACAGCTTGTGGGTCTTCTTAGAAAAGAAAATATTGCCTTTTCTCGTGTTTCCATAGCATCCGATTCTTCGTATCTGGTAAGTATCTCAGGAGGAGGGAAGGTTTTTTTGTCTCCCGAAAAAGATTTGTCCACTCAAATCAGGACTTTACAACTTATACTAAAACGACTTACAATAGAAGGAGAAAAAGTTAATACTCTTGATTTTAGATTTGACAAAATAATTCTAAAACCCTGACTAACTTATGAATGAGGGCAAAATTGTAGTTGGTATTGACATTGGCACGTCAAAAATTGCCACGATAATCGCAAAAGTAGATGAATTTGTAAATGTTTTAGGAGTTTCCGAGGTAGCGAGCGCGGGAATTAGGAAAGGGCAGATTGTTGATATTGTTGAGGCTGTTGGTTGCGTGAATAATTCTTTGGAAGCGGCTGAACGAATGGCAGGTATATCTGCCTCGCATGTAGTAGCCTCAATCGGCGGGTCGCATATTGAGTCATTAAATTCAAAAGGCGTTGTTGCGGTATCTAATCCTGAAGGGGAGATTGTCCAAAATGATTTACTCCGGGTTATTGATGCAGCCAAAGCAGTGTCTCTCCCGTCAAGCCGCGAAATAATTCATGTGCTTCCCCGTAACTATACAGTAGACGGGCAGGAGGGAATAAAAGATCCGATTGGCATGACCGGGATTAGACTTGAGGTTGACACCCATATAATTTCTGCCAATACGACTGCGATTAGAAATCTGGAAAAAACGCTTTCAGAGGTAGGAGTTGATACGGATTCGGTCGTTTTTAGTGGCTATGCGAGCGGTCTTACGGTTCTTTCTGAGACAGAGAAAGAACTGGGGGCGGTTTTGGTTGACATGGGGGCAGGAACAACAGATGTTTCAGTCTATGTAGATGGTTCGGTTGCGTACTCTTCTGTTTTGCCCGTTGGAGCAAGACACATCACAAATGATCTTGCAATTGGACTTAGAATTTCTCTGGAAAGCGCTGAAAAAATAAAACTTTTCCTGTCCTCCGTTCCTAAAAAGCCTGCCAGGGTTATGGATGAGGAAGCTGAATCTTCGGAAAAACCAAAATCCAGCGATGAAATCGACCTTTCTTTTCTTAAACTTCCCGAGGAGTTAAACAAAGTTTCAAGAAAAACCTTGGTCGACGGCATTATAAGACCAAGACTTAATGAAATTTTTACATTTGTGGGACTTGAGCTTAAAAAAAGCGGCTTTGCCGGACAGACCCCTTCGGGTCTTGTGATAACCGGAGGAGGAGCTCTGACAGTAGGGGTGGTTGAGACTGCCAAGAGGACTCTTGCTATGCCGGTTAGAATCGGATTACCGACAAACATAAAAGGGATTATTGATGAGATTCAAACTCCTGCCTTCTCAACTGCAGTGGGACTTGTTATGTATGGGGGGACTATTGAAGCAACTAGTACTCTTCCTTTTGGATTATCCGTTCCCCAGATTCCGATCCCGCGCCTTAACAAAATCTTTTCCCGTATCATAGGAATTGCAAAATCCTTTATACCGTAGTCAAAAAAACGGGGCTTGCAAAACCATTTTTTATCTGCTACATTTAGTGTGTTTATGCTTATTAAGCCCCAAACGACAAATTTTGCCAAAATAAGAGTTATGGGTATAGGCGGCGGGGGATGCAACGCTCTTTCCTCAATGATTTCGCAGGGTCAGATTCAGGGAGTTGATTTTGTTGCCGTCAACACAGATGCCCAGGCTCTTCTTCTTTGCCAGGCAGCAACCAAGGTCCAGATAGGAGAAAATTTAACAAAAGGATTGGGTTCCGGAGGAGATCCGGATATCGGAAAGCAGGCAGCCGAGGAATCTTCAGAAAAATTAAAGAACATACTTGACGGTTCTGACATGGTTTTTTTGGCAGCCGGAATGGGGGGAGGCACGGGAACCGGCTCATCGCCTATTATCGCAAAAGCTGCAAAAGAAGTCGGAGCATTGACCATAGCAGTTGTTACAAAACCATTTTTATTTGAAGGGACAAGAAGAATGGTGTCTGCTGAAGATGGAATTGAGGAATTAAAAGATAAAGTCGACACTTTAATTGTTATTCCCAATCAGAGAATTCTTGATGTGGTTGATAAAAAACTCTCCCTTCTTGAGGCATTTAAAGTCGCTGATTCGGTTCTGACTCAAGGTGTTCAGGGAATTTCAGATCTTATAACTCTGCCGGGGCTTATAAATGTGGATTTTGCAGATGTAAGAACTATTATGTCAAACGCAGGCTCGGCTCTTATGGGAATAGGCACAGGAGTTGGTGAAAACAGAGCAACTTTGGCGGCCAGAAGCGCTATTGCCTCACCTCTTCTTGAAATATCGATGGATGGAGCGCGGGGAGTGCTGTTTAACATAACAGGGGGAACAGATATTACTATGAACGAAGTTGATGAGGCGGCAAAAATTATTTCCCAGGCAGCTGATCCGGACGCAAATATTATTTTCGGCGCAACAGTTGATGATTCGATGCATGACCAGATGAAAATAACTGTTGTTGCAACCGGGTTTGACCAGACAAGACAAACACTTCGGGAATTTGTAATTCCTGAGAAGAAATTAGAAGAATCCCAGCAACAGCAGCCGCAAGTGGAGGAACCGGCTGAGGAAAAAGAAGACGTCTTCGAAATTCCCGCATTTTTGCGCAATAGAAACTAAATTCTTCTCAATTCTTACATCTACCATTGTACGACGCAACCTACTTCTTACCCACATCTTACAGATTGTCTATTGACAGTTTAATCTAGATGGTGTATAAAATAAGCATACACGCCTCAGCTATGCGAAAGCCCGCTGAGGTTTTTCTTTTGGTAAAAAACTGATATAATCCTTGCATGAAGAAGACAGTTCTTTTTATTGACGGCGAGAATTTCATAGGCAAGGTTGAGCAGGTTCTTAAAGAGGAAAAGGTAGCCGTAAGTAAAGTTGATATTACAAAGATTCGTATTAAAAAACTTATAAGTTCAGTATTTACTGATTTAAGCATAACAGAAAGCAGGTTTTATTCTGCAAAACTTAGGGTTCATAAAGAGACAGTAGAGAAAATCACTTCATTTAATTTCTAAACAACGGGCATTAAAAACTACATTAGAGAAAGATGGGTTTGAATTTATAATAGCAGGGAACGTTCGTGGTCAATATGTCAAAGTTGACGGAGCTTCTAAATTGGTTTTTAAAGAGAAAGATCCTGGCGAGTCAACTGTATTCTTTCTAAGAAGAAAAACTGGGTTAGAGGACGGGTTAAGACCAAAACGAACTTCGAAATTAAGATACAGAGCCCAACTAGTAGATGCAGCATTTCAGAAGTTGAGCATTTTAAACAATTCTCTCCCAACGGTATACGGATTATTGCCATTTATCCATTCTATCGCCAGATTGTATGCAAATTCTTTTCTCGAAATCGAAGTAGATGAGATGGAATCCGAAGCTGTTGTTTACATATTAGATTTTATTGCAAAAGGCAGACCTATAATGGGTTTTCCTATGGACTAAATGCTCATTTAGAGAAATATGTAAGAATGCTTTCCATATCTCGGTACAAAGAGTTGCTTTTATCTACTCCAGTATCACCTGACAGAACTAAAACCCTTGGAGACGTCGTGAGCCTAAATAGAGATATTGAATCTAGCGTAGAAGAGGCTAATGAAGTTATTGGTCAAAAATTAGTTGCGCTTTCACCACTGCAGAGAATACTGATAATGAAAATTGCAGTTGATGAAAGAACCATAGAAGATGTAAGTGAGGAATTTGGGATAGATCTAGATTCGGTTCAAGAAATATACAATGATGCACTTTCTCTTCTAAGAGGCGAAATGTATGGGGACGGTCCCCGGAAATAAGCGTTACTGAATATAATCAATCCCAGTGTAATAAAAGAATTCATAAGGAAAACAAAAAACGACCTAATAAAAACTGCTATAATTAATTGTTAAAGCAAGCGATGTGACTAAAAAACTTATAATTTTTATTATTGGTATTCTATTGGGATTATTGTCAGGATATCTTATCTTTTTATTTACCCCTGTGACTTCTTTTTTGCAGGAAGAATCTATTCTCCCTCAAAAGCAAATTATAGGATTTTTGCCCTATTTTCTCTTAAGCCATGCAAAAGCTGATTATTCAAAGTACATAACTACTCTTACCTATTTTGGATTAAGGATAAATCCGGACGGAAGCATAATGAAATTAACAAATCCGCAAGAAGAAGAACCCGGTTGGTACGCTCTTGAAAGCGGTAAAGTTAACCCGTTTTTTACAAAGGCAAAACAGAATAACGTCTTATTGTCTCTTCTTATTTCGGACGGTGATCAGGATTCCATAAATTCGCTAATGTCCAATCCTAGAATAAATGGGAATAATCTTGTTTCTCAAGTGGCGCCGATTATGAAACAATATGGATTTAGAGACTTAAATCTGGATATAGAAAGTGTGATTAGGGCATCAAAGTCTGCTCAGGAGAATTTTACGATATTTGCTCAAACCGTAAAAAAAGCTTTGGCTAACAGAAAATTGGGAACGTTAACTGTAGAGATAAGTCCGACCGATCTTATAAAAAAGGATCTTATAGATCCTTCAAGTATTGCACCCGTTGCTGATTATATTGTTCTTATGGGATATGACTACCATTTTACCGGTTCTTTGGTTACCGGTCCGGTAGCGCCTCTTTATGGTGCGGGTGATCGTTTAGAATACGATGTCTCAACAGCGCTTGATACAGCCAAAAAAGTGATTCCGAAATCAAAGCTTGTTTTGGGTATCCCGTTCTACGGTTATTCTTGGGAGACTATTAATAATACTCCCCAATCCGCAGTGATTCCCGATACGGGTATAATAGAAAGCGTAAGGACAGTATCAAATTTCTTAAAAGATTGTGCTACATGCAGCGCAATCTTTAACCCCATTTTTCAAGAACCGTACATTGTTTATAAAACGTCAACAGGAACGTACAGGCAAACTTTTTATCCAAATCAATTATCCACCCAATCAAAAATACATTTTGTTAAATTTCAAGATTTGGCGGGGATTGCTCTGTAGGCGCTTGGATATGAAGATAATAATATCCTAAGTCCGGTTAAGACGTATAAAAATAGTCTGTAGATTAGGTTATTCTTCCGTGCCTTTTATCGCTATCGAAGACGTATGTGTCTCCTTGAGAAAGTGATAGGACATGGCTTACGTAATTAAGATCGTTAAAAGCAACTTTTGCTGATCCGCTTACTACGTCTATGGTTACAATATCGTTGGTATTATCAAGTGTTATATTAATCTTTCCATGATCTACATAGGTTAAAAGAGAAAGACTTTTTACAGCAATAGGAGTTTGTCCTGTATTTTCAAATGCTGCGCTTCCGCTTGCTTCTGTAAAAACCATGTTGTCGGGAAGGGTTTGGATAAAATCAATTTCTGTTTTAGGGAAAATATTTATATTAACAAGATTGGGAAAATTTACAAGGGCGTTTCCGCCTTCCATAGCCAGAAGCATCTCTCCTTGTTGAATAGACCTTGATTTTTTAAGTTGGGAGGGTTGCGTCGCTGTTCTTGATTCCCAGGAGACATTTCCGGAAAAAGTTACACTACCCCGTAGGGATTCTGTTGGCGCTTCAGACAAGGAGAATCTCGTTGCAGATAAAGGAGAAATGATATTGTTGGCAGTGTTGTTCTTGGAAAAGGCAAAGACTGAAACGGCGCAAACACCCAGAAAAAGCGAGACAATAAAAAGAGAAACGTTTTTCATATATTATCCTGTTATAATATTGTATGCTAAGCAGTTTAAAATAAAAAGCTATGAAAAAATTTCTGTTAGTTTTATGCAGTATTTTTTTCGCAGTATCAGTTTTGGAATTTGTCTATATTTTAAACAATAAAAATTGGTTTGTCCCGCATATAGGGCATCCTGTTCCCAAGCCCAAACCGCTTCTTGAGTATACATTCAATAATTTGAAACATACAAAATTTCAGGAGACTAAAATAACTTTCGGAAAGGCTGTTAAGAATAATAAAGATTTTAAATCCCGGATTTTTTACTTTTATGCGCCTAAAACTCCTGAAGGCAAAACAATGGGAAAAGTAAGCGGGCTTATCAATATTCCGGCAGAAAGCGGTGATTATCCGGTAATCGTAATGTTTCGGGGATACATGCCAAAAGACTCTTATAAGTCCGGAGATGATACCCAGCCCTCAGCACAGGTTTTTGTAAAACATGGTTTTATAACCCTTGCTCCGGATTTCTTGGGTTATGGCGAGTCTGCAAGCCCGTCAGCTGATTCCTTTGAGGATAGATTTCAAACCTACACGACAGCTCTTTCTCTTCTTACTTCTTTGCCAACCCTGAATGCTTCTTTAAATAAAGAATATTCCGGGGTAACAGCCGATTTGTCTAAAGTCGGGATTTGGGGACATAGTAATGGAGGACATATAGCTTTGGCAACACTTGCCATAAGCGGAACTTCGTATCCGACTGTTCTTTGGGCTCCTGTTTCCGCATCGTTTCCTTATTCAATTTTGTACTATACGGATGAGACCAAGGATCAGGGAAGAGCTTTAAGGAAAGCGCTCGCCGGTTTTGAAAAGGTTTACAACACGGATTTTTTTTCTCCACTGCTTTATTATAAGTGGATAAAAGCACCGATAGAGATTGATCAGGGTATGTCGGATCATGAGGTGCCCGTATGGTGGTCAGATAACCTGGTGTCCCTGCTTGAAAAGTATAATATAACTGTTGCTTATCATACTTATCAGGACGCAGACCACAATTTTTTGCCACAAGGGTGGTCTGATGCGGTTTCAAACAGCATATCCTTCTATGATAAATACTTTTCTAAAAACAAATAAGGAATTAGGTTTTTGGGATAACCAAAAATTCATCTCCAGTTGCTTTCATAAACTCCCCTTTTTCTGTTATAGCTTTTTTTGTCAGGTTTTTTAATAAGGTGGAGTTTAATTGAATAAGTTAAAATACATTTGTGAATAAGTCGTGATACATATTGGAATCTTAAGGATTTAAGATTCTATGCCAA
>CAYZEE010000002.1:0-46635 GCA_964477485.1 uncultured Gammaproteobacteria bacterium
ATTCAAACTGTATCATAAATTCTTATGAAAGGCTAATTCGTCGACACGCCCATTATATCAAAAGATAGTAGGCTAAATAATATTATCATCAGCGAGGAGTTGCATAGAGGCAACAACGAACTCGATGCCTATCTTTGCTATCTGTTTTGGGTCATTTGCAAAGAATAATTCATGTCCCGGGCCAATTTCCAAATCACTGCCGTCATCCTCTTGGGAATATGTTCCATGGGAATCTGATGCCAAAGGCCCCGTATCTAATGGATAAAAGTCTCCGCAGTATATATCCTGGTTTTCAAAAATAGTATTAATTTTCGAAGGAACTTCATTTGGTAAATCTCGGGAGTTTGGGATTAGCTTTGATTCAAACGTCATGTCTCCAGTGATTGCCCGACATCTAAGCATATCAAGTAAGAGGCGGATATTAGGTTTATATTCTATATATTTTTTCCATGAATCATAATCCTGCCCTTCTTGAAAAACCGCAAGGCCGTCTTGTACGAAATAATCAGAATCTATCTCAGTCACTAAGCTTAAAGGAAATTCGGGATCAATGCCGAATCCCCCAAATCTTCGTATAGCCTCACGAAGTTTTTTCCCTCTTTTTTCCAAATTGAGATCGTCTGCGGTTATGATGTATCCTTTTTCAGGATCAAATGGAGTAATCTGCATTCCATTAGTTTCAGTATCGTAAACGTGGGTACTAATTCTGAGTTTTATATTTTTCTCAGCAAAATTTATACCAAGACAAAATCTGGTTTCTGAACCACCACGATCTAAATTCTCACATGCGGGATGAGAAAAAGGAAAAACAAGCTCCCCGATTCCTATAGGAATCTCATTTCCTGGTTTATATCGTTGGTCTTTGTGTTCAGGATTTTGCACAAAGGGATTATATCACGAAAGTTTTAATCAAAATATAATTCTGGATTTGCTGTGACTTTTCTGAAGTCAACGGGTTTATAATTAAAAAAAGAAGCTACTGCTATCATAGCGGCATTGTCGGTGCAAAACCGTTTTTCTGGGACAAAAAACGAAATCTTTAATTTTAAATTGTCAATTTTAAATTTGAGTTGTTCCCTTAAATTTTGATTTGCTGCGACACCGCCGCCGAGTAAAATAGATTTTGCCTTATATTTTTCTGCGGCCTTTAGGGTTTTGGTAGCCAATACGTCAATTATAGCTTGTTGGACTGATGCGGAAATATCGGCAATTGTTTCATTCCCTAACTGTTTTATTGTTTGCACTTCTCGAAAGATTGCTGTTTTTAGTCCACTGAAACTAAAATCAAAATCCAAAGAATTAATCATTGGCCGAGGAAAATTGAATGCTTTTGGGCTTCCTTTTTCTGCCGCTTTTTCAATTGCCGGTCCTCCAGGATAGGGTAAGTTTAATAGCCGCCCTATTTTATCAAAAGCTTCGCCTGCAGCATCATCCCGAGTCCCGCCAAGCCACTTGAGTTTATTATGTCCCTTCATTAAAACCAAATCCGTATGGCCTCCGGAAGCAACCAACGCAATCGCGGGAAATTCAATGTCTAGTTTTGGATTCTCAATGAAATTCGCGTAGATATGTCCATACAGATGATTGACTGGAATTATTGGTTTATTCCAAATGAATGATAGAGTTTTTGCAGTCTCCACACCTACTAAAAGAGAGCCGATAAGACCCGGACCTATTGTAACAGCAATAGCATCGATGTCGCCAATTGTCAAATTGCTATATTGCTTAAGCGTTTCATTTATGACTGGAATTATATATTTCAATTGTTCTCTTGCTGCTTTCTCAGGAATAATTCCTCCTGTTTCTGAATGAAGAGGGAGCGATGTCGCCACAACATTTGATAGAAGCTTAACATTTTCTCTGTTTAGGTTACCATCTATAATAGCTGCTGCGGTTTCATCGCATGAAGTTTCAATTCCCAAAATTTTCATGTAAATCAAGGTACATTTTTTATTTCTACTTTGTCGTCCTTTTTAAAATTATATTTTTTAGATAATCCTGCATTGATTTCCAAGACCTTATCCGAAGGTTTCTCCGGTGTAAAGATAGGAAGACTTTCGTTTTCTGTTTTAGGCGGACTTACACTTTGATAAATGGTAACTATCTTATCTTTCTGAATATAAATTATGTCTATTGGGAATTTCATTTTTTTCATCCAAAAAGAATAGTAACCGGGTTTCTGAAAAGTGAATAGCATTCCATAATCTTTCGGGATACTATTGTATTTAGACAGTCCAATTTCTTGATCCGTGGGGGTTTTGGCAATATATAATTTAAACACCCGGTCTTTGATAACTGCTGTTGGGGCTTTAAGAAAAAGATTGCGATTTTTAATATAATTTTGAGAGACAGCCGCTGTTATAAGTACAATCAAAAGCAAACCTAGTAAAAATAAAATCTTTTTCATAGTAAATCTTTTTCAATTAATTTTGCCAGTTTAGTCGTCGAGTGACTCTTAATTCTTGATATCACATCTACAACGGCTCCTTTTATAAGCTTTGCCTGTCTTAATTTATGTTTTCTATTTTTGTCATTTTGTGTCGTTGCTATAACCGCAGGCCTTATTTGGGTTATAAGTTTATCATAATCTGCGTTAGTTTTCATATTCTCAAGCGTAATAATATAATCAGTGCAGGCAAGGGCTGCTAGAACTTGAGCTCTTTCTGTTTGGGAGTTTATTGGTCGGTTTTTTCCTTTTAACTTTCTTACATTTTCATCATTTTCCAAAAGAACAAAAAGCACGTCTGCCTGTTTTTTGGCATTTTCTAAAAATTTTATGTGTCCGATATGAAGAATGTCAAAAACACCACCTGCCAGAACAATGTTTTTATTTTTCTTTCTTAATTTATGAGCAATTATTACTGCTTCATTGATAGTTACCACTTTATTCATAGAATTAAGCGACTAGCAACTAGCCATTAGCAACTAGTCGCTAACAAACTAGTGGCTAATTGCTAAATTATCCTTTTGTTCCTCTTAGATATACGGCAGCCCAGGGTTGATAATTCGAGTAGAAAGTATCCGAGATAATTACCTTGCCGTCTTTTACTACTTTTCTTGTAAAATAGACATTTGCGCCTGGTGCTGAGAAGTCGACCTGTTTAAGTTGTCCCTTAGGAAGCGTCGGATCGTCCTGATACACGGTTGGCAGAGGAGGTGTTTGATTTGTGACAATCGGTTTTGTTAGAGTAACAATTCTGCCGTCTTTTGTCCCATATAGCGAGAACGTTAGCCGCTCAATGCTTGGATCAATTGAGCTCTGGATAAGTATATAATTACCCGTGTCGTTTTTAAATTTTAAATCAACGCTGGGCGAATAGACAGTTGCATCAAGTCCCGGCGGAGAGTCCTCTTCGTAATAGCCAACCCTATACGCATGGGCATGTCTCTCAACTACAGGAAGACCGGCATTTAGAATTGCCCGAAAGAGAGTTGTTGAAACCTGACATACGCCTCCGCCATCACCTAAAACCGTTCTTCCGTTTTGTATGATGTAGGCCTGTTGATACCCTGTAAATGCGGATACGTCGCCTAACGCTTGATTAAACGAGAATACCTCATTTGGGGCAACAAGTATTCCATTTAGTCTTGTTGATGCCAGTGTAATATTATAAATTCTATTTACTATTGAATCCTGAAACAGAGAAGTGCCTTGTCCCAGAAGTTCTTTTATCCCTAGATTATTTGCCTTACCGGTTGTGACCTTAGGCTTTAAAATCTTAATTGGGACTTGTATAGCAATAATTTGAGGTTTTCTGGCTGTCATAACCGTTAGGAACTTAGATGATATTTCATTTTTTAATCCATTCATATCGATTGTCTGTCCATCTTGAGACGGTTTAAATGCGGTAACCCTTCCATTCTGAAAAGTGAACAAGCCGTTAACCGGATCCACCTGAAGTTTTTTAATAATTGGAGAAAGAAAGGCTGTGAGTTTATTTTCCGAATAATGGTATGAGGCAGGTAAATTTATGCCATTAACATATGCCTGAAGAATTAAGCTTGCGTTAGAAAGGATATCGCTTGATCTGCCTAAACTTATTGCTTGTGTCGCAAGTAGGTTCTCATCATATCCTAAATTAAGTTCTTTTGCCGAGATGGTAGCCGTCCCCGCATCGCTTAGGAAGACAAATCTTGTTTTTCCTGCCTTTTTATTTAATCCGGCAAAGTATCCTTTTACTTGAACGTCTCTTTTCCCGCCAAAGTCAACTCCATTTACCATCACGCCCGGGTAGATAACATTATCATAAATTTTTTGAAAGATAATAAAAGAGAAACTTATAAATAAAAATAATCCCAAACCTGCTCCAACCAAAAACCAAAAGATCACTTTACCAGCTTTTGAAATATGTTTGATCTTGATAAACCCAATCTTCATTTGATATGCCACCTCTTTGGTATTATACTATATTGATGGCCGAAAATACGGTTTTTCAAAGTCCCGGTGTCACGAATCAACCCGTGGGTTTGCCAACTGCGCAAGTCAGGAATGTTGTCCCGCCGCCTCATAGGGTATTTCCTTTAGATTCAATAATAAAAATAATTATAGGTTTAATGGTTGTTGTATTTATTTTGTTTATAATCTTTGGATTTATTATTCCTCTTTTTAGAAAATCTTCAACAAACTCCGCAACAATTACTTTTTGGGGGCTGTGGGAGGATAATAGCATTATTCAACCTATTCTTGACGATTTCAAAAGACAATATCCAAATATAACAGTTAATTACGTAAAAGAGGATGTTAAACAATATAGAGATAGATTAAGTACCAGAATTCAGAATGGTACAGGACCTGATGTGTTTGAATTTCATAATACTTGGCTGCCACAGCTGTCAAACACGCTTTTGCCGCTTCCTTCGGATACTATATCAAAAAAAGATTTCGAGAACTCTTTTTATCCCGTTGCTCAAAATGATTTAATAAAAAACGGCGCGATATACGGGATACCGCTTGAGGTAGATACTTTATCTTTATATGTTAATACGCAAATATTTCAAGCGGCAGGCGTTAAAGTCCCGGATAATTGGGATGATTTCTCAAGGGTTGCCCGTTCACTCACTGTTATCGATGAGAACGGAAAGATAAAAACAGCCGGCGCAGCTTTGGGAACTTTTGATAACATAAATCACGCGCCGGATATTATTTCACTTCTTCTAATACAAAACGGAGCTGATATAAATAACCTTAACGCTACCTCTAAGAATGCAAGTGATGCCTTGACTTTCTACACATCTTTTGCCACGGGTAATCAAAAAGTATGGGACGAGACATTGGATCCTTCGCTTCTTGCTTTTGCGAAAGGGGAACTTGGCATGTACTTTGGATACTCTTGGGACTTTTTTACTATAAAGGCTCTAAATCCCTCGCTAACTTTTCAGATTTATCCTGTTCCTCATTTGCCCGGCCGCAATATGACTGTCGCAAGTTATTGGTCAGCGGCTGTTTCAATAAAAAGTCAACATCAGAAAGAAGCACTTACTTTTATTAAATTTTTATCAAAACCGGAAACAGAGGAAAAATTGTTTGCCCTTGAGTCGAAAACAAGAGTTTTTGGTGAACCATATGCAATAAAGAGCCTTGCGGATAAACTCCAGGGTAATTCTTTTGTATTCCCGTTTGTTTCTGCGGCAAAAAATGCAGCTTCTTCTTTTTTTGCAAGTGGCACTTACGATGATGGATTAAACTCTCAAATGGATACATATCTTGGTAATGCCGTCCGGTCTATGCTGGATAATGATACTTCGGCGGATAGCGCTGTTGCCACACTCTCCCAGGGAGTTTCTCAAGTGTTAAAACAGTATGAGCAGCAGTAAAAATGCAATTTTAAGAACCCTACTTTACAGCGATATTTTTGACTACCCACTTAAAGAAACCGAACTTTTTAGATTTTTAATAACAACAAAAAGCATAGATAAAGAAACTTTTCTAAAGGCGCTTAGTAAAAAAAATGTAAATGTGGTTTTTAAGAATAATTTTTATTGCATAAAAGGACATGAAAATATAATTGCAGAAAGAATAAAACGGGAAAAATTAAGTGTAATTAAACTTAAAATTGCCCGAAAGATAATTAATTTGATATCTTTATTTCCGACAATTAGATTCATCGGAATAAGCGGAGCGTTGTCTATGGGCAATGCTGCGAAGAACGATGACATAGATTTATTCATTATAACCAGAGAGAATGCAATGTGGATAACAAGACTTTTCCTTATATTTATTTTAAAAATTATGGGCAAGTACAGAAAAAGAGGAGATAAAAATGTTGCTAACAAGATTTGCCTGAATATGTTACTAGATGAAAGCAATCTTAAATTGTCATTTGATAGGCAAAACTTATACTGCGCGCATGAAATAGCCCAACTAATGCCAATATTTAGCCGCGATGGTGTCTATAAAAAATTTATTAGGGCAAATAACTGGACTACGAAGTTTTTGCCAAACTTATCTGTCGGCAGGCGGGGATATAAGAAAATTAAAGAGCAAAAGAGGAGTCTGAATTTTCCGATTAGCAAACTACTTAAGCTATTGGAACCTCTTGCGAGGGAGGTCCAACTTTATATGATGAAAAAGCACATTACAATAGAGACAGTTTCGGACAATTTTTTAGCCCTGCACCCTTTTGATTACAAAATGTATACTCTAAATGCATATGAAGAGAGACTTAAGAAATACAAAACATGAAAAAATTTAATACTGCTGTTTTCGGAGGAACATTTGACCATTTTCATAGAGGACACAGGAAGCTGTTGGAGTTTGGACTATCTGTTTCAGAAAGACTAATTATAGGTGTAACTTCAGATGAATTTGTCAGTAAATTTAAAATTTCAAATTTAAAATTCAAAATTAAAGCTCAAAAATTCGAAAATTTTGAGACTAGGAAAAAAAACCTTGAGGGATTTTTGAATAAACTTGCAAAAGGAAGATTTAAAATTATTAAAATAGAAGACTTGTTCGGGCCCACGCTTGATAAAGATTTTTTGGGAGATGTAATTTTAGTTTCAAGTAATACAATTGCCGGGGCGGAAAAGATTAATAAAGAAAGAGCCGGGAGGGGGTTATCTGAGTTTAAAATAATTGTAGTTCCTCAAGTTTTGGCAGAAGATGGAAGGCCAATATCTTCTTTTCGGATAAGAAGTGGAGAGATAGACAGGGAAGGGAAATTGTATTTAAAGCCTTTTTGGTTTAAAAAAACATTGGTTCTTCCTCAAAAACTTCGGGAGGAGTTTAGAAAACCTCTCGGAAAGATAGTTGCCGATATTAATGATATTAGCGACAAAAGATTAGAAAGCTTATGTTTGATTACTGTGGGTGATGAAACTACAAGAATATTTAATCAGTTGTCTATGAGACTAAATATAGCAGTCGTAGATTTTAAAATTGCAAGAAAAAGGAAATTTTCAAATATTGAACAACTTGGATTTTCCGCAAAAGAAAAGACTATAAGGGTTAAGAATCCAGCCGGAACCATAACTCCTGAGCTTTTTAAAACAGTCCACTCTATTTTTGAAAAAACAGACACAAAAAACCCTATTATTATTCTAATAGACGGAGAAGATGATTTTTCTGTTTTGCCTTTGATTCTAACTTCTCCTTTAGGCTGCTATGTTTATTATGGGCAGCCTGGAAAAGGAATTGTCGAGATTTTGGTCGATGAAAATGTCAAGGCTAAAATACGCAGAATCTTAGCTAGGTTTAAGACTCTAGGATATTGACAAAGCGCCATTTTTCCTATATATTTGCTTTGATTTGCATAACGCATCATCCCTCAGTTTTTTTAAACACCGAGGGATTTTCTTTTAAGAAAGAGTCTATTATGGATAAGAAAATTTATTTAACCCGTGAAGGACTTGAGGAGCTTAGGAAAGAATATGATGAGCTCTCAAAAAATAAGAGACCTGATGTTCTGACCCGAGTTTCTCAGGCAAGAGACATGGGAGATTTATCTGAAAATGCAGAGTATGTCGCAGCAAGAGAGGAGCTGTCGTTTATTGATGGTCGAATCGATGAGCTGGAAGAGCTATTAAGACAAGCTGTTGTTATAAGCGGAAGCGGGAAATCTTCTAATAGTGTTATAAAGCTTGGATCTACAGTAGCTCTTCATGTAAATGGCAAAAAAGAAATCTTCAAAGTCGTGGGAGAATGGGAGGCGGATCCAAAGGAGAAAAAAATTTCTAATGAATCTCCTCTTGGAAAAGCACTTATTGGCAAGAAAGTTGGAGAAAAGGTCGAGGTAGAGGCTCCGGCCGGAAAACTTATCTACTCCGTTGTAGCTGTTAATTAGTCCTCAAACGGGTTTAGAAAATAACGATTGGATTATATTAAAGGCCCTATTTATGTCCTTTTTCTCAAAGATTAGTGAAATTTCAGAGTCATGGGTTTCAGCTCTTATTATATTTATTCCTTCCCATGCGATAGATTTAATGAAAAAATAAAGAATTCCTGGTGTTTTTATTGCTTTCCTGGAGAGCCTGATTGTAATTGATGATAAATTTTTGATCTTAATTTTTTCTTTTTCAAGATTCTTGATTTCTTCGGGTTCCAAAATAGAACGAACAATAATCTGAGGCGGGGTCTTGAAAATATTTCTGGTAGAATATTTAGGTTTAATTTCCAAAGCCAGTCTATTAAGAGCCATAATTATCGAAGAGTTGCTGACCTTTTTTACCAGCATTTCCTCAATCTCCGGCTTTATATAACGGGCAAGAGAGGAATTATTAATAATTCCTTTTGACATGGCCTCTGTTAAATATCTTGATCTCAAAATTATCTTTTTTGTAGCTTCAGGAACAGTTATCATGTTTAAATTTTAACATATTTTATAAATTTTGTAAATTTTCCCCAAAAATTGACACGGTCTGCCTTCATAGACTAAGCTTCTTATCATGAATATTCCAAACTACAATATCGAATTAGCTCACATCTATGCTGATCAGAAAGTTGGACTTGAACAATATTATGGTATTAGAATCGCAAGCGAGTTTATTAAGAAAATTAAAAATAAAGGAAGAACTTTTGTGACCTCAGTTCTTATTGATGATTATAATTCTTCTGTATTCAGTTTGAAGGAAGAGGATATTATTGATTTAGCTAAAGAATGTGATGTTCCTATCGATTTTATTGCATATGAATCAAAATTAGATAGTGTGTGCGATAAACTTATTAAAGATATAGAAAATTCAGGTCTAAGAACGGAAAGTTTTCCAGGCAAAACCAGTCTTATAATGGAGACCAAAAACAAAAAAATAGGAATAAGAGATTATTTTGGAAATTCCCATAAGAATACTTGTGCTTCTGTGGTAGTGGCTTGGTCTCTTTGCAGGCTAGGCATTTACGATTTGTCTAAGGATACTATAGTAAAACTTTCAACAAATTCATTTATAGGCACAAATATAGTAACAGTATTACCTGAGAGATATGAATCCAACGAAGAAAAAGCGCTGGCTATTATTAAAAATACTCCATATACAGATCTACTTAGAAATATAGAATATCTTTTTTTCCAAGAAAATCTAGGAACTGGACAGTTGTATTTACAATAAATTTATAATAAGATTATGAGAATTGAGTGTATGGAAGATACCATGGATAAAGGTGAACTAACAAAAAATATAACTTTAACGCGAGTCACCGATATTCCAGTAGATCAGAGAGAAAAATGCCTGGATGAAATTATGGAGGTCGAGAAAAGTGCGTGGCCACCAGAGCTTCAGGGAGAAAGAAGTAAATTTGAATCAAGAATGCAAGTATTTCCGGAGGGAATAGTATTAGCAATGATTGATGGTGAAGTAAAAGGATTTAGTACCTCTCAGATAACTACATACGACCCCGATATAAATAAAACTTGGGATGAGATCACTGACAATGGAACTTTAGTTAACACTCATAATCCAAGCGGAGATTCTCTCTATGTTGCTTCCGTTGCAGTTGGAGCAGATGCACAAGGAAATGGTTTGGGCGCTAAGCTAGTAAAATCTCAGGAGGAGTTTGCTGCAAAGATGGGCTTAATGCGTTTATATCTTGGAGCAAGGATTCCGGGCTACGATGAATACTGCAAGGAGAATGGAGAAATATCAGTAGATGACTACTTAGCTCTTGAGAATGGAAATGGCGAACCGTTGGATCCTGAAATAAGATTTTACCAAAGACAAGGGCTTTATCCTGCCAAAGTAATTCCTAATTTTGAGCCGGACGGTCCAAGCAGGGATTACGGTGTCGTATTGGTTTGGAAAAATCCACAAATACCTTCGCAAGTTTAAAGGATCTGCTGATTTTTTGTCTCCCAGTCTGTATAATAGGTTTATGTTTTGGGGAGACAAACTGCTTGAGAACATCAAAGGAAAACAGGTTATAAATGATTCCTGGACTCCGTCAGGAGTCCTTCACATGGGAGGGATAAAGGGACCTGTTCTTCATGATGTTTTATTCAAAATTTTAAGACAAAGGAAGGAAGATGCTTCCTATAGCTTTGGTTTTGATGATGCGGATCCAATTGATGGATTGCCCTCAGATTTAACTAAATCTCATTTAAGATATATGGGAGTTCCTCTTTCAATGGCTCCGGCTCCTGCAGGTGAAGGTTCATTCGGAGATTATTTTGGAAATATAATGAAGAAAGTTTTTGAAGAGTTAAACGTAGAAGCAACAATTTATAAAACAAGCGAACTTTACAAAAACGGAACATTTAATAAAGCAATTACTTTTGTTTTGGATCATGTAGATGAAATTCGGAAAGTCTATAAAGAAATTTATAAAAAACCGCTTCGAAAGGACTGGTTTCCTCTTCAAGTAATATGTCCAAAGTGCGGAAAATTGGGAACCACAAAGGTTACCTCATGGGATGGTAAAGAAGTTGAGTTTTCTTGTGAGCCCGATTTAGTTAAGTGGGCGAAGGGTTGCGGAGAAAAAGGGAAAATTTCTCCTTTTGATGGAGCGGGTAAAATGCCTTACAAAGTTGAATGGCCGGCAAAATGGTGGACTTTTAACATCACAATTGAGGGGGCAGGAAAAGATCATATGTCGGCTGGAGGAACACATAATGTCTCAGCAAAAATCTATAAAGATGTATTTAAAAAAGATCCTCCTTTGGGCTTTTCCTACGAGCATTTCCTATCAGGAGGAAGGAAAATGTCTTCATCAAAAGGAATTGGAGTAACAGCTCAAGATTTGCTTGAGGTTATCCCTCCTCAAATTTATAGATTTTTGCTTATCAAATCACCTCCAAACCAGGCAATTGAGTTTATGCCTTTCGGAACAGATATAATTCCAAAACTTTATGATGACTATCAAAGATTTTCAGAATCATATTTCAATAAAGCTAAGGATGGAAACTCAAGAATCTTTGAACTGTCGCAAGTTGGAAAAGTTGAAAGACCGTCAGGAGTTCGTTTTTCTATACTTTCACAATGGGTGCAGATGCCGAATATGGAAGAAGAAATTAAAAAAGAAAATCTCGAGGATCGGGCAAGGTACGCAAAATTTTGGGTCGAAAAATATGCTCCGGAGTCTGAGAGGTTTTTGGTCCAGGATAAATTACCAAAAATTGAGAAGGAGTTATCTTTAAAACAAAAAGAATTTCTGCAAAAAATTTCTAAAGAACTAGAAAAAGATTGGGATGCTGAAGGATTACAGAAAAATCTTTATGAATGGGCAAAAGAATTTGGTATCGTCCCAAAAGATGCTTTTTCATCAATTTACCTGTCCTTTTTAGGCAAAGATCACGGTCCTAAAGCAGCATGGTTAATTTTATCTCTTGATAAGGATTTTGTGAAAAAAAGGTTTGAGGATGTTTCAAAATAATGAAAAAAATTCTGGTTGCTACAAGAAATCAAGGAAAATCCGGTGAAATAAAAAAATTTTTATCCGAGTTGCCTTTTGAAACTGTTTCCCTATCGGATGTTGGGATAAATGAAGATGTTGAAGAAACAGGAAAAACTTATAAAGAAAATTCACAAAAAAAGGCTATGTTTTATGCACAAAAATCAGGTTTGCCAACCATTGCAGATGATGGAGGAATTGAAATCGGTGCGTTAAAAGGGTTGCCTGGTCTTCATAGCAAAAGATGGGCAAAAGACGAAGACGATATTATCCATAAATTAGAAAAACTGGCAAAAGAAATACCAACGAGGCAGAAAGGGGCAATATTTAAAACAGTTGTTTCGTTTGCTCTGCCAAATGGGAAAATTTGGAGCGCCCCTAGTGCTGTAAAAGGAGTAATTGCAAAAAATCCTCATCGTAGAAGAGTCACAGGATATCCCTATAGGTCATTTTTCTATCTCCCTGAAATTAAAAAATATTACCACGAAGATGAGCTGTCAGATGAAGAACAAAAGTTGTATAATCATAGATACAAAGCAATCCAGAAGTTGAAACCTATTATTAAAAGAGAATTAGGATTTAAGAATCAAGATTTAAGAATATGATAGACTTAGATTTTATTAAAAAAAATCCGAAACTTGTTGAAAAAGGAGCAAAAGATAAGGGCATAGAAATTGATATTCAAAAAATTTTACAGCTTGATAAAGAATGTCGGGGACTATCAATTTCTGTTCAGGAACTTCGGGGGAAAAAAAATAAAGCAGCTCGCGAAAAAGACATAGAAGAAGGAAAAAAAATTAAAAGGGATCTTGAAATACAAGAGAAAGAGTTAAGATCCAAAGAAGACGAACTCCAAAAACTTCTTCTTCAAATCCCTAATCTTCCGGCAATAGATGTTAGGATTGGAAAAAATGAGAGAGAAAATGAAGTTATACGTAAATGGGGAGAGCCTGCTAGCTTTAATTTTAGTCCAAAAGACTATTCAGAATTAGGAGAATTTTTGGATATTATTGATGTTAGAACTGCCGCGAAAGTTTCGGGGACACGTTTTGGATATCTAAAAAATGAAGGAGTACTTTTGGAATTTGCGCTCAAAGAGTTAGCTTTTGAAATTCTTCTAAAAGAGGGTTTTATTCCGATAATCCCCCCGGTTCTAATTAAGAAAGAAATAATGGATGGATTAGGATATACACTTAATGGAGAAGAAGAAAACATTTTTTCTATTGATAAAGATAATTTCTATTTGGTGGGGACATCCGAACAGTCAATAGTCCCGATATATAAGGATCAGATTTTGCAAAAAAAAGATTTACCCAAAAGATATGTAGGTTTTTCAGCGTGCTTCAGAAGAGAAGCAGGATCTTATGGGAAAGATACCCGGGGGATATTCAGAGTTCATCAGTTTGATAAAGTTGAAATGGTGTCTTTTGTCTGCGAAGAAGATGATGAAAAAGAACATAAATATTTATTGTCCTTGGAAGAAAAAATGTTTCAGGAATTGAAAATTCCCTACCAGGTTGTAAAAATGTGTACAGGAGATTTGGGTTTTCCGGTTGCCCGAAAATATGACATAGAAGCTTGGTTCCCTTCGGAACAAAGATATAGAGAAGTAACTTCAACGTCAACTACCACAGATTTTCAATCACGCAGATTAAACATGAGATACAAAGACGATAGTGAAAAAAAATATTTAAGAGTTTTAAATGGAACTGCATTTTCAATGAACCGCCCAATTTTAACAATCTTGGAAAATTATCAGCAAAAAGATGGAAGTGTTTTGGTACCAAAAATTTTGCAAAAATACATGCAGAAAACATCAATAAGCCCGAAAAAATAGTTTCGTGATTTTTGCCGTCTTTACAACCCAAACTCGTCATTTTGAAGCAAGGTATTTTACTTGACAAATTTTTAAAAATTATTCACGATTAAAATATCTTTTTTTAAGAAAAGGGGGTGATTATCTACATGGCAAAGAAAAAAAAGAAGAAGAAGTAAACCCGATTAAATCGGGGTAAATTGGTAAGCTATTTGGAGCATTACCAATTGATCAATTGGTAAAAACCCTGCCACAAACTAAATATTTTGGCGGGGTTTTTAATTGGTTATGGCTATGATAAAATAAACTCATTATGGCATTCATTTTTAATAAACTATTTGATTCCAACGAAAAGGAAATAAATAAGCTCAAACCAGTCGTTGAGGAAATTAATTCTCTTGAAGAGAAGATGAAAAAACTCAAGGACGAAGCTTTTTCTAAAAAAACGAAAGAATTAAAAGGACGTATTGCTGACGGTGAACCTCAAGAACTTGTTCTTCCCGAAGCTTTTGCGCTTGTCAGAGAAGCAGCACTCCGTACAATTGGTCAGAGACATTTTGATGTACAACTTATGGCGGGAATTGTTTTATCCAGGGGAATGATTGCCGAGCAGAAAACAGGGGAAGGGAAAACTCTTTCTGCTGTCCCTGCTCTTTATTTGAATAGTTTGAAAGGCGAAAATGTGCATCTTGTTACAGTAAATGATTATTTAGCAAGGCGTGATGCGGGTTGGATGGGTCCAGTGTTTCATCTTTTGGGACTTTCTGTTTCTTCGATAATTAACGAACAGTCGTTTATCTATGATCCGGAATTCCTAGATAAGAATACTTGGGATTTTCGCTTATCACATTTGCGCCCGATTACGAGAGGAGAGGCTTATGAGACAGATGTTGCTTACGGCATCAACTCAGAATTTGGTTTTGATTATTTACGCGACAATATGGCATCTGATATATCAGAAGTTGTACAGAAGGGCTATAATTTTGCAATCGTTGATGAAGTTGACTCGGTTCTTATCGATGAAGCAAGAACGCCTCATATAATTTCAGCCCCGGATGAAGCTCCTGCTCAGAAATATTTCGATTACGCAAAGATAGTGGAAAAGTTAACTTCCGATCTGGACTACAAAATTGATGAAAAGCTCAGAACAGCTCATCTAACAGATCACGGTATTTCAAAAATTGAGAAATTATATGGCATTTCAAATATTTACGAAAGAGATTTTGATACTGTTTATCATTTGGAAGCAGCTCTTAAGGCACGAACCTTATTCCAAAAAGAAAAAGACTATATCGTCAAAGACAATCAAGTTATCTTAGTTGATGAATTTACAGGAAGACTTATGGAGGGCAGGAGGCTTTCTGAAGGACTGCACCAGGCCTTAGAGGCGAAAGAAGGAGTGCCGGTTCAGCGGGAATCAAAAATTCTTGCCACAGTCTCTCTTCAAAATTATTTCCGCATGTATGAAAAATTAGCAGGAATGACAGGAACGGCTGTTACAGAAGCAGAAGAGTTTCACGAAATTTATAAACTTCCGGTTGTGGTCATTCCAACCAATAAGCCAATGACACGCAAAGATCACGCGGATGTTGTATATAAAACCAGCAGAGCGAAATTAACAGCTGTTGCAAAGCAGATAAAGGATGCGCACAAAAAAGGCCAGCCGGTTTTGGTAGGCACCACATCAATTGATAAAAATGAAATAATCTCAGAGCTTCTCAGGCGACGTGGAATAAGACACGAGCTTTTAAATGCCAAGAATCATGTCAGGGAAGCAGAGATTATTGCAAAAGCCGGAGAAAAAGGAGCAGTTACGGTTGCGACCAACATGGCAGGCCGTGGAGTTGACATTATTTTGGGAGGAGAAGCCCCTAAGGGAAAAGACGGAAAAGAAGCCAGAGATGACAAGGAATGGAGGGATTGGGAGAAAAGACATAAAGAAGTTATTGATGCAGGCGGGCTTTTTGTAATAGGCACAGAAAGACATGAGTCACGAAGAATCGATAATCAACTGCGGGGAAGAAGTGGACGTCAAGGAGATCCCGGAATGTCGCTCTTTTTTGTTGCTCTGGATGATGAGATTATGCGAATCTTTGGAGGCGACACAATTGCAGGAATAATGACCAGATTTAATATGCCGGAAGATGTACCTCTTCAGCATGGCATTGTTTCGCGTGCAATAGAGCAGGCGCAAAGTAAGGTCGAAAGATTTAACTTCGATATAAGGAAGCATCTGGTTGAATATGATGACGTCTTGAATAAACAAAGAGAGATTATTTATAAAAGAAGAAGAAAAATTCTTGAATCTATTAAGGACAGTGAAAATGCGGCAGCTTTAAAAGATGATGTTCTACAAAAAATCGAGGATGCTATAGCCTCGCTGGTAAATATTAAAACCGGTGAGATTTTCGAAGATGGCAAATCACAAGATGCGAAGATAATTGAAGAGTTCGTTACGATAATTCCTTTTGATCAAGAGTCACAAAGACAGCTAACTGCGCAGCTTGCCCAATTACCAAATACTGATGAGAAAACAAATTTCCTAGCCTCTATTTCAAAAGATGTTTATGGGCAGCGTGAAAAACAAATGGGAATAGAATTAATGGGGCAAATAGAAAAGTTTGTAACGCTGTCTGTTATTGATAATTTATGGGTTGATCATTTAGATGCGATAGAGAATTTAAGGCAGGGAATTGGCCTTCGCGGCTATGGGCAAAGAGATCCATTGATTGAATATAAAAATGAAGCTTTTACAATGTTTGAGCAGCTAATAGCAGGAATAGATGACCAGATTATCCATAGAATTTATAAAATTCAAGTCGAACAAATGCCTCCTCCTGTTCCCCAGCATCAGCATATGGTAAAACAGGCGGCGGGTGATACATCAGTTTCGCCGGAACTTAGAAGTAGGGAAGTAAGTCAACCTCCAGGACAAAAAGCAGATAATAAACCGATAGATAAAAAGAAATTGGGCAGAAATAATCCATGTTGGTGCGGAAGCGGTAAGAAGTATAAGAAGTGTCACTGGCCGAATTAAGATGAATCTGTTTCTATTCCTTCCGATTTTTCTTCTTTCAATAATTTTAGTTTTTGTTATTCCCGGGCGGGTTATATTGGGTAAATTATTTAAAGAGTCATTAATTATTACTCTTATTGCCTCAACTCTATTGGGAATAGCGCTTTGGGGATGGCAGGGTTACATTTTTGGCTATATGCATTTGCGTCCCTTATCGTATGCATATGTACTATTTTTCTTAATGCTGTTCATTAAAAATAGAAAATATTTATTATCTTTCCCCAAAATAAAAATCAGCAGATTTGATTGTATTCTATTTTTTTTAGTAATTATCGGGGTCATCGGACAGAATCTTCCTTATATAATGGCAGGTATAATCACAAATCAGGGGATGAGGTTAATGACTTACAATAGACCGGATCACATATGGCACATTTCGCTTACAAACGAAATCATCAGACATTTTCCGCCCTTTGAGCCCGGAATGTATGGAGTCCCTTTGAGTAATTATCATTACTGGTTTAATCTTGTGACGGCTGAGTTAATTAGAGTTGTACAGTTACCATTATTTGCTACCCAGTTTGATGGAATGTACATACTTGGTTCATTATTGCTGGCTGGGACTATTCTTCTTTTATCGCAAGTAATTGATAAATCAAAAAAATTTTTTGCATTACTTCTGTTTTTTTTCTTTTTTTCAGGCGATGCAATCTACTGGCTCATTTTTATTGTGAGACATAAGTTAAACTTTTCCCTTTTACCAATCGTTGACGCAACTATTTTTATGGATAACCCTCCAAGAGCTTTTTCAACCATCGTTGCTCTATTTGGAATATATTTATTATTTAAGTATCTCCGGAATCTTGATATTAAAAAGATAGTTTTAATATCATTGGTGCTTGGAAGCGTCATTGGTTTTAAAGTATATACGGGTATAGCCATTCTTGCAGGATTGGCAATATTGGCTGTCTATGAAGCATTTAAGAGAAGATGGGAATTTACACTATTGTTTATTTTGACTTTATTTTTTTCTCTTATGATTTTTCTACCGGTAAATTATGCATCAGGAGGATTATTTTTGCTTCCTTTTGATCTCCCCAGAGATTTCTTAACCCAAAAAGCTATTGGATTAACGAATATGATTTTAGAATGGCAGGTTTACCAACTCCATCACAATATTCTTAGAATTACTGAATACGGACTTATAATGTCCCTTCTGTTTATATTTGCGCAGTTTGGTGTAAAACTTGTGGGAGTAATTCAGACAAAAAAGACCTTAAATATACTCGGCACAGAAAAGTTTATTTTCCTTCTTACGACAACCCTGGTGCCTCTTATTCTGGGTTTATTTTTTTATGAGAAATCAGGAGGAGCAAATGTTTTTAACTTTTTTATCACCTCAACTCTTTTCTTATCAGTTTTTGCATCTCTAACAATAGCATCAATAAGAGAAAAGAAGATGTTTATCTTAGTTGTATTAATTGTTGTCTTGTTAAGTATTCCGCGATGGTTCGTTAGAACTGTCGCTACTATAAGAAGAGACTACAACGGAAGTTTTTCCGGAATTTCAAATTCAGAGTTATCATCTTATGGTTATTTTTTATCTACACCGAAAGAAAGTATTATTTTAGTTGATAATAGAACTAGTTTTGATTCACTGTCGCCCTCAGTGAGTGTTTTAAGCAGGCGAAATACATTTTTATCAGGACAAGCAATTATTGGCAGTCATAATAACACCGATACTCGAAGGATAAGGATTGCGAATCAAATTTTCAACAGCAAAAACAGTAAAATTGTTAACGATTTACTGCATAAAAACAACATAAACTATATTTATTTTTGGGGCGAACCTGATTTTAAAGCGAATATTTCTAAGTTAACAATAGTTAGAGTATTTCACAACAAGACAGTTTCGATTTTTGAGGTGCGATAATTATCAGAAATTAAAAGTAAATCTTTTGCAAGGGTTGGTTTTTAATTAAATAATTATGAGACAGGGTGTTGATTATGTCGGGGTTGGAGTTGTTTTCTTTTGTCATGACGGAAAAGGAAATTTTGTCATGAGCAAAAGATCCAAAAATACGCGGGATGAACATGGTCGGTGGGATCCGGGCGGCGGAGGAATTGAATTTGGGGAAAAAATAGAAGACGCTTTAAGAAGAGAAATAAAAGAAGAATATTGTACGGACGTTATTAATTTTGATTTTTTAGGATTTAGAGATGTTCACAGGGTCGATGAAAAAGGCAATAAGACACACTGGGTTATTCTGGATTTTAAAGTTTTAATTGATAAGAATAAGGTAAAAAATGGAGTTCCCCGGCAGCATGAAGCAATCGGATGGTTTAAATTAAACAAACTTCCAAATCCAGTCCATTCTCAGTCCCCCCTATTTATTAGAAAATATAAAAAGGCACTGGAAATATAATTGAAGATTAGTTTACAATGCATATAGTATATGAAAATTGGTTTTTTCGAAATTGAAGGGTGGGAGGAGGAATTTCTTTTAAAACAATTCCCCGATCAGGAATTATCTTTTTCTACAGAAAAGATAGACTCCCAGAATTTACCGGCAACAGATTTTGACGCAATTTCAGTTTTTGTTGAATCAAAATTAGACAAAGATACACTCGCTGCTTTTCCAAATCTCAAGTTTGTAGCGACCCGTTCAACAGGTTATGATCATATTGATTTAGCAGTTTGCAAAGAAAGAGGAATTGTTGTAAGTTTTGTCCCCGGCTATGGGGATAACACTGTTGCGGAATATGCCTTTGGTCTTATTCTAAACTTAACAAGAAAATTATATGATGCTATTGCCCAAATAAAAGAAAAAGAATCTTTTTCACTTTTAAGTCTAAGAGGAATCGATTTAAAAGGCAGGACAATCGGAGTTATCGGGGCCGGAAGAATAGGGCAGGAAATTATTAAGATAGCAAAAGGATTCGGAATGAATGTTCTGGCAGTAAATCCTCATCAGGATGCGGAACTTGCCCGGAAATTAGGGTTTACATATTCGTCTTTAGAAGACCTTTTAAGAAATTCAGATATTATCACGATTCATTGCCCGTATATTGATTCAACTCATCATTTGATAAACCAACAAAATATCAATCTTATTAAAAAAGGCGCCTATCTTGTTAATACGGCAAGAGGGGCAATTGTTGAAACTCAAGCTTTAGTGCAGGCGCTGGAAAAAGGGATATTGGCAGGGGCAGGTTTGGATGTTCTCGAGGAGGAAAATTTTGTAAAAGACGAATTTAATTTTCTTTCAAGCGTTAAAACAAAAGAAGAAGATTTAAAAACAATACTTTATGATCATGTCCTAATGAAAATGCCAAATGTCCTGATTACTCCGCATAATGCCTTTGATACAAAAGAAGCCTTGCAAAGAATCTTAGATACAACAGTAGAAAATATAAAAGGTTTCATAAGCCATAATCCGATAAATCTTGCATCATGAAGATTACGACTTGACACCGTCGTTTAAAAGATATTTACTAAGACTATAGAATTTATTTATGCCGCTAGCACAAACCGAAAGGTTTAGTTATTCTAGAAAACCTCTTTTGCGGGAAGCCCTCGTCGGACTTGATATTGCAGCGCTTTTCACAAGCAGTGTCTGGATAGGAAGAGGTGTTTCAAGAGGCGATGGGAGCGCAGTAGTTGTAATTCCGGGGTTTGACAGTAAAGATTTTGATACGGGTCTTTTAAGATCTTGGTTGGGAAGAATAGGTTATTATGGACAACCTTCAGGGATACCTTTTGCAAACACGGATCCTGAATACTACGAAGAGCGTATAGGAGAAAGAGTTAATAGGCTTTATCAATCTTTTGATAAGGTACATCTTATTGGGCATAGCATAGGTGGAATTATTGCAAGGGCTATTGCTTATAAAAGACCGGAGAAAATAAAAAGCGTTACGACACTAGGCAGTCCTCTTCGTGGAGATCTGGAAGGAACTGTTGACCCTTTTGTATTATTTTTGGCAAAAATGCAAATACCAATTCTTAGAGACAGAGAAAGACTTGATGAAAGAAGAAAGGAACTGACCCAATCGTTTTGGAAGAGAAGTATTAGAACAACAAGTATATATACAAAAGATGACGGGGTGGTAGATTGGCGTTCTTGTGTGGACACAGATCCAGGCACTGAAAATTATGAAGTTTTGGGAACTCACATGGGTTTAATTCTTAATCCCCAAGTCTATGCTATTCTTGGAGAAATTCTTAGCAAGTCTAATTTAGAAAAGACTGAGACTTCAATCTCCTCAAAAGCTGCAGCATGAAGATGTTTACTTTTCGAGTTTCTTTATAATTTGCAGTAAGAGTTTTTGCTGATTTTCTAAATGGAGGAGTATTGTTTCTATTTCTTTTTCGGCTCTTCTGTCAACTTCAAAGTCATGTTCTGAACGAAGCTCTGCGTGTTTTCCCTGAATATTTTGCCCGATCATAATAAGAGGCATTAAAAAGATTTGAATCATATTGGAAATAAAAAGCCAAAGAACAAATGCAGGGTAGGGATCAAAACGTAAATTTCCAGGAGCAAACATATTCCAAGAGAGCCAAAGAATCGTCCAGCAAAGTATTATAAAGAAAAAACCCATCGTTCCAACATGTTCTGTTACAAAAAGAGCGAGTTCTTCCATCTTTGACAAACTTTTTCTATGGATTACGTTCACATTTTTTGGGGCGCCGAATTCTTTCTTGATACTTTTAAAAGTCTCCATTTTAGTCAAACATGAATTGTTTAAGGTTTATGCGATTTTTTAGAAAAACTATTCCCTCATTCTCCAGTTTTTCTTTTTGCCTTTTTATTCCGCCAAATGCGTAGCCTGTCGCAAGTCTTCCGTTTGTCCTTACGACTCTATGGCAGGGAATATTGTTTGGATCTGTATTTCTATGAAGCGCAAAACCAACAAGTCTTGGGTTTTTAACATTAGACATTTTCGTAACCTGTTTGTAAGTCATAACTTTTCCTCTTGGAATTTTGGAAACAATACTAAAAATATTTACAAAACTTTTTCTCATTTCCTGTCTTTTAAATACCTCTCTTCAATTTTTTTAAGCTTATCTCCAACAGCCCTGTCTATGTCCACTCCCGCTACCTGGGCAAGCTGGATGGTTGTTATTATTACATCCGCAAATTCTTGATAGATATTTCTTCTGTCAAATTTTTCAAGCTTTGCTCTTCGTTGAAGTTTAAGTATTGATAAAATATCATTGCAGAGCTCCCCTACTTCCTCGTTTAATTTTACCGTTTTCGTCAAAATTTCTTTCTCAGTTTGAGAATAAAGTTTGTAATGAGGTCTTTGTTTATCATTTAATAACTTTATTTTCTCTTGCAGATTTTTTAGGTTCATACCATTATTGTAGCATATCATAAAATTTTGTTTGCAAAACCATTATTTGTGACTTACAATGAATTTGCATGCGGGAGGTAAAAATTAAAGAATCCTGGGACAGGAAAAGAATAGCTGTTGCAATTCTTATTCTAGCTTTAATTGCCGGACTTGGTTACGGTTTTATGACCAATGCGTTTTCTCACTGGCCTAAGAAAAAAGCGCAGAATGAGCAAGGTTTAGTTAAAGGGACAAGCAGTCAAGAAGGTCCAACCCAAAATGGGGGAGATTCTAATATTGGCAGTACTGTTTCGCAAAGTGTCGGTTCGATAAAAAAAGAGATAAGCAATATTAATTTAAATGATATTGCCTCATCATCCCCGCAGATTCAAAAAGTTATAAATGACATAAAAAATTTACAAAATTATCCGGCAAATCAGGCAAAAGATGCCTGTTTTAAAATTTGTAGCAGTTTATAAAAATGGAAGAGGAATTTTTGAAAATAAAACATAAATTTAATAGATTGCTGCGTATTCTTGGCCCAGGGCTGATTACCGGGGCGGCTGATGATGATCCATCCGGCATTGCCACATATTCTCAGACAGGGGCACAGTTTGGTTATGGACAACTGTGGGCCGCTTTATTCATGTTGCCAATTCAGGTTGCAACACAGGAGGCATGTGCAAGAATAGGGGCAGTAACAGGAAAAGGACTGGCCGCTGTTTTTAAGGAAAATTACAGCAAAAAAGTTGTCTACGCTGCGGTAATACTGGTTCTTCTTGCCAATACTATCAATATTGGCGCAGACCTTGGAGCAATGGCTGCTGCTACTCAACTTCTCATACCGTTAAACTTTGCATTTCTTACGATCTTTTTTACAGTGCTCATGCTTATTCTTGAAATATTTACTTCCTACAAAGTTTACGCAAGAATTTTAAAGTGGCTTTCTATAGTTTTACTCGCTTATCTTATTACTGTATTTATTGTTAAAGAACCTTGGGACGTTATCCTTAGAGCCACATTTATCCCCCATGTTGAATTCAGCTTCGCGTTTCTTTTTATCATTACCGGGGTTTTGGGCACAACGATTACTCCTTACATGTTTTTCTGGCAATCTTCGGAAGAAACAGAAGAAGAGAGAAAAATTGGTATAAGAAAAGAGGATGGACGGCCAAGATTATCAAAAAAATTTATCAAAAATTTACGCATTGACAATTTTTTGGGGATGCTTTTCTCCGAAATTGGAACGTGGTCTATTATTGTCGTAACCGCGACTGTTCTTTACGCTCACGGCATCAGGAATATCAACACTTCAGCCGATGCCGCCCGTGCCCTTGAGCCCTTAGTCCGTACCTTTCCGAATGCGGGCTTTTTGGCCAAAGTTATTTTTGCCAGCGGAATTTTAGGGTTGGGATTGCTTGCTGTTCCGGTTTTAGCCGGTTCTGCATCCTATGCGGTTTCTGAGGTATTTAATTGGAAAGAGGGGCTTAATCTTAAACTAAAAAAAGCACATGGATTTTATGGAGTAATTACTATTGCAACTCTTATTGGTTTATTAATAAATTTTGTTAATATTGATCCGGTTAAAGCGCTTGTTTATGCGGCAGTTATAAATGGGGTTGTTGCAGTTCCTCTTATTTTTCTTATTTCCCGCGTTGCTCAAAACGAAAAAATTATGGGAGAATATAAAAGCGGCTGGATTTCAAAAACCTTATTATGGTTAACATTTATTGGAATGGGAGCAGCAGCAATTGCAATGTTTCTTACTTTTGGGAGAAGTTAATATGGAAGATTTAAAAAAAAGAGCGGAAAAGGTTTTGGAAAAATTAGACATAGATAGTAAAAGAGAAAGGATAAGAGAAATTGAGGCGGAGACTCTGCGTCCTTCTTTCTGGCAGGATCATAAGACTGCTGCATCAAAGATGAAAGATTTGGCAAGTCTTCAAAAAGAGATTGGTGATGCTGAAAAACTAAAAATTTTGATTGTAGATAACCAATATAAAGAAGCGGAAAAATTATTAGATGATATTGAGATTTTAGCCTATCTCTCAGGAATTTATAATAAGAGCAATGCAATCCTTTCAATCCATGCGGGTCAGGGAGGAGTGGAGGCAATGGACTGGGCGCAAATGCTTTACAGAATGTATACCAGATTTTTCGAGAAAAGGGGATGGGATTTTGAAACTCTCGAAGAGACTTTGGGTGAGGAAGCAGGAATAAAAAGTATAACTGTCTCGGTTGAAGGATCTTATGCTTATGGATACTTAAAAGGTGAGGGAGGCGTGCATAGACTCGTTAGACAGTCTCCTTTTAATGCGGACCATTTAAGGCAAACTTCTTTTGCTCTGGTTGAGGTAATGCCCGATATTCAAGATGAAGGAGAAACTCCGATTAAAGATGATGATCTTGACTGGGAATTCTATAGAGCTTCAAGTCACGGAGGACAAAATGTTCAAAAAGTTTCAACTGCCGTGAGGCTTAGACACATACCAACAGGAATTGTTGTTACAGCACAGGCAGAGCGTTACCAAGGGCAAAATCGCGAATACGCGCTAAAAATGCTTCGCGGGAAGCTCTGGGCTTTAAAAGAGGAAGAAAGAAAAAAACAGGAAGCAAAATTAAAAGGGGGATATAAAACTCCGGGATGGGGCAATCAGATCCGCTCATATGTTTTGCACCCATATCATATGGTTAAAGACATTAGGACAGGTTTTGAAACATCCAATACAGACGCAGTTCTGGATGGGAATATAGACGAATTTATAGACGAAGAACTCCGAAAACTCTAAAGAAATAAATTTTTATGCTATCGTCTTTGCAAAAACAGATTTTTAAAGATACCGTTAACTTATTAAAATCAAACAATATCCCCTTTCAAATAACCGGAGGTTTGGCAGCTATTGCTTATGGAGCTAAACGTCCTCTCTATGATATTGATATCGATGTGTCGAAAAAGGATATTCAGAAAGTCAGAGAATTATTTCGACAATATATCACTGAAGATTTTCATCATCTCCAGAACGGTAAATTTGACATTTATGTAATGACACTAACGATTAATGGTGTTGAAGTAGACATAAGCCAAGCTGAAGAAAACTATGTGATAGATAAGAAAGGAAATAAATTTGGGTATAATGTTGATTTATCGAAAGCTAAATTGATAGATATAGAAGGTGTTGGTATCCCGGTTGAAGACAAAACTGAGCTAATTAATTATAAAACTATCCTTGCTCGGGAGACTGATCTAATTGACATAGAACAGATGAAGTAACAATTATTGCTAGGTTTGAAAAGGTTGCAAAAAATGATAAAAAAGCAATTTTCATTTGCCAAAAGATCTAAGGGGATAAGATTTGCCAAAATGGGGAAAATGTGCTTTACTTAATGCGGAGGTGGATTTAGAAATGGAAGAGGAAAAAAATACTCAGGCAAGTCCAACAGAAGCGTCTATTGTTCATGAGTTTGATAAAAGCAAAGGCTCTTTTTTTAGTCCAAAATTACTAGTTGTTCTTATTGTAGTTATTCTTCTTGGTATTGGAAGCGGATATTTGCTTTCAAGCCGTGGGGGAAGCTCTCTGGGAGCAAATCTAGTTGGAGGTCAAAATTCTTCCAATATTGCAAAAGGTACGGTTGAGGGTTCAAATGATACGAGCACCTTCAAAGACACGGCAGAAGGGGTTTTAAAGACAGGAGGAATTGACGGAGAAGGAACATATCATTTGGTTAGGCCGGGTGGAGATTCTCAGAATGTCTATCTAACATCATCTATAGTTGATCTATCAAAATATATAAACAGGAAAATTAAAGTTTGGGGACAGACGCAGAAAGCTCAACATGCCGGATGGCTTATGGATGTTGGCAGGATTGAAGTTTTAGAATAAAGCCCCGAGTTTTCGTATGATAAAACTAGATAAGGTTTCCAAAAAATTTGGGACAGGTGTTTTGGCACTCTCGGATATAACATTTTCTATTGACAAAAAAGAATTCGTATTTCTGGTTGGTCCAACCGGAAGTGGAAAAACAACGATTTTTAAATTACTCATTCGAGAACTTCTTCCAACAACAGGTGCAGTTATCGTCAATGATTGGGACATAGTAAAGCTTCCCACTCATAAAATACCGCATCTTAGAAAAAAAGTAGGAGTTGTATTTCAGGATTTAAAACTTCTATTTGATAGAACTATTTTTGAAAATGTATCTCTTCCTCTTGAAGTAGCAGGGCTTAAGCCTCCCGAGGTAAAAAAGAAAGTTGAGGAAATTCTTGTTAAAGTTGGAATGATAGATCATAAAGATAAATTTCCGGTACAGCTTTCAGGAGGAGAATTGCAAAGGGCAGCCATTGCAAGGGCTCTTGTTCTTTCTCCCGACATACTTCTTGCCGATGAGCCTACAGGTAATTTGGATATGGCAACTTCTTGGGAGATTGTTAATCTTCTTTCTGACATTAACGAAAAAGGAACTACGATTATTATGGCAACCCACAATGTTGATATTGTAAATAAACTCTCGAAAAGAGTTATAGGCCTTGAAAAAGGCAGGATTGTAAAAGACGATAAAAAAACATCCGGTCATTCCGCTTCGCAAGATGAGCAAAAAGATAAAAAAGAAGAAGAAAAAAACAAAGAAAAATAATTATGAAATTTTTAAAAATAACTCTGAGAAATCTTAGACGCTCTCCGTACCAGACATTGGCTGCGGTTCTGATAATGACGCTTACTTTTCTTGCAGTTTCATTTTTTGTTTTTCTTCTTACCGGTTCTTCCAAAATCATAAACTATTTTGAATCAAAGCCTCAGGTAACAGCATTTTTCCGAAACGAAGCCTCGCAGCGTGATATAGATGCGCTTGAAGCTAAATTAAAACAAACCGGCAAAATTGCATCGATTAAGTTCGTTTCAAAACAAGAAGCCTTAAAAATCTACAGAGAGCAAAATAAAAATGATCCATTGCTGCTTGATTTAGTTACAGCTGATATATTACCGGCATCTTTGGAGATATCAACAGTTAGTATAGGAGATTTAGCCGGTATTTCTCAGATGCTCAAGCGTTCACCCGAAGTTTCGGAAGTTATTTATCAAAAAGATATTGTTTCAACTCTTGTATCCTGGACGACAGCTCTTAGAAGAGTAGGAGTGGGGCTTATTATTATTCTTTCCCTAGTCTCAATTTTTCTTGTAGTAACTATCATTGGAATTAAAATATCCCAAAAAAAAGAAGATATAGAAATAATGCGGCTTATTGGTGCTACAAATTGGTACATACGATGGCCATTCATATTCGAAGGGGCGTTTTATGGCACATTTGGAGCAATTATAGGATTTGCCATTGCTTCTTTATCTCTTTGGTACGCTACTCCATTCTTGTCAACTTTTCTTAAGGGAATACCTATTTTTCCAGTGTCTTTGATATTCATTTTAGGAATATTGGTAGCAGAATTGATACTTGCGATAATACTTGGCGCATTTTCAAGCTTTCTGGCCGTGCTCCGGTACTTTAAATGAAAGCTAGTAATTATTAGTTATTAATCATGAATTATGATCTCAGTTTTGAGAAAATATATAAATATATTAAACTTCGTCATTTTTCTTTTGCTTTTTGTTTTGCTTTTTAATCGTTTTTCTTTTGCTCAAACTCCAATTCCAACTCCAACTCCTATTCCTGCCTCAAGCCCTACTCCAACTCCAACTCCTATTCCTGCCTCAAGCCCTACTCCAACTCCTACTCCTGATAACTCACAGGCGGTACAAGATTTACAAAACCAAATTAATGATCTGCAGAATAAAATCTCTGATCTTCAAAATCAAGAAGAAACTTTGAATTCGCAAATAGCCGTTATGGACAGTCAAATAAAAATAACACAACTTAGAATTGAATCGACGAAGCAAGAGATCAATGATCTTACATTGGACATAGATACCAGCAACGAAAAAATATCAACGCTTCAGAATTCTTTAGTTAAGCTTACGGGAGTTCTCGTAGATAGAATTGTTGCAACTTATGAAGTTGGGACAATTCAACCTTTTCATGTTCTTTTAGCGTCCGATAACGTCTCTAATTTCTTCTCAAGGCTCAACTATCTTAGAATTGCCCAGGACCATGACAAAAGACTTATATATGATACAGTTCAGGCAAAAAATGATTATGCGAATCAGAAAACAATTTTTGAAGACAAGAAAAAAACCGTAGAGGCTCTAAAAGCAAAACTTGAGGATTATACCAATGAGTTAAATCAGGAAAAACAGGCAAAGCAGGATCTTCTTTCACAAACCCAGGGAAGCGAAGCAAATTATCAAAGATTATTATCACAAGCCAAGGCTCAATTAGCCAGTTTCTCAGCCTTCGTTACTGCTCAGGGAGGAGCTTCAATCTTGACTAATCAAACAGTTTGCGATGGGTGGGGATGTTATTATAATCAACGAGATGGTCAATGGGGAAACATTTTGATTAACGGCCAAAGTGGCTATTCAGTGGCAGAATATGGATGCCTTATCACTTCAGTTTCAATGATCGCAAGTCATATGGGGCACAAAGAGATACTTCCGTCTGATATCGCACTGAGTTCAGGCAGTAATTTCGCAGTAGATACCGCAATGTTGAGAGACTCTATAAATGTTAAAGGAGTTACGATTACTCGAGTTGGTACATCTCTTGATTCCGCCCTTCAAGATGGTCCGGTTGTCGTAGGCATTGCATACGGTAATGGAGGAACCCATTTTGTTGTTATAAAAAGTGGCTCAAATGGTAATTATATAATGGATGATCCTTTTATCCCAAACGGACATGATGTTTCTTTTACAGACCACTATTCTACAAGCAGTATATTTGAAGTTGATAAAGTAACTATACAGTAGATATCCATTTTGCGCATGAAAAAGTTAAGGATACCTAGGAAAATCTTTTCACGTCCCCTTTTGTTAATTTTCATATTCTTGATGCCATTTATATTCGTAGCAAGAACTCTTTCGGCCACGAATCTTGTTATTAACGAATTTTTAGCACACCCAAGCTCCGGAAACAATGAGTGGGTGGAGATCTATAATCCGGGAGAAAATGCGGTTGATCTTAAGGGATGGAAATTGATTGATAAAAGCGGTTCTGAAAAAAGCTTGGATAGTTTAATTTCTGTTCCCAAAGGCGGTTTTGTAGTTTATGAATATCCAGGTGGGGATGGTTGGTTGAACAACACAGTCAGTGAGACAAAACCCGAATCTGTAACTTTAAAAGATTCCGCTGGGAATGTTATTGATAGTTATATTTATAAACTTAATCAGAAGGAAAATGTAACAACTGGAAGAAGCCCGGACGGGTCAAATAATTGGGCTATTTTGTCTAGCGCAACAAAAGGAAGCGTCAATGCTTTTCCTGTTCCGACTGATACTCCTGTTCCAACTTCGACTCCAAAACCCACGTCAACCCCAAAGCCGACGTCTACACCTAAACTTTCGAAATCTTTTCCTTCCCCAATTCAAACTTCTGTTTACACTTCAATTCCGGATAGTCCATCGATTCAAAAGCTGGCCGGAGAAAGCGGCAAAGCATTGGTCTTGTCCGAGAATATGCCAACTTCAGTTCTTGGAGAAAGTACGCAAGCTGCAAGAAAAGCTACGTCTTCTGCCAAAAAAGATGCCAAATCAGGAGGAACTAAAGTTCTGGGGGCCAGGCAGAGCAATATCGCAAAAATTCTTATCGGTTTTGGGATTATTTTCATTATCCTTTGTGGTATACTTATTTTCCGTTCAAGAAAAAATAGCAAGAACAGTGAGCAAATTTAATCTTTCAGTTATTGCAAAAAGCAAGGAGGAGACTCAGAGACTAGGAGAGGAAGTTGGTAAAAAGATAAAAAAAGGAGGAGTAATTGCTCTCTACGGAGATTTGGGCAACGGCAAGACCACTTTTGTACAGGGTTTGGCAAAAGGGCTGGGGATAAAAAAGAGAATCATATCTCCGACATTTATTATTGCAAGGTCCTATAAAATCAAAAATCAAAAATTAAAATTTTTATATCACATCGACCTTTATCGAATTAAAGATGTCAACGATATTGAGGGATTAGGGCTTGACGAAATAATTAGAAATAAACACAATATTATTGTAATTGAATGGGCGGAGAAGATGAAAGAATTATTGCCTGATAAAAGGTGGGATATAAAATTCGAGTTTTTAAATGAGGATAAAAGAAAAATAACCATAAATAAAAATTTCAAATTTGAAATTTAAAATTTATGAGTGAAGATATTCAAAAGGCAATAGAAGTTTTAAAAAAGGGTGGGATAGTCATTTTCCCAACGGATACCACTTTCGTTATTGGTTGCAGAATGGATAACCCTCAAATAGTAAAGAGGCTGTTCGAAATTAGGAGACGGCCAATGAGTCAACCTGTTTCAGTGCTTATTGATTCTGTTGAAATGGCACAAAAATACATTAAAAAAATCCCGGAAGATGTTAGAAAATTGATGAAGAAATATTGGCCAGGAGGACTTACGATAGTATTATCTTGTAACAAAGAAAAAGTACCTCCATTGGTTCGAAGTAACGGAGATACCCTGGGAGTTAGGATGCCCGATCATCCAGCAATTCTTAAGCTTATTAAAGACGTTGGGGTTCCGCTTCTTGGTCCTTCTGCAAATTTTCATAAAGATCAAACTCCGTATAGATTTGAAGACTTAAGTCCAAATCTAATAAAGCTAGTTGATTATGTTTTGCCAGGCACAACGAGCTCAATAGAAAAGCCTTCAACGGTAATTGATTGTTCAAAAAAACCATGGAAGATCTTAAGAGAAGGGGCAGTCAAACTGGATTTATGAATTAAGAATTATGAATGTATTATTTATTGACACTTCCAGTAATAAAGAAATAAAAGTCGGATTAAGACTTAATGGAAAAGAGCATGTACTAAAACAAAAAGTCGGTTTAAAAAGAGCGCAGGTTGTTCTGCCGATGATAGACAGTTTGTTAAAAAAATATTCCATTGATTTAAAAGAAATTGATGGAATTTTGGTAAATACCGGACCCGGTTCCTTTACTGGACTCAGGGTCGGGATTTCCATAGCCAATGCTTTGGGTTTTTTTCTAAAGATTCCGATTAATAATAGAAAGGTCGGAGATTTGGTAGAGCCTGCGTATAAATGATATACTAATAGACAAATGAAAGATATCTTACGCCATCTTTTTATTCCTCATGAATCAAATAACTACAAAGCAAAGCTCCTGCATCACGACACTCTCCTAGCTTTTATAGTTATTCTGATTCTCGGTGCATTTGCACTTAATATAATTCAAATTAATTTTCCTTCTGTTCTTGGCGTCTCAGCCGACATGACTTCACAGCAACTGCTTACGCTTCTTAATCAGGAAAGAAAACAGAACGGACTTGCCTCTTTATCTCTCTCTCCGCAGCTTACGTCAGCCGCGCAAAATAAAGCAAATGACATGATAGCTAAAGATTATTGGGCGCACAACTCTACTGATGGAGAAACACCCTGGGATTTTATCAAAGCTGCGGGGTACAACTATTTTTACGCGGGAGAGAATTTAGCCCGGGGTTATAATACAAGTCCGGATGTTACAAATGCCTGGATGGCAAGCCCTGATCACAGAGCGAACATGCTTTCACCTAACTATACGGATGTAGGTTTTGCTGTAGTGACTGGCAAATTAACCGGGGAAGAAACTGTTTTGGTGGTGGAGGAGCTTGGAAGCAGAACCTTAGCAGCTGCTCCATATCAACTTCCAAATAAGAAGATTGTGTCAGCAAGCGGGGCCAAGACAAAAGAAATAGCTGTTAATGTTCAAGGCATAAAATCATCATCGAAGTCTTTCCCTGCCGCTATTAAAAAGTCTCCACTCATAGATAGTTTATCATTAACATTTCGTACGGATACATTAATAATAGTTTTATTTATCTTCGTTTTATTATTAGATATGATTGTGATAGAAAGAAGGAAAATTGCTCGTTTTGTTGAGCATAACCCAGATCATGTGTTTTATCTGGCCTCAGTACTTCTTATAATAATTATTTTGAGTTCCGGGGAGGTTCTATGATGCTGTCGCGAGGAAATAAACATATAGAATATTATTTATCTCTTATTACGATTCTTATTTTAGGAGCGTTTCTTGTAGTTGCTGTTTCTCCCAACAAAAATTTACAAATGTTTATTGTTTTTTTGACTACGCTTTTTTACGTATTCTTTGGCATATTCCATCATTTGATAAATCATGATTTGAATAACAAGATTGTGATAGAATATGTTATTATCGGTGCTTTTGGATTGAGTATTGTTTTTTTCCTTTTAAAAGGAGGGTTTGGTTTATGAAGGGAGTTGTTCTGGCAGGCGGACTTGCTACAAGACTTAGGCCATTGACACAGGTTACCAATAAACATTTATTGCCAATTTACAACAAGCCGATGATTTATTATCCACTTGAGGCGATAGCTAAAGCAGATATAAAAGAAGTTCTGCTTATAAGTTCCCCTGATCATGCAGGACATTTTACAAATTTACTGGGATCGGGAGAGGGATTTGGAATTAGAATTTATTACGGAGTGCAGAAAAACGCTAAGGGCGGTATTGCCGATGGTATTTCTTATGCTCAAGAGTTTGCCCAGAAAGAAAAGATACTTGTAATATTAGGAGATAACATTTTCAATACGGATTTAAGAACTACAATTGACAAATTTAACGAGAGAGAAAGAGGCGCTGTAGTCTATGGCGTCAGAATGCCTACTAAGTCTAGAGAGTACGGAGTTATAGAGGTTGATGATGATAGAAATGTATTATCAATCGAAGAAAAACCAGAGCATCCAAAATCAGATATAGCTCAAACCGGAATTTATATGTATGATGAAAGAGTTTTTGATTTTATAAAAAAACTTAAGCCTTCAGCCAGAGGAGAGCTTGAAGTGACAGATCTTAATAATATATATCTTGAGGAAGGGACTCTTCAATGCGAGCTTCTTACTTGGTGGATTGATGCCGGCACATCTTACGATGAACTTTTACGAGCCAATAATTTAGTTGCGCAAGAAGTAAAAAATGGAAACCTTTGATGAATGAAGGAAAAGTTATTTCTCAAAAGAAAGTCTATAAAGCAAAACTCTTTGAGGTTCGGGAAGAAGAATTAATATTGCCAAATGGAAAAAAACGGCTATATAGTATCGTTGAAAGACAACCAGTTGTTGTAATATTTCCTTTAGATCACAGCCTTAAGCTTTACCTTATTTCTCAATACAGATACTTATTCAAAAAGAAGATCCTTGAGGCAGTGGCAGGACATATGGATAAAAATGAAATACCTCTTGAAGCAGCAAAAAGGGAGCTTAAGGAAGAAACAGGAATAACTGCCTTTCAATGGGAGGAGATTGCAAGAGTTGAATCATCTGCAAGCGTAATAAGATCTAAATTACATCTTTTTATTGCTCGAGATTTAGAAAAAGGCCAAGCTTCTCCTTCAGAAAGCGAGCAAATTGAGCTGGTTAAGTTGTCTATTAATGATGCCGTAAAAAAAGTTCTGATCGGCGAGATAAATAATGCTTCCACTATGATTGGAATTCTTTTACTTGATAAGATGCGAAAGGAAAAAACTCTATGAAGATATTAGTTACAGGCGGTGCTGGATTCATCGGTTCAAATTTTATTATTTACTGGTTGAAGAATTACCCAAATGACAAAATTGTTAATCTTGATAAATTGACTTATGCAGGTAATTTAGAAAATTTGGAAAAAGTTATTAAAAACCCAAATTATTCGTACCTGCACGGTGATATATGTGATGCAAAATTAGTTGAGAAGGCGATGGATGGAATAGACATTGTTGTTCACTTTGCGGCTGAAAGTCATGTTGACAGGTCGATAATACATGCAGCTCCTTTTGTTATGACCAATGTGGTTGGAACTCAGATTTTGCTTGAACAGGCTTTAAGAAATAATATAAAAAGATTCCATCATATTTCAACTGATGAGGTTTATGGAAGCCTAGATCTTGATAGTTTGAATAAATTTAATGAACGAACAAATTATAATCCCAGAAGTCCTTATTCGGCAAGTAAAGCTGGCTCAAACCATTTAGTAAAAGCTTATTTTACAACCTACAATCTACCAATAACTATTTCCAATTGTTCTAACAACTTCGGTCCTTATCAGTTTCCGGAGAAACTGATTCCTTTAGCAATTACTAATATCCTAGAAGGAAAAAAAGTGCCAATTTACGGAGATGGACTTTATGTCAGAGATTGGCTTCATGTAGAGGATCATTGCCGTGCTATTGATTCTATTTTAAAAAAAGGCAAAATAGGAGAGACTTATTGTGTTGGCGGATTAACCGAAGATATTAATAATCTAACTGTAATTAAAAAAATTATAAAAATTATGAAAGCAGATGAAAAATTAATAGAATTTGTTAAGGACCGGCTAGGGCACGACAGAAAATATGCAATAGATTGGACAAAGATAAAAAATGAACTAGGATGGAAACCTCTTTATGATTTCGATGAGTATATTTCAAAAACAGTAGAATGGTACGTAAATAATCAAAATTGGTGGAAAAGAGTAAAGAGCGGTGAGTATCAAAATTTTTACAAAATACAATACGGTAAAGAATGAAAATTATTTTAACTGGAGCTTCAGGGCTTATTGGCTCAAGATTTCATAAGCTTACGCAAGATAGACATGAGATAATCCCCCTTACGTCAAAAGATGTAACGATAACGGTTATTGATTCGGTCGATCTTTTTTTTTCCAATCAAGAAGCTGATGTAGTAATTCACATGGCTGCAAAAACAGACGTAGACAAATGCGAAAAAGACAAAAAAAAAGATCAGGAAATTATAAAGAAAAATATTGGTGGGCAATTTGAGGTAGAAAAAATGAGATGGAGTATCGGGGATTTGTTTGGAAGAGAATCCGCTTTCGCCGTCAATTTCTACGGAACTAAAAATATTTATGATGCCGCTAAAGAGAAAAGGATGAAATTCGTTTATATTTCAACAGATTTTGTTTTCGGGGGGAAAGATAAATATGATGAGAATTCAAAGCCAAGTCCTCTAAATTGGTATGGAATGACAAAATACTTTGGAGAACGTATAATAGATACCTCGGAAGATTTAATTGTAAGAATTTCTTTCCCTTATGGCTACAAAAATCCTTTAAAAAAGGATTTTTTTTGGACACTTTTTGAGCTATTGAATAACAAAAAAGAAGTTGATCTAATCGAAGATGAAACATTTACCCCGACTTTTATAGATGACATTGTTTTTGGTATTGAATTTCTACTTTCCAAAAATGCATCAGGGGTTTTCCATTTAACCGGAAGCAGTTTTGAGGATCCTTACAAAATTGGAATGAGAATAAAAGATAAATTCAGGTTAACTACAAAGATAAATCCGACAACAAGAGACAAGATTTATAAGCAAAGAGCAACGAGACCATTCCAAAGTATTATGAAAAATGATAAAATTAAACATCTGGGCTTTGAACCGAAAGCTTTCAGTGAGGGGTTTGACTTGATAACAAACATATGACTATAACATTTGTAGGTCATGGATATGTAGGACTTGTCAGTGCATCTATTTTTGCAGATTTGGGCAACACGGTTTGGGTTATTGGCAGGAATCCCAGTAAAATTGATGCTCTTAAAAAAGGAGTGCCCCCTTTTTATGAACCTGGACTGGAAGAAATTCTAAAGCGAAATATCAAGGCCAAGAGACTACTTTTTTCACTCAATTATAAGCCTGCAGTTGCGGAATCTGATGTAGTTTTTATAGCAATCGGGACTCCGCCTAACAAAACAGGAGATGCAGAGCTATTGGGAATATTTGAAGTAGCTGGGATTATTGGAAAAAATTTACGCGGTTATACTGTAGTCGCTACAAAGAGCACTGTTCCTGTAGGTGCGAACAAAAGGATAAAACAAATAATTGAGGAAGTCAAGCCTAAGGAAGCAGAATTTGACATTGCCTCTGCCCCGGAGTTTTTAAGAGAAGGAACTGCAATTGCCGATACTTTAAATCCTGATAGAATTGTTATAGGAACGGAAAATAAAAAAGCAGAAAAAATTCTTAAAGAACTTCATAAGCCTATTGACGGACATTTTGTTCTTACCAATCTTGAAACTGCAGAACTTATAAAATATGCCTCAAATTCTTTCCTTGCTACTAAAATTTCATTTGCAAATGCCATAGCGAAACTGTCAGAGCTAGTTGGGGCAGACGGACTACGAGTACTTGACGGAATGGGTTTTGATAAAAGAATTGGTAAAGAGTTTCTCGTTCCGGGTCCTGGATATGGCGGAAGCTGTTTTCCCAAGGACGTAAAGGCTCTTTCCGCAATTGCCAAAAATTATGATTATAGTTTTGCTCTTCTGGATGAAGTTGAAAAAATAAATAGTCAGGCGAAGCGCGATATTGTGAGGAAAGCAAGAAAATTGCTTGGAGAGTTAAATAAAAAGACTATTGGAATACTTGGTCTTTCTTTTAAGCCCAACACCGATGACATGAGAGATTCTCCATCCTTAGATATTATAGAATTATTAAGACAAGATAGAGCACATATTAAAGTCTTTGATCCACAGGCTATGGAAAACGCAAAGAAACTGGTAGCCGGTATCGAATTTTCAAGCAATGTCTATGAAGTGGCAAGAGGAGCAGACTTGGTTATTGTTGCTACAGACTGGAATGAGTTTAAAGAACTGGATTTTAATAAAATAAAAAAGGTTATGAAAACTCCTATTATTATCGATGGAAGAAATATTTATGATCCGCAAAAACTAAGAGATATGGGGTTTACCTATGTTGGAGTTGGGAGATGAAGAAGGCCTTAATTACCGGGACAACAGGCTTTGCAGGGAGCTTTTTAGCCGAGCTCTTAGTTCTTGGTAAGAAGACGAATATTACAGGTACATATCTAACGGAAGACAGCCTTGTTAACATTAAGAATGTTAGAGAGAAAATAAATCTTGTTAAACTGAATTTACTTGATGCTGACAAGGTGCGCGATCTTATAAGAGAAGTAAAGCCGGATTTAATTTTTCATCTTGCAGGATTTACTTCTCCAAAGGACAGTTTTGACAATCCAGCAAAGTCGATAGAAGAGAATATAAAGACACAGCTCAGTGTTTTGGAGGCAGTAAGAAAGGAAGATTTGCAAAATACCCGGATTCTTATTATCTCCTCAGCTGAAATTTATGGAAGTGTTAAGAAGAAAGATCTTCCAATAGATGAGGATACGCAACTTATACCTACTAATCCTTATGCTGTTTCAAAAATAGCTCAAGATTTTTTAGGGCTTCAATATTTTTTATCCTATAAACTCAAAATAATTAGAGTTCGACCGTTCAATCATATTGGACCGCGACAATCGCCTAATTTTGTGGTAGCAGCATTTGCTAAAAAAATTGCTGAGATAGAAAAAGAGAAAAGAAAACCTGTTATTACGGTTGGTAATCTGGAAAGCAAGCGTGATTTTACAGATGTAAGAGATATGGTTTATGCATATTCGCTTGCCATAGAATTAGGAAAAGAGGGGGATGTTTATAATTTAGGTTATGGTAAATCTTATAAAATTTCCGACATTTTAAAAAAACTTCTTTCTCTTTCTAAGAAAAAGATCGCTATCAAGATAGACCCATCGTTATTTATGCCTTCTGACAACCCAGAACTTGTATGTGAGAGAACAAAATTTACAACGCTTTCCGGCTGGAAACCGAGAATTCCTATTGATGTAACCCTAAAAGAAACTCTAGATTATTGGAGACATATTGTTTAAAATTAAAACTATGACAAAAAGAGCTCTTATTACTGGTGTTACAGGTCAAGACGGCTCGTATCTTGCTGAACTGCTTTTGTCAAAAGAGTATAAAGTTTTTGGACTAACAAGAAGAACGAGTACTATTAATTATGAAAGAATAAAAGATATAGAGGATAAAATCACACTTATTCAGGGAGACCTACTTGATCAAAGTTCCCTGTCCGAAGCTATTATGAGATCCGAGCCGGATGAGGTTTACAATTTGGCTGCGCAATCTTTTGTCAAGACGTCATGGAATCAGCCAGTTTTAACAGGAGAATTTACGGCACTTGGAGTAACCAGGCTTCTTGAAGCAATAAGGACTATCAATCGCAAAATAAAATTCTATCAAGCATCATCATCTGAAATGTTTGGCGAAGTTACTGAATCGCCTCAAAAAGAAACAACAAGATTCCATCCGAGAAGTCCTTATGGAGTAGCCAAGGTTTATGGACATTATATAACTGTGAACTATAGAGAAAGTTTCAATATTTTTGCCTGTTCAGGCATATGTTTTAATCACGAATCCCCGAGGCGTGGACTTGAATTTGTAACACGAAAAATAACTCATGCTGCGGCTCGAATAAGTCTTGGCAAACAGAAAAACCTGGAACTTGGCAGCATCTCTCCTAAAAGAGATTGGGGTTTTGCAGGAGATTATGTTGAGGCAATGTGGCTTATGCTCCAGAAATCAAAAGCTGATGATTATGTAATTGCTACAGGAGAAAATCATAGTGTCGAGGAATTCGTGGAGCTTGCATTTAAGACAGTCGGGATAGACAATTGGAGAAAATATGTAGTCTTTGGTAAAGAAGAACATATGCGTCCTGCAGAAGTTGATTTCCTTATAGGAAATGCGGAAAAAGCCAGAAGAGAGCTGAATTGGCAACCTAAAACCAGTTTTAGACAGTTGGTTGAAATGATGGTAAAAGCTGATCTTACGAGGGAAAGAAACAATAAATAATTTATGCAGACAGCACTTGTTGCAGGAGGAGCAGGTTTTATCGGGTCTCACTTATGCAAAAGCTTAATAGATGATAATTATAATGTAATTTGTATTGATAGTCTTATCACGGGTGTCGAAGAAAACATTAAGGATCTTATCTCAAATCCAAAATTCAAATTCATAAAACATGATATAACAGTACCAATTAAAAATCCAGGATTATCTGACCGGACAGACATAATTCAGAATTTGAAATATATCTTTCACTTTGCTTCTCCTGCGTCGCCAAACAAAAAGAGCCCAAAAAGCTATATCAATTACCCGATCGAGACTCTTCTTGTAAATTCATTGGGAACACGTAATCTTCTTGAGTACGCTCGTAGTTTTGGCGCGAAATTTCTCTATGCTTCTTCATCTGAAGTGTATGGAGATCCGGAAGTTTCGCCTCAAAATGAGCAGTATTTTGGTAATGTAAATCCAACAGGAGTTCGTTCGGTCTATGATGAAGGAAAGAGATTTGGAGAAGCAATGACTATGGCTTATGTAAGAAGATACGATACAGACGCTCGGATTATACGAATCTTCAATACTTATGGCCCAAAAATGAGAGCTGATGATGGTAGGGTTGTCTCAAATTTTATAAATCAGGCACTTTCAGGCAACAAAATCATTGTCTACGGAAAAGGTGTTCAGACTCGGAGCTTTTGCTATATTGATGATATGATTTCCGGGATAAAAAAAGCAATGTTTTCCGGAAAAACAATGGGTGAGATTATAAATCTTGGTAATCCTAAGGAGAATACGATTTTGGGACTTGCTAGGTTAATTGAGAGCATGGTTCACTTATCTTCGGAAATTGCATTCGAGCCATTGCCAGAAGATGATCCTAAGATGAGAAAGCCAGATATAGAAAAAGCTAGGACGCTTTTGAATTGGGAGCCAGAAATAAGCATTGACCAGGGACTTCAAAAAACAATAGAATATTTTAAAAGCGTGATCTAAAATAAAATTATGAAGGCCGTTATTATTATTCCGACTTACAATGAGAAAGAAAACATAGCTAATCTTATCTCAATAATCGAGAATGATATTTTTCCCCAAATTAAGAATCATGATATGAATATTCTGGTTGCTGATGATAATTCCCCTGATGGCACGGCTGATGAGGTAAGAAGACTTATGAGTAAATGGGGAAATATTGAGATTACGATTGGAGAGAAGCAGGGTTTAGGAGCAGCGTATGTTAGGGCTATGATATACGCTGTGGACAAAATGAATGCTGAAATTATGTTTGAAATGGATGCGGATCTTCAGCATGACCCGAAGAAAATTCCTGAGTTTCTTAAAAAGATAGATGAAGGATGCGATATGGTTGTTGGTAACAGATACAGTGATGGAGGCTCAATCCCCAAGAATTGGCCATTACCACGGAAAGTATTCTCAATCGTAGCAAATCTTTTTGTAAGGGCCATATTTACAAAATTTTCAGTGCATGATTGGACTGGGGGGTATAGAGCATTAAGAAGCGAAGTATTTCTAAAAGAGAAAGGAGAATTGACAAATTACAAAGGGTACATTTTCCAAATTTCATTTTTGCATAAAGCGATAAGAGATGGATTTAAAGTCGGAGAAGTTCCTTTTCATTTTAATGATAGAACTCTGGGCAAATCTAAGATCGCGCCACTAGGATACATTACAGAAGTAGTCAAGTTTGTAATTTTGACTAGAATTAGGGAATTACTTTTTGGGAAATTTGGGAAATTTTTGGTAGTTGGAGGAATCGGTTTCATTATTAATGCGGTAGTTCTTAAAGGCTTAGTGGACTTTGTTAAATGGGATCCATCAGTGGCAAATTTAGCCGGAGCTGCTCTTGCAATATTCTCGAATTACAATTTGAATAACATTTGGACATTCGAAGAAAACAAAGTTACTACCTTTGGTTTATATTTTTGGAAAATGATTCAGTTTTATGTTACATCTGCTTTTGGAGTGATTTTTATTCAAACAGGCGCAATATTTCTTGGAGATGCTTTCATAGGAAAAAGATTTTATTTCATCTATTTTATATTAGGGACAGGACTTCTTCTAATTTGGAACTTTGCGATGTACAGCCTTGTTATCTGGCGTAAAAAACCTCACAAATGACGCAAATTCAAAATTCTCCGGCAAAGCCGGACAAAATTCTCGTCCAAAGGATGATCGGCCTATGGCCGAAAAATTTATGTTTATTTTTAATACTTCTACTAGCAGCATTTCTTCGGCTTTATAGGGTCCAAGATTATATGACATTTTTGGGAGATGAGGGTAGAGATGTCCTTGTTGCGTATAATATTCTTCATGGACACTTAACTCTGCTTGGTCCAACAGCATCTGTAGGAGGTTTTTTTCTGGGACCAATTTATTATTATTTTATAACTCCCTTCCTTTGGTTGTTTAATTACAATCCTGTTGGTCCGGCTGTTATGGTTGCTCTTTTCGGAATTGCTACCGTATGGCTGGTATTTAAAATCGGAAGTGAATTTTTAGGCAAAAGAGCAGGATTTATTGCCGCATTTCTTTATTCAATTTCTCCCATCGTTATTGCTTATTCAAGATCTTCATGGAATCCAAATATTATGCCTTTTTTTTCTCTTTTAACTCTTTATGCTTTATATAAAGCCTTGCAAAAAAACAGCACAAAATTATTTATTCTATCCGGTATTCTTTTGGGTATTGCAATGCAGCTTCATTATTTGGCCACTTTTCTAGGAGTAATAATTGCAATATATATTTTAGTCGTAAAATTATTTTTTGCAAGATCTGCCGGTACGTCTTTCTCAAAGACAGTAAGAGAAATTTTGGAAAAATTTTTTTTTATTTTTTTAGGTTTTCTTGTAGGACTGTCTCCTCTTTTAGCATTTGAAATCCGTCATGGATTCCCAAACATTAGAAGCATAACATCTTTTATCTTTCATTCAGGAAATACAGGGGCGGGAGCCCGTTTTTTTGAAATTATTTCTAATGTCTTCTTCAGGGTATTTGCGAGGCTCGTTATGAATTTTCCGCCTCCAGAGCAAATAGTTATAAACGCACATCCCAATATCGTTTTATGGCATTACGCCTCTCTGTTGTTAGGAATAGTGAGCGTAGCTATACTTATTTATAATTTTTTCAAAGTTGCGTCGTCAAAACAAAACTTAAAACATAAATTTTCAGATTTCTCAAAACTAAGTCTTTTGCTTCTCTGGCTTTTTATTGGAATTGCTATGTTTGGATTTTACAAAAAACCTATTTATGATTACTATTTTGGTTTTATGTTTCCGTTGCCGTTTCTTCTTGTTGGAAATGCGCTGGATTTTTTTGCCCGGAGAAACAAGGAATTTCTTGTTATTGCTATTATTATTTTTATTGGAATTACCGTTCTTAATTTAAATAGTATCCCATTTCGATATGAACCGAATAGACAGTTAAAACAGGCAGAGGAGATTTCGTGTTTTGTTGTAGATAGAACAGATAATAAACCATTCAATTTCGCTTTAATATCCGGAAATGACTCGGATTATGCCTACAGATATTTTTTTACTCTTTGGAATCGTTCGCCTGTGGTTATAGAAAATCCTCAAGTTGACCCGCAAAGAAAAAGTGTCACTAAGCAACTTCTTGTAGTCTGTGAAAGCCTGCCTTGTCATCCGCTCGGTTATTCTTTATGGGAAATTGCAGGTTTCGGCAGAGCAGGGATTGCGGGGAGATGGAATGTTTCAGTTGTTGAAATTTACAAACTAGTTCATTACAAAAAGTAATTTCAGTAAAAATTCAGGAAACTTCTTTAGTGTCTTTCTATATGAAAAAATTCTTACTTTCCTTCCTTGTTATTTTTATCTTTATAATATATTTCATTCATAAAAAGACAGAGTCAGTCGTAACTTCCCAGATTGCCCCAGTACAAAAAAACATCTTTTCGCCTTCGATATCACCTTCAATATCGCCTTCAACAAGTTCGTACATGGACGGTTCGTATACGGGAGATGTTGTTGATGCTTATTATGGAAATGTGCAAGTTCAAGCAAGCATTCAGAATGGAAAAGTTGTGGATGTAAAATTTCTTCAGTATCCAAATGATCGTTCTACTTCTATAGAAATAAATTCTCAAGCGATGCCTTATCTTACACAAGAAGCTATCCAGGCTCAAAATGCACAGATAGATGTTGTTTCAGGCGCAACTTATACAAGTGAGGCTTTCATTCAATCTTTGGCAAGCGCACTTATTAAAGCAAAAAAATAAGCTATGAAAATAACTAAGATTATTATGGGGATGCCGATAACAATTGAGATTGTGGATAGAGTAAAAGAAGATGATATTAAATCAGTTTTTGATTATTTTATTCATGTTGATAAAATTTTCAGCACATATAAAAAAACCAGTGAAATATCTAGAATTAACAGAGAAGAACTTAAAAAAAAGGATTGGAGCTTGGAGATGCAGCAGGTAATTAGGCTCTGTGAGGAAACAAAAAAATTGACCAATGGATATTTCGATATTTTAAGAAATGGTAAGCTGGAACCAGCAGGGCTTGTAAAGGGTTGGGCTATTCAAAATGCCGCAGATCTTCTTAAGGATAAAGGCTATAGGAATTTTTATATAGATGCGGGCGGGGATATTCAGCTATCAGGGGAAAATAAAAAAGGAAATACTTGGAGAATTGGCATCAGAAATCCTTTTAACCAGAAACAAATAATAAAAGTAATTTTAGCCAGAGATAAGGGAATTGCTACATCAGGTACATATATTCGCGGCTATCATATTTACAATCCTCATAACGCCTTAGCGTCCAATAATATTGTTAGCATAACAGTAATTGGGCCAAATATTTATGAGGCAGATAGATTCGCAACTGCCGCTTTTGCGATGGGAGAAAGAGGCATATCTTTTATTTCCTCGCTTTCCGGCTTTGAAGGGTACATGGTGGATAAAGGTGGAATGGCAACCTATACGAAAGGATTCAGTAAATATGTACAAAATCATAAACGAAATTGATTATTTTTTGGATAGAATTACAATGTACAAACTTCTTTTGTACTATCTTGTTGCTTTGGTGGGGATAGCAGCAATATTTGGTTTTTTGGGTATCCTTCCTATCTCATCTGAGGCGATTTTAATTTCTTCCCTTTTTATTATTATAATTTCCTGGGTAACGAATAAAATTTTTTCGGCTGTTTTTAAGATACCTTCAAATTCTGAGTCAACGCACATCACAGCTCTTATCTTAATACTAATAATAACTCCTGTTCAATCATTTCACGGATTGGTCTTTTTGGGATGGGCCGCAGTTTTGGCTGTTTCATCAAAATATATTTTTGCAGTTAGAAAAAAACATATCTTTAACCCTGCGGCTATAGCAGTAGTTGTCACATCTTTTGCCCTAAGGGAATCTGCAAGCTGGTGGATCGGTACGGTATCAATGGCCCCATTTATTTTTCTTGGTGGAATCCTCATTGTAAGAAAAATTCAACGTTCAAGTTTGGTATTAAGTTTTTTTACTTCTGCCATTGCCGTTGCTATCTTTTTCATTCTTACTTCCGGCGGAAGTATCATTTCCACTTTACCTAGAATAATTCTGGATTCTGCTTTATTATTTTTAGGATTTGTAATGCTGACCGAACCCGCAACAACTCCTCCCACAGAAAATTTGCAGATTCTATATGGATTAATAGTCGGAATTTTATTTGCTCCTCAAATACATTTCGGTTCAGTTTATTCCACTCCTGAGCTTGCTCTTGTAGCTGGTAATATCTTTTCTTATCTTGTAAGCTCAAAGCAAAAGTTGGTCTTAAGTTTAAAACAAAAAATTCAAATAGCTCCTGATATAATTGATTTCCTATTCGTTTCAAACGAAAAATTAGCTTTTCTCCCGGGACAATATCTGGAATGGACCCTGCCTCATAAAAAAATAGATATTAGGGGCAACAGAAGGTATTTCACACTCGCTTCTTCTACCACCGAACAGGCCATCCGTATCGGGGTAAAATTCTATCCTAATGGAAGCAGTTTTAAAAATTCACTGGGGACGCTAGATGAAAATAAGACGATAGTGGCAGGTCAACTTGCGGGAAATTTTGTTCTTCCGAAAAATCCTAATCAAAAATGTGTTTTTATCGCAGGCGGCATTGGGATAACCCCGTATCGTAGCATGATTAAATCTCTTTTAGATACTCAAGAAAGCCGCCCGATTACCCTTTTTTATACAGACAAAAATTTTTCCGAAATTATTTATAAAGATGTTTTTGATGAAGCACAATCAAGATTTGGGATAAAAACAGTTTATGTTTTAACAAATAAAGAAAATTTACCATCGAATTGGCAAGGACGGGTCGGCAGGATAAATGAGCAAATGATCAGAGAAGAGGTGCCTGACTATCAAGAAAGAATTTTTTATCTTTCAGGTCCTCATTTGATGGTAAAGGAATTTGAAGAAACCTTGCTTAATATGGGAATAAGCCGTAGTAAGATTAAAACTGATTTTTTCCCCGGTTATGTATAAATTTTCAGGTATTTTTCAGTAAATATTGGTATAATTCTTCTTGTGAGAATTCTTGTAGTCGAAGATGAACATAAAATTGCCAATTCCATAAAGAAAGGCCTTGAACAAGAGCTTTATGCGGTTGATGTGGCATATGACGGAACAAATGGATTTGATCTTGCGTCAGTAGAAGAATACGACCTCATAATTCTTGATCGTTTGCTTCCGGGGATGGATGGAATTGAAATTTGTAAAAGCTTAAGGACTAAGAATATTCATACTCCGATTCTTCTTCTTACCGCAAAAGGACAAATTGAGGACAGAGTCGAAGGGTTAAACAGCGGAGCGGATGATTATCTTACAAAACCATTCGCTTTTGAGGAACTATTGGCACGCATTAAGGCTCTTTTAAGAAGACCGAAGAGTGTTATGAAATCTGTTTTAAAAGTTGCAGATTTGGTTTTGGATACCCATGCACATGTTGTTAAACGTTCGGGGGAATCAGTTCAGTTATCGGCAAAAGAATTTGCTCTTTTAGAATACCTTATGAGAAATGTTGGGGAAATAGTATCTAAGGAACAAATGATTCATCATGTTTGGGATTATGATGCCAATATTTTGCCAAATACAGTCGAAGCTTTTATTAAACTTCTTCGTAATAAGATTGATGCTCCTTTTAAAGGCAGAAAAACACTTATTCATACTATTCGAGGAATAGGATATGTATTCGGAGAGAGATAATAATCTATGTTTGAAAACGCGCGCATAAAACTTACTGCCTGGTATCTTGTAATAATAATTGTAATAAGTCTTATTTTCACTTTCTCGATCTATGCGAGAATAAACAGAGAACTTGAACATTTTGAGAAATTTCAAGTTAGATTTCATGAAGGAACAGTTTTACAGAATATAAGTGGTTCAAGACTAGGCCGAATAGCTCCAGAGGAAATAGCGGGTGCGAGAAGCAGATTTATTATAGCTTTGGTGTTGTTAAATTTGGGAATTATGATTTTTGCGGGAGGAGCGGGATATATTTTAGCAGGATTAACGCTCCGCCCGATTAAAAATATGGTCGATGAACAAAATCGATTTATAGCAGATTCTTCTCATGAATTTCGGACTCCTCTGACATCTCTTCGATCTGAAATCGAGGTCGGGCTTAGAAATAGAAAAATGACTTTGGAAGAAGCAAGAAGGCTTTTGGAAAGCAATCTTGAGGAAGTATTGGGTTTGCAGATATTATCGGATGATCTTTTAGAACTTGCTCAAAACGGGACGTCTATAAAAAAAGTTGAAGAATTTTCTTTACCCTCATCTGTCAATGCTTCAATAAAAAAAATTAACAATCTTGCTGGAAAAAAACACATAAAGATTGAAAATAATGTAAAAGATGTTAAAATCAAAGGTGTAAAAGACAGAATTATAGAAG
>CAYZEE010000003.1:0-42950 GCA_964477485.1 uncultured Gammaproteobacteria bacterium
CTTTTACTTTCAATATCGAGAAAATGAAAATTCCTGCTGTAAAAATTACTAAAGATGTGAGTATAAGATTTCTTTTTGACACAGAAAGATTTGAAATCCATGAAAAGCTTTTAAAAATTGTCGGAGCAAAAAACACAAAAATCCAAAAAAACGCAAACACTGCTCCTATAATAAAAAATGCTTTGATTAATTTTCTGAGTTTATACTCTTTTAGAAAATATTCCAACCCAAAAGCGGAAAGGATACTTGCTGAAAAACCAAAGACAAACATCATTCTGGTTGGAACAGAAGTAGACAAAACTGGAATATTAACCGAATAAATAAGACGACCTATGAATGTGTCAAATGAGAGCAAAAGGCAGACAATAGCACTTATTAGGAAAAACCAAAAAAACCTATTTTTCTTTGAAAAAAAAGAATTTATCACAAAGAGAAGAGGCACCACTCCAATATAAGAAACTCGTTCTATATATGTCCCGTTTAGCCAATAATTTCTGGTTGCGGGGTTACCAAAAAAATCTGGTACAAAAAGAGTTACTATGTGGTATGACGGAATAAGTAAATTGTAGATAGAGGAGCCATAAGATGATCTTGAAGAGTTTAGAAAAAGCTCAATGGCAGGAATTAACTGTGCAGCGGAAATTCCCAAAGACAAAAGAAAAGAAAGAAATGTATATAAAAGTAAACGTTTTTTAGACCCTCTGATAAAACAAATTTCAAAAAGACAAAATGCTAAAACAAAAATAAAAAGATATATCGTCACTTGTATGTGTCCTGCCAATACAGAGAAAGTAAGCAACAAAGCAAGAAAAGTGAAACTCAGAATATTTGGTTTACTCTTAAGCTTCAAAAACGCAAAAAGCGCCAGAGGTAACCAAAGTATAGCATGCCCTATGTTCCCATATTCCATCCATACTGTGTTATAAGACGAAAAGGCAAAAACCAATCCTCCGAAAAAAGAACTCTTTGTAGAAAGTTTTAGTTCTTTTAAAAATAAGTAGGTAAAAAAAAATGCTAGAATTGGTTCAAGAAAAATAAAGACGCTCCATGCTTGAGTAAAAGGCAGAAAAAGAAAAATTACGTTTAAGGGGTAAAATGCTCCTGCTTGTAAAGCAGCTAGCTCTGGATTACCTGAAAAAACATATGGATTCCAAAGAGGAATTATTCCATTTTTCAGAGAATCCATCGCAAGCTCCTTAGCCGGATACAAAAGCGTCAAAACATCAAAATCTTGTCCTTTATTGGGATAGCCACCGGGAGCATATCCTAAAAAAGGATACGAATCGTAAGGAGCGTAATGTCCAACTAAAAGATCTCCAGGAAAAGGCACGTAGCCCTTGAGGATTGTTTGGTAAAAAAATATCCCCGTAACAAGACAAAATAGAAGAAAAATAAACCAAGGTCTTTTTATTTTCATTTATAAAATTACTTACGGGTTTACTTTGTAAACTGAAAAATATCTTGAGCCGGTAGGCTTTTGAAATTGATAAACTAGTGACAGATTTTGCCAGCTGGCAGGCGCAAAGCCAGCAGTAAGGCAAGAAGGACAAGGTTGGTAAAATACGAAATAAGTTGGCATCCTGTGAGCCTCTACAGCTACCTGTGACGGAATTTGACTCGAGATAGGCCAAAAACCCTCTATCTGTATGTTAGGATTTTTACCAAGATAAATTTGCAGTGCGTAAGGCATCAAACCGAATGTTCCTTCTGTTCCGATATAAATTTTCTGTTTTTGAGCTTGGTCTCCAAATAAAGAAACCGCTTCTTTTACCCCTCCTCCTGATGGCCAGTCGTTGTTGTATTGATTTAGATCCTCAACAGGAATAGGCGCTTTGGCAAAATCATGCAAAATATAATAATCTGCTCTGATAGACAGAAAAAATATTACAATAACAATAACTGCGAATATCCACTTATGCTTAAACTTTGTATATAAATGACTTATAAAGAAAGCTGATAAAGGTATAAAAGGCATGGTCATAAAAAGGATAAATCTCGGATAAAGAGTTTTGCCAAAAAGACCAAGACCCAACATGGGAAGAACACCCCAAAATAGCAGAAAAAGCTTTTCCCGCAAATATTTTTTTTCAATAAAAAAAGAAAGTATCGCGGTTAAAATAATTGGCCAAGTCATATACAGATAAAACCAGTTGATTATCGCAGACATATTGCTTATGAAAAAGTTAAAAGGATGTTTTAACCACTGCGAAAGAGGATAAACAAAAAGCGCATTCTTCTCATTGATGATATAAAAAAACGGAGATAATCTAAGCACGGAATAATAAAAATAGGTCAATACAACTACCAGGATTAAAAAAGCCAGCAATTTAAGAATTCTTTCTTGTCTTTTTTTCTTGCCCCAATCAAAAATCAATACCGCCAGTGGCAAAAGATAAATATTAAAAAACCCCGAAGTTTTATTCAAAACACTCCCACCGGTAACCATACCAAGAATAAGAGCCATATCCAAACGTACTCTTCTAACCAAAATCACTGCCAAATAAAGTGCCCAAACTGCAAATGTCGCAACCAGGCTATCATAAAGTGCCATCCGGTCATAAACTAAACTCATAGGGAATAACACATATATCATACCGGCAACTATCCCCACCCATTTATCTTTAAAAACTTCGCGGCCCAACAAAAATATACCGATCATACTGGCAAAACCTCCCGCCACCGACACCAAACGACCAGCCAGTAGGGGGTCATGAATAAGACGCATGGAGATCATCTCCAGCCAAACAAATAGCGGCTGTTTGCCATCGGTTAATGAGATAAAACGCCAGCTGGCATCATTATTGGCAATTTGCGCCCAACGAACATAGATTGCTTCATCGGTAAAAATCGGAAGAGAAAGAAGATCGTATAGACGTCCTACTGAATAAAGAATGGCTATGCCTAGCAAAAAAACAAAAAATAAGTTTCTTTTGATAAGACTCATATAGAAAGATTATACCTAAAGGATAAAATCAAAAGCAAATAGTTTAATCTGCGGTTACAAAAGTTTTGCAGAAAACATCAGCGCTTAAATCTTCAACCGAAAAATCAGAAAGTTTTATACCGATCGGGTACGGGTTTAGCGTTATATTTTTGCAAACAGTATCATTATAAATTCTAAAAGCTTGAAAGCCATCAGAGACGTCTGCGATAGAAATGTGTCTTATATCCTTACCATAGTCTCTGCATTCAGCATCTATTATAGACAACCCCTTAGTAAGATCAGGCTTTGCGCAACTTGTAAATCTGGTATTTCCCAACCGGTAGTCATGATTTTTAAACGCTCCAGAAATTTTATCTGTTGTATTTCTATTAATGTTATTAGTATAAAAAATATACTTGGTAAAAGCATCCTCAACGCTTGGACTATAAAATGTTACCTTTCCTTTTAAACTTGCCAAAGCTATATATCTGGATAAAAGTCTCAATCTGAAATCAAAAGCTCCTCTAAGCGGATACTGATAAAAATAGGTATTAAAAAAGTTCATAAATGCAAAAACGTATAAAGCTACAATTAAAACAGGAGTAAATTTATAATCTGCCATTTTTAAAATGCCATCAATGCCGACGGCTATAAAAATAATCAGAATTGGGAAAAGTAACACGAGATGAGGTGTAAAATTACTAATACTTGCACCGTGCAAAACATGAGGAACTAAAGCCAGTAGAGTCAAAAGGATCAAGAAAGAAAACTTTTTCTTGTCTTTTATAAAAATAAATATTATTCCAAATACCAAAAATAATGCATCTATCGGATACAAAAGTCCATGATCATAAAGACCATAGAAATTGTCTCCGGTTAAAAAAAGATAGCTGGGAGAAATTGAGTTAAATAATTTTGATGTTAAAAGTCCCAAATAGACTGTAGCTTTATTCTCCAAAATAGAAGTTAAGGGGGTCTCAATAGTCATTTTTCTTGTTTGGTTAACAATTTGAGAAATCCGAGGATTGCCGATTGTAAAAATTTCCGAAAGCCTGGGATAAGAAGGGTTGTTCTTTATTGCCAGAGAAAAAAAAAGAGTTAGCAAGAAAGAAAGTAAACCGATTATTAAATACTGCTTAAGGAATCTTTTTTTATTCCTGTAGAAAACGTAGATTAAAATAATTAGGACAAGCGGGAAAAAGATAAGCTTGGTCTCTATGTTAGAGTAAAAGGACAAAACCAAAAAAGGAATTGACCATAAAATCTTCCAGTTCTTTGCTTTGATCAAAATTAGAAAAGACAGCAGGTAGAAAAAAGTAGCGGGAACCGACTCATAAGCTGTTCTGCCGATAAAAATAAACCAGGGATTAATTGCCGCTATAAATGCGGCTATAACTGCTGTCTTTCTGTAAAATAGTTCTTCTGTCAATAAATAGATTACTGGAATAGTAAAAATACTTAGCAGGGCATAGGAGAATTTGGCTCCCTCAATAAGAGGAAGAAAATTAAAAAAGGGCAATAGCAAAAAGTACGGAAGTTCAGCCTGAAATTGTCCATAAGGATAGTGAAAAACAAAAATTGATAAAGGATTCCAGGTACCGGCAATATCAGACCATTTAAGCAAAATAAATTTGGCATTTATAATATAGACAAGCTCGTCTCCGCCAATTCCCGGCGGCACACTGTTAAGCCATAAGATTCTCAAAAGAGAAGCCAAGGCTACAGCCAAGATTAGCCAGAAATTATTTTTCAGAAATTTTAAAATCATCTAAATAAGTCTCTCAAAACAAATTGCCGTTTAATAATTAAATAAACGAAAGAGGTAATTATCCCCGCAAGTAAAGATCCTATTATAATCCAAAACTTTATCGTTGGTATGGGCGGATTCCAAGCACCGGTATAAAGAAATGGCAGGTATTGTAATAAAACTCCTTGGGAAAACACGATACTTATAATCATCGCCCATTTTTGTCTCGTCAAAAGTGCTACAAAAGGTAAAACCCAAATCATATACCAGGGTTGGAATTCGGTTCTAATGGAAGAAATAACAACGGCAATGACCATAAAGAAAGAGGTGACAAGAAACACTGTATCCCAGGAAATATTTTGGCCTTTTGATTTAAGATATGAAAGAATAAAAAAGGGCAAAGCTAATACTGTTGCGAATTTTGTTGCAGCAGAAATGATGAACAATAAAGCTGGACGCGTATATTTCATGTTCATAAACAAGTATATGGACAAAACTGCTAAGAACATCATTTCAATATCGTTGTGCGCCGAGACCAATTCTTCAAGAATAACTAATGGATTAAAAGCAAAAAAAACTAAATTAAAAATATTATTTTTGACACCTAGTTTGTTAAGGATTTTCTCAAGATAATAGATTATACCTAAAAAAGATAAAGACGCCAGAGCCTTAAAAAGAAAAAGTGTTGGCAGAAAAAAACCAAAGCCCAAATAAGATAGAGGCACAGTCAGAACTAACCAAAAAGGACCATACGGATAAACTCGTTGTGTCCAGTGCATAAAAGAAAGCATCGGATCACCTGGAAAATCCAGAGCGCGATGAATATATGGGTTTTGGTGATAATGCGTTATGATTTTTGCGTCAAATATATAGTTAAATAAATCATAAGAAAATGCATTGTAGGAAAAAAGTAAAATTATAACTGTTAATATAATCAGACACCACACTTGTTTTCTATTAATCTTATTTTTATAGGAAAGAAAAAGAAATAAAACATAAAAGATAAATAATAAGATAATAAGCGCAAGAAAAAAGGCTGTTGATAAAGGCCGGCTAAAATAGCCTATTTGCTGAAAAAATTTTTCAATTACCTGCCAAACAGACCATTTTGATAAGGTCAAACTAAGATCGACTTGGGTAAAAGAATACAAGAATAAACCTATAAGTGTTATCAGGTATCCAAGGCTTAATAATTTTAAATTTGGAATTTTAAATTTAAAATTTGTCATTACCCGTAGACCCCTTTTGCTGAATTGATTCTAATTTTAATAAGGTCCAATAAGCCATCTATTGAATCTTTAATCGGACTCACTCTTCGGGTCTCAACATAAAGCCAATTTACAGATACCTCTTTAATCTTATATTTCATTTTTTGCGCAAGATATAAAAGCTCTACGTCAAACCCGGCTGAAACTTTAGATCCTGAAATTTTGGAGAAACCATTATTAATTAAGTTTATTCTTTCGAAAAGTTTTTTTGCAACATTTCCTCTAAACATCTTAAATCCGCACTGAGTGTCAGAAATTCCCGAAATACCTACAATCAAACTTCGAAGAAATATCATGCCTTTTGCCATAACAAGTCTCGTCCACGGAGCACCTTGTCTTCTTCCATGACGAGAACCTATGACAATGTCAAAACCTTTTTCAAAATATGGCAAGAGATTAGAAGCTTCCTCTATAGGCGTTGCCTGATCCATGTCTGTAAAGAGAATATATTCACTAGCTGCCTTAAGCACTCCAAAAGTCACAGCTCCTGCCTTGCCAAGATGATGATTTTTGAAAAGTCTAAAATTTGGATTTTCTTTTAAAAAATCTTCTACAAATTTTACGCTCCCATCTGTTGAGCCATCATCAACAACAATAACCTCATAAGAATATTTTTGTTTGTTCAAAAAGTGCACGACCTTATCTAAAACCCCTTTTTGAAGATTCGCCATTTCGTTGTAGGAAGGAATAACAACTGAAAGAAAAATTTTCTCCACAAAAAGATTATACAGGAAAAGCACTACTCCAACAAACTAAAGATGCATCTAGGTTTTTAATAAAAATGAATAATGCAACTTCCAGACTCTGGTTCTATTCTTTTATATTAGCTCGTTAGTCTTTATGTCGTAACGCTTAAATACCTGTCTCCCCAATCTCGACTCTACCTTCATAATCCTTTACCGACTCTTTTAAGAAAAGCGCTGCGCCTGCTCCCATAAGTGTAAAAACCATGGAAGCAAGAAATACTGTGTTAAAAGAAACTAAATTTGCCTTAACTACCATTAAAAATGCCATCTGTTTTAACATATTCGGATCTGAGGTATGTATAACGGAATACTTTTGCACATTAAGTATTGCTGAACTTGCGCTATTGGTAAGAATTGTGGCAAAAATAGCAATCCCGAAAGCTCCGGCAATGTTTCTTGCCAAGGCAAGAAGCGAAGATGCAATTCCTACTTCCTGCAAAGGAACGGTTGAGATTGCAGCGTTGGTTAAGGGCGCAAAAGTAAAACCAAGACCAAGAGCAAAAAAGGATAAGAGAACCGCAAAATGTGTAAAAGACCACGTTAAATCTATGCCCGACATAAGGTACAATATAAAAGAAGACCAGACGAGCCCTGCAAATATTATGTATCTGGGTTGATATTTAACCGAAAGTCTTGCGCCAAACTGTGCGGAGACAAGCATTCCAAAAGCCATGGGGATAAATAAATACCCGGTCTTGGTAACACTATATCCCATATATGTTTGGACAAAAATTGGCAGTAAGAAAATTCCGCCTATAAGCCCCATAAAGGTTATAAAAGAAACGATTAAAGATATCGTAAATTCGGGGATTTTAAAAAAGTTAAGGTCCACAACTGGCTCTGGCTGTCTATTCTCGATCCACAGAAAACAAACTAAGGACAGTGCTGTTACAACATAAGATATAATACTATTTACGCTTATCCATCCCCAGGACTGCCCTTGGTCTAAAACAAAAACAAGAGCCCCCAAGCCTATTCCGAGTAAAATCGAACCCCAAACATCAAAATTTTTAATTCCTTTTATTTTCATTACGGGTTCTTCTATGTATCTCCATGCCATAAAAGTAGCCAATATTCCAAATGGAATATTAATATAGAATATCGACCTCCAGGAGAAATTATCGATCAATGGACCGCTTAAAAGAGGTCCAAATACCGCTGCGACCCCAAAAACCGCGGACCAAAGCCCCATAGCCTGAGCTCTTTTCCCTTTGTCAAGAAAAGTGAAAGCTATAATAGAAAGCGCCAGAGGGTAATCTATCGAAACCGTTATTGCCTGCAAAATCCTAAAAAATATCAATGAGGAAAGATTTGCGGAAAGGCCGGCCAGCATGGAAGTAATTACAAATCCTATTATTCCAAAGAGGTACAAAGGTTTACGTCCTATTAAATCCCCAAGTTTGCCGAATATGGGAACGAAGATGGCATTGGCGATAATATAGGCTGTAGCAATCCAGCTGGCTTGATCAACCGTAATCCCAAAATCAATTATTATTTTGGGAAGTGCCAAGTTTACCACTGTTCCGTCCAATCTTCCCAAAAAGCTTGCGATCATTACGGTTAAAAGGACAATTATCTCATTGCTTGTGAAACCTTTTTTTTCTTCAGGCTTATTTTTTTTCTCTTTCTTCATGCAGCTTTTATTGCGGGACCTTTGTGTAAACCATCAGCTTGGCGGACATGCCGTTTAGAATCTGAGGATATTTGTAGGAGTTGAAATTTACATAAATAATGAATTGTTGGGTTGGCCTTTCGCTTGATACCGTAAATTGAAGAGCAGTCTGTTTGGCGCTCGGGCTTATCTCATCGACGTACCCCCAAAAAGTTTTTCCCGGCAATGCGTCAACCGTAAATGAAACCGCTTGCCCTACTTTAATTTTATTTAAACCTTTATTCTCGTCTATCGTTCCGGCTACTCTCATATCCGAAAGGTTAACCATCTGAATAACTGGGGTCTGGGAAGTAGCAATGCTCCCGATTTCATTATCGGTCGAGACGATAATTCCGTCCTGATAAGCATTCAAATCATTACTTCCGACAACGGCCAAGGTTTCTCCCTTGGTAACCCTTTCACCGTCATGAACGTTTATTGAAAGAATCTTTCCGGGGGAATCCGGAGAGATCGAGGTTATCGGAGCCTGAATTAACGAATCTTCTATAGAAATCCTGTCTTTTTGCAACTGATAGAAAAGAAACCCACCTATAGCAAGAACTGCCACTGCGGCAATAATTAAAGCTCTTACTACCTTTGGTTCTTTTATTTTAGAAAATAAGTTTTTCACAATATCGAATATAACTTAGCAAGTATAGACTTTGGATTCGTTATCACTTTATCCGTATCGGACAACCCTCTCAGAATCTCCGTCTGCCCGTCAAAAGTACTACCCACACTTACGGTTTTAAAAACAGGTTTATTATCTGATAATACCCACACATGTGAATCGGCAAGAACCGTCCATGACGGAACGAGAATTACTTTTTGCCTAAAATTGCTTTTTATAAGTACGCTTCCGCTCTGCCCGAATTTTGCGTTTTTTGGCAAGTTGTTCAGCTTTATATCTGCCCTATAAACTTTTTCTCCACTTGAATCTAACTTCTGCTGAGGATATATCCTGTCAACTACACCCTGAAATTTTTTGCCGTTTAATCCGTCCAAGACTACTGTTGCGCTATTTGCGACACCTATGAAATTTATATCCTGCTGTCTTACATTTGCGCTAAAAACAATACTACTGGGATCTGCAACCGTAAATGCAGTAAGAGGAGTAATGTTAACTCCAGAGCTGGTCACATCTTCATGTAAGATTACCCCATTAATTGGCGAGGTTAAAGTTGCAAGACTTAACGCATAATTAGCAAGATCAATATTAAGCTGTGCCGAATTTTGGGCCAGATCAGCATCATCAACAATTCTTTTCACTGCATCGTAAATAACTGTTGCTTCGGTAATTGCTGAATAACCATTTTTATTGTATGTATCCAAATCGGTGCGTTTCCGTCCTTCGGCAACACCTGCCTGCTGCTCTTCTAAAGTTTGGTTTTGAGCATTTTTTTGAGCTTCATAACTATTTGCCGCTATCTGCAGCTCTTTTTGCAAAGCATATGTATCAAGTTCTGCAATTGTTTCACCCTGGTAAATCTTATCCCCCTCTTTGAATGGAAGATAAGTCAGTTTGCCTCCGGTCTGAAAATTTAACGTAGCTTGATTTTGAGGGGCTAATGATCCTGACGCCATAATATCGTTATTTATTACCTTGACACTGGCAGTCTTGGTTTCCGGACGCTGCGCCGCGTTTGCAAAAAAAGTAACTGTAAAAATACCTGTTATTACAATAGCTATTGCAATAACACCATATTTTAAAGTTTGTTTTTTAAACAGTTTATTTTTCATAGTTTTCCGATTTCTCAATCATCTTCTGTAAAATTCTTGAGAGTTCTCTTTTGTCCGAAATGGACAGAAAAGACAAAAGTTTATTTACCTTGCCTTCTCTTTGTCTTATCAAATCTCTTAAGAGTTTTTCGCCTTGCCTTGTCAAACTAACTCCCACAATTCTTCTATCTCTGCTATCATTTCTTCTTACTGCAAGTTTCGTTGCTATAAGCTTATTTATCAATGACGTTGCCGTAGGCATTGTGGTTGAAAAATGGTTTGCGATATCTCTCATGTGGACATGCTTGCTTTTTTTAATACACCACAACGCTTCAAATTGAAGTATTGTTATATTTGATCTTCTGGAATGGAAAGACATTTTATGCTTTAGCATCCTCGCAACCCTACCTAAGGCATCAATAATTTCAGAGTTTATATCTTCATCCATAACTATTAGATAATCTAACTATTTGAGTATTATATAGATAATTGATAAATTTGTCAACATCCATAGCTGACCAAAAAATGATATAATATGGGTAAACCGCCATAGCCCATATGTCAAGTAAAAGGCGCCTTCGTCTAGCGGTTTAGGATATCTGGTTCTCATCCAGAAGATCACGGGTTCGAATCCCGTAGGCGCTACACAACTCATAGTATTCTACGCAACCCGAAGGCTAGACTCGTTTAGGTTGAAGCTGCTTCCTACTATTTGTTGGATTCGTTCGAAAACTGTTTCTTAATCCTGTATTGTTGAAAAATTATTCTCACATAGAACACTCTATTGAACCACGAGAAAAACATCGATGACCAGATTTGAAGCTATTTTTGTATGATAATCTCTCTTTGAGAAATAATAAATCGCGTTTTAATAAATGTCAGTTCTTCTTGTCTCTCCTCTGCTGTACCAATTTGTAAAACATGCATAAGATAGTTTTTTGTCATCTCCTGTTTATCTGCTGCGTTTTCAGGAATCCTATTAAACTCAGCCAAGTATCCATCAACAAATTCTTGGTGAAGTACTTGAGTTTTAAGTCTATGATACCTTTCAATATCTTCTTGAATCTTTCTATTAATGCCTGCGTGATTAAACTTAATCACATCTATCTTTGCAATAAGTTGCTTGATGAGATCTGCTTCTGTAATATAGGGTTCATCGCACTCATAGTCTAATGATCTTGCGCAGTGGTAGTAAACATGTTTTACAACCCTTCCATTGAGAAGTTTTCTATATTTATCCTCAGCTGTTATTCCTCCACCACATCCACCGCATTTGAAAATACTTTTGAATGGAAAGAGTTTATTCTTATATCCTTTATTCGGTTGTATTTGGAGCTGTATCTGAACTTTGTCAAATAATTCTTTTGTAATTAAAGGGGTGTGTTTTCCTTTATACCAAGTGCCACTTCTTAGTGGAAATTCAAATTCGCCATAATAAAATGGATTTTTAAGAGTTGCATATACTTTACTTACTGCGAGTCTTTTCCCATTTCTTGTTTCAAATCCAATTCTATCAAGCCAGAGTTTTATTGTTCTTCCAGAATGCCCTTGATGCGCCATTCTTTCAAACATTTGTTTTACAAACTGTGAACGCTCTGGGTCAAGAACGATTAATTCATCAGTATGCCCATCGCCTATTTGATTTAAGTAGCCAACTGGTGCAATGCTGGGACGCCAGCCCATCAGACATTTTGCTCTCATTCCGCGTTGCACATTTACTCCTTTGTTATCATTCTCAAGCTTTGCTTGGGAACATAAAATCATCAGAAGGAATTTTTCATTTGGGCTATTGGAGAAGCTTTGCGAGTAAGTTTGAATCTTCACCAGTTTTCCCTGATCCATTAGATCAACTACAGATCCCAAGTCTCCTGCATTACGAGAAAGCCTATCAGGTGCCCACGTGAGTATTCCATTAAATTTCTTCGACCTAACTTCTTGTAATAACTCCATGAATACAGGGCGAGTACCGGATGACTTTGCGGAGTGGCTTTCCTTTTTAACTTCTTTTATTTTGAGATTATCTCTCTTTGCTAAGGACAGCATCTCATCAATTTGAGATTCAATTGACATTGTTTGCCGTTCATCAGATTCACTTGATTTCCTAGCATAAAGGCAATATTGAATTACTCCATTATCATGACTATCTGACTTAGTTCGCATATTATTTGTACTCTACTATTATTAACGGTAAAGTACCGCAAATAGAGGTGGAAGTCTAGTAGCAAAATGCTAGCAGAAAAAGACAAGATTCTGTATACTGCAACAATGCAAAACTTTAAATATCCAGCCACTTTTGTTCCCGATCATGAAGAATCTTATACACTAAACGGAGTTGAATATACATTACCTGCAACAACTTTAGCATTCAAAAAGTGGGAGGGTGCTAGTATAAAAAATACGTTTGGCGGAAAACCATTAGTAAATTATGATGAAATCCCAATGTTTGCAGAACTTGCAATACAACGTACTATTTTAAAAAATGGCTGGTCAGCGAGATGGGTGGAAACATATGCTTCAAAAGGGAATAATCCATATTATTTTGTTAACTGGTTGGATGCACCATTAACTCAACAGGCAGTTGAACCATTAAATGACCTGCACCATCAAAACCTCCTAGCAAAAATAGCAGTTCAAAATGGTAATTCATATTCAGGCTGTTGGGACATACTTGCTTGGAAAGATAAAAGAACACTATTTTTAGAATCTAAAAGATTTAAAAAAGATAGTATTCGTAATACCCAACTTCATTGGCTAAAGGCTGCATTGGATTCAGGGTTAGCTCTGAATAATTTTCTTATTGTGCAGTGGGACTTTAAGACTACTTGAGTGATAATTGCCTTATCTATTGAATGAAAGCCCATTCCGTACAGGGGTATCAAATTCAAGCCACGTAACATTAGGTTCTGCCTTATTCAACTCTTCCATTAATTTGATACAGACCATTGTAAATGCGTCCATTAAATCATCATGCCTATATGTTCCATAATATAAAATTTGTTTTATTAATTCTTCGCATCCTTCTTCTGGAAATAATATTTTTCCATCTCTCATCCATGAACTTACCGCTTCAAGTCTTTTTTCCTTTGCAACAGTTACTCTTACATCTTCAAGCGTAATTCCCTGTTGTTCTAATTCTTGAATAACTGCCGGCTGAAAACCATTTGCTTCACAATAAAACGTCGAAGATATTCCTCCACCAATACTGTTATATAAAAGTTTAATTTGATCAAGAAGCTCTGGGAAGTCATATTTATCATTAATTGGATATGGTTGAATAAAAATATATGGTTTTCCATCCATTTTATATGCTTTTGTTGTAACCATTGCTGTATAATCCGATCCTGTCTTTTTTGATATTGCTACATCAATACCAACTCCCGTATTTACAAGGTAATAATTTGATAACATTTGGTCGTAACGATGAATCCATTCAGGTTTGATAATTGCGCTAATTGCTGCTTGGGGGTTTAGCATGTACTCACTTTCCCAAGCTCTATCACTGGCAATATTTTGCTTTTCTTCCTCAATTATTTTTTTGTCAGGATATCTTCCTTTCCAGGTAATTCTTCCACCTGGAGAAATAATGGGATATCTACGGACAACTCCTTTTTGTTTTTTCTCAAGAATGCGAGTAGCCAGTCTTCCAATTAGATCATCGGGGTGAAGTTGCGTCCCAACGATAATAAAGCGAAACTTTTTTGCTTTTAATGAGTAGACATCTCTTGTGTACCAAGTAAATAATTTTTCACGACCTTCCACCGTGTTTGTGTCTTCTAGACCCTCAACGTCATCTAAAAGAATAACCTCAGGTCTTACATTTCCTTCTCTAATGCCACGAATGTTTTGTTCAACCGAGGCAACAGTAATACGCGCATCGTAATCTTTTAGATAAATAGTATATGATGACATTTCTGAATTATCTTCAGTAAATGGGCCAGCATCAGCTTTTAATAGAGAGTTATATTCTAGTTCGCGAGTGAGGTTTTTTGTAATATATTTTGCTTGCATTTGCGTTTTGGTAAAGATAAGGACAAAATGCTTTTTTTGCTTACCAAGAATTGACCAAAGAACGTAACAAAGACTAAAGATAGTTGACTTACCACATCCTCTAAACCCAAGAATAATTGAAAGGGGAATTTTATCATTTTCAGCGATCCGGAAGAACTCATAGTGAAATGAGGCAAGAGGGACATCAAAGTGATGCGATAAATATATGGCGAAAAAATAACCAATTTTTTCACTAGATAGTCGTTTTCTTAGCTCCTGGTCATGGGCAATTTGTAGCATTTGTTCTTTTGTTAGTAGTTGTGTTTTCATATATATTATTTAGATTTTTGTAGCATAGTTAATGCTTTTACGATAAGCTGCTCTTGTTCCTCGGTTAGCTTATATTCATGTTGTACATTTCCGAGTAGCTCGACACGAGTTGAATAATCTGTATGGTGATGCTTTAGCCAAAAGATGACAGCAGTAAGTTCTCTTTCACGAATTGCTGATATTAACTGTGACTCCGCCAAGTCATTTATAAGCTGTTTTCCGTTTGCCAGCGCTTCATCGGTTTCTTTTTCAAATGCTTCATCAAGTTTTCGCCATCTGTAGTATGTTGCCCTGCTAATTCCTGTTTTCTCACAAACAATATGAACAATTGGCGTTTTCTTAAGCATCTCAACTATTTTTTGTTTTTCTTTTTCTTGTCGATTTGTAATACTATTCATGATATTTTTACTCCTTTTTTACCAGATAGATTTTCCCAGCGTTTTTTAATCACTTCGGCATAGACAGGAGACTTTTCCATAACATAACAGCGGCGCTTCAATTTCTCAGCTGCAATAAGAGTTGAACCACTACCACCAAATGGTTCAACAATTAAGTCTCCTCGTTTTGTTAATACTTTTATGTATGGAATTAAAATCTCAACTGGTTTAGTGCCAAACACTACTCCTTGCCCGGAGTTTTTCTCATCAGATGATCGAAATTCAATAAAATCTGTTGGTTGAGTCTTTTTACCTTTTTGGTACCCCTCCCAGTGGGGTTTTCCAGCTATTGCGTAAAGTGCTGTTTCATACTCTTCTTGTAGTCCATCAGCTTCTTGCTCAAGATTAAATGGAATGTCAGCTTTTGGTGATGCACCAACCATTGCAATATCGTGTTTTGAGAAGAACTTGTATTTTGCAGCAAAGCCTTGATGTCTGTTTGGTAAGTGCCAAACAAGCATGTTTTTTATTTTCCAGTACTTTTTCATTTCACCCCAAATAATAGGAATATTTCGCCAGTTCTCATACACGATTATTGAGAAATTTTCTTTTTGTACCTTGGCTATATTTGCCATCCACTTCTCAGTAAAGTCAGGAGGCAGTACATCTGTTTCTAAATACTTTCTGTCTCGTTTGTACCCAAATCCTTCTGTGGGTTTACCATTTCTTTTTTTGCCATGTAAATAGTCCAGCAAATACGGCGGATCGGTAAAACACATTTCAGCTTTTTCTCCATTCATTAACTTTAACAATTCATACTCTATTGTTGAATCTCCGCACATAAGCTTACTGTCTCCCAGTTGCCATACATCACCTTTTTGGATTTCAATATTGCCAATGTGCATTTTCTTAAGTTCTTTTGCCAAATCAAATACTTCAGGCGTTTCGTCAAAACCAAATATGTGATCTAGCTCTTCGCTGCTAAATCCAACATCGTTTAAAAGAGAGGAATCAAAATCCGAAAGCAAACTCCAATCCCACTCTCCAGTATTCCTGTTAAGTCGAAGATTTAATTCCTTTTCTTTGGCTATATCTGAAATGTTGAGGTAAACAACCGGTACGTTTGAATATCCGAGATCTTTGGCAATCTTGAGCCTAAAGTGACCACCTATTACAATGTTTTTTCTGTTTGGTGCATTGTTGACAATTATTGGATCAACTAAGCCAAAGCGGGTAATGCTTTCAGTCAATTGCTTCTCCGCTTCCTTATCCCATTTTCTTGGGTTGTATGGCGCAGGGTTTAGTCCCGAAATTGCTACTTGTTGTATTTTTATGTTGTTCATATCTCTTTCCATATTCAATTATATTGAGTTTTCTAATGGGACTTATACATTTTTCAAAAAGCCAATTTTTGAGTTTTGAGGCTAAAAGAAAATTTTGGTATACTTTGATACACTTTATAAATTAAGATTATGTATTGACAAGACAAACGAGAAGTATTAAAATAGGTTAAGTAAAAATAGTTTACTATACCTATATGTCATTGCCAAATTGGATACATTCGCGATATTTAGCTCTTGCAGACCAATATAAAGAAGGAAGCTTCGGTTTTGAAGAGGCAGTGCAAGTATTGCAAAAACGCTTCGGAGACAAGGAAGATCAGGTCAAGTTGGTCATGTCTGAATTACGAAAAGCCCACTTTATTGATGTTGCCAGAAACGATGAAGATTCTCGTAAGAAAGTTTATACATTAACATCAGTATCGAATCAAAAAGAAAAAGGAAAATTAACCCGGGGTGACATCGACAGAGTTTTAAAAAAAGCTGCAGATCTTATAAGGACACGCGTCGACTACTCATTCATCCTTTTACTTCTCTTCTACAAGCGATTCAGTGATCAATGGAACGTTGAGTACCGTAAAGCCTATCAGGAAGCGATACAAGATAAATTTTCAGATAAAGAAGCCGAAACAGAAGCAAAAAAGTCCGCCTATCACAGAATTAACATACCTGATGAGTACTCTTGGGAAGCGATTAGAAAAGATACTCTTAAGATATCCGAGAATTTTTCTCAGGCAATAAAAAGCCTTGCAGATCTCAATCCTACACTCAAAGAAACTTTTCAGCAGTTTGATTTTTCTGACTTTACTCGCAATCCGGAGAACAACGAGATTCTTCGTCAGCTTGTAGAGCTATTTAGCTCATACTCCTTCGAAAATGTATCGCCGGATATTTTGGGAGATGCTTATGAATGGATACTTCGATATTTCGCTCCACAAAAGGCAAAAGAAGGTGAAGTTTTCACGCCCAGGGAAGTTATTCAATTAATGGTTGAACTTCTCGATCCCCAAGAGGGAGAAAGCGTATATGATCCGGCCGCGGGATCATCCGGAATGCTTATAGCAGCATATAAATATGTTGAAGAGAAGCATTCCAAAGCAAAAGCAGATTCTTTGTATTTGTATGGTCAGGAACAAAACCCAAAAACTCTCTCGCTTGCAAAAATGAATCTTCTTATTCACGACATTACAAATGGGCTTATGGCTCAGGGTGACACACTAAGATTTCCAAAATTTAAGGATGGCGACACATATAAAAGATTCGTGCATGTTTTGGCAAATCCCCCCTGGAATCAAGATGGATATGATGAGCAAATCTTAAAACAATCAGAATATTGGCGTGACAGATTTCCTTATGGATTTACGTCCATGCAATCAGCAGATTTTGCATGGTTGCAGCATATGATAGCTTCGAGTAAGAAAAAAGTTGCGGTTATATTAGATACTGGAGCGATAACAAGAGGTGGTAAGGAAAAAGCCATAAGACAAAAGATTGTCGAGATGGACCTTATTGAAGCGGTCATACTCTTGCCGGAAAAACTATTTTATAACACAACAGCTCCTGGAATAATCTTAGTTATAAATAAGAAAAAAAGTGAAATTCTTAAGCATAAAATAAAATTTATCAACGCTTCATTAGAATTTACTGCAGGCAAGCCACTAAATACACTTAGTGAGAAGAATATTGAGAGCATTTTAGATGCCTTTAACTCAGATAAAGATGAAAAAAATATTAGTAAAATCATTTCCTTAAAAAAAATTAAGAAGGAAAATTTTAATTTGTCACCATCAGTATATGTTGACCTTACAAAAACAAAAGTACATCGTGAAAAAGAAGAAATAATGTCTGAATTAGAAGTTTTAGAAGAAGAAAGCCAGAAAGCATATCAAAATATTAAAAAGCTTTTTAGCAATAAGAACAATGAAAAATAGCAACTTAAATACTAAAAAAAAATTTACCTTACTTGGCGAACTTATTACACTGCGGAAAGGAGTAAAGCCAGATTTAGTGAAGTCTAATGGGATTAACTGCTTGCCTTACCTATCTGCCGATTATTTTAGGACAGGAATCGCCCAAAGCTATGTAGACATAGAAGAATCTAACCGCTCTGTAAAACTTAATAAAGAAGATGTGGCGCTTATCTGGGATGGATCTAATGCAGGCGAGGTTTTTAGTGGATTAGAAGGTGTTTTATCATCAACTATGGTGAAGGTAGAGCCAACAAATGGAATGCTGAAGCCTCTTCTTTATTACTTTTTGAAAACACAGTTTAATACATTAAATAGTAAAACTACTGGAACGACTATTCCGCATGTTAGCCGTGATGCATTAACAAAACTACAATTGTATGTACCTAATTCTTCAGATCAGCAAAAGATAGTTTCAATCCTATCAGAAATAGAAAAGGCAATAACCACTGAAAATAAACTTTTAGCCACATATAAAGAGTTAAAAATGACTTTAATGTCGACGCTTTTTACTCAAAATGACGGTGGTTTCATAACGCGCAAATTGTCAGAAATAGCAAAAATTGAAAGAGGTAAATTCGCGCATCGGCCTAGAAATGATCCCGAATTTTACGGAGGCAATATACCTTTTATACAAACCGGGGACGTAACGTCTTCAAATGGTTATGTAAAAAACTATTCACAGACACTAAACGAAAAGGGATTGGCAGTTAGCAGAATGTTTTCAAAGGGAACAATTGTCATAACAATTGCTGCCAATATTGGATACACAGGGATATTAGAGTTTGAAAGCGCGTTTCCAGACAGTTTAGTCGGTATTTCTCCAAATGTTAACCTGATTGATACTGAATATCTAAATTATTATTTACAGTCGCAGCAGCCCGTAATGGACAGTCTTGCACCTAGAGGCACTCAGAAGAATATTAATATTCAATTCTTGCTCCCCTGGCCAGTCCCTGTAACCACAATGGAAAAACAAAAAAACGCAGTAGCTCTGCTTAAAGATGTCGATAGAAAAATTACGCTTTGCCAAAAAAAGAAAATTGCATATCATGAGTTATTTAATTCCGTTTCATACTCACTATTAATAAAAGGGGAGGATTTACAAATTTACAATATCTGATATGTCGAAAATGTTAGAGCAAAAATTAGTCGAAGATTATTTTGTTGAAGAACTCCAAAAAAGAGGATGGAGTTTTGTTAGGCCCGAAAACCTTGACCGCACTTCGTTTAAAGACCCTTTACTGCTAAGTAACCTCAAAAAAGCAATATTAAAACTAAATCCCGACCTGGGAATCGGAGACGAAGAAATGAAAGTTATTTTGGATCAGCTTACTCTTACATCAAGCGGTCAGGAAGGATGTAAAAAAGTGTTGCATCTTATCAAGTACGGAATTCCAGTTAAATTCGAAAAAGAAAGAGTCATAAAAAATGTAAAGCTTATCGACTTTGGAAACGTTCAAGAAAATGAACTGATTGTTTCTAGACAGGTTATTTTTTACGGAACAGAAGAAGCACGACTTGATACTGTCCTTTTCGTTAATGGAATCCCACTTGTGGATATGGAATACAAAAATCCAGCAAGTAAGGATGAAAATTGGCAGAAAGCGTACAAACAAATAAAAAACTACGAGAAGATTGCTCCGGAGTTGTATAAATACATGCAATTAGGGGTTGCTGTCGGAGCTGTTGCCAAATACTTTCCAATTGTCCCCTGGCTTGATGAAGTTGATATCTATGAGTGGAAAGAAGAAAGCATGGATGAAGTTGACTCAACGCTTGCTTTGTTTGAGCCCAACAAATTCTTAGATATCCTTAGAAACTTCCTTTTCTACAGAGAGCAAAGAAAATATGTCACCAAAGTGGTAGCTCGCTATATGCAGTATCGCGCGGCAAATAGCATTGTTAACCGAGTTAATGATAACCTTCACGGTAAGGATGAGAGAAATAAGGGATTAATTTGGCACTGGCAGGGATCAGGAAAGACTCTCACCATGATTTTTGCTGCGCATAAATTGTATTTTGATCGGTTATTAGAGGCTCCTACGGTCTTTTTTGTCGTGGACAGAATCGAGCTTGAAACTCAGATATTTGAAGAGCTTGCGCAGTTAAAACTCAATATCGCTCCGGAAGTTATTGAAAATATTGGCGAATTAAAGGCTTGGGTTAAAGCAGATGGATACAAGGGTAAACGAGGGTTAGCAGTTGTCCTCATCCATAAATTTCAACCAGAAGAAATGAGGGATGTAAATAAAGAATTGGAAAGTATACAAGGGCAAACAATTTCTTCAAGAAAAAATGTGATTGTTTTCCTAGACGAAGTCCACCGTTCACAGTATGGGCTCATGGCAGCACAGATGAAAAAGATGTTAAAAGGAGCTTTTTTCTTTGGTTTTACGGGAACGCCAATATCAAAAGATGACAGGGATACTTATGAATCTTTTGGGTATCCATTACAGAAAGAACGATATCTTGATAAATACTTTATGGATGACGCATTGAGGGACAAATTTACTCTTCGTATCCTTTATCAACCACGGCTTGATAAAGTCCATCTCCAGAAGGAACTGTTACAAGGATTTTTAGACGCTGAGTTTGAAGATATTGATCAGGCAGATAAAGTCTATGTTGAAAAGAAGGTCTCAAGAAGAGTAACCCAAGCTAAAGTATTTCTTGAAAATCCACAAAGAATTGATGATATTGCAAAAAATATCGCAGAGCATTACAAAGAGAATTTGGATGGAAAGTTTAAGGCCATGGTAGTAGCGGGAAGCAGAAAGGCTTGTGTTTTATATAAGAAAGCGTTGGATAAATACCTTCCTCTAGAGTATTCGGAGCTAGTTGTCACATTTACTGACGGTGATGAGCAAATCCTCAAAGACTACAAAGCAGAAATGCAGAAAAAGTACCCTGGTAAGGATGATAATGACATCCGAAAAGAAATAAAAGCAAGTTTTAAAGAAGAGAGTCTTCCGAAGATAATTATTGTGACCGACATGCTGTTGACGGGATTTGATGTGCCAATACTGCAAACTTTGTATTTGGATAAACCACTTAAAGAGCATCGACTCCTTCAGGCAATCGCTCGTACAAATAGACCATATAAGGACGTAAAACCGGCTGGACTTGTTATTGACTATGTTGGGATTTTAAGTGATATTGAAAAAGCATATAAGTCTTATTATGAAGAACCAGAAATCAAAGACGCACTCTTCAAATACGAAAGTCTTGTTGACGAGTTTATAAGCCTGTTAAAGGAGCTTGATGTAATCTTTAAAGAAATTCCCCATACATACGAAAGAAATGTATTTTTTGAGGCATTCGATGGGCTAAAAAATGATGAAGATGTTGAGAAAACATTTACGGAAAGATATTGGACACTCCGGAAGATATTTGAGATGTTGGGCTCAAATGAGATAAAGGTTGACTATCTTGATGAGTTTAATTGGTATTCGGCAATTTACAATTACTATCTTCGCTTAAAGAACCAAACTGAAGATAAAAATGAGTTAGTAAATAGGTTCTTGAGCAAATCGCTAAAGTTTATTCACCGTTCGACACAAATTCAAGAAATAAAGAACGACTTGCCAGTACTTGAGTTTAACAATCACTATCTTGATAGTATTAAAAAAGCAAAAATGAGTGCTGGGGAAAAAGCCGCAAACATGGTATTTACTCTTGAGAGATTGGTTCTTGTTGATCAGGTCAAAGATCCAATATACAAGTCCTTGCAGGACAGGGTTGAAAAACTTGTTGAAGAGTGGCGACATAAAGCCGAAAATTATGAAAACGTATACCAAGAAAGTTTGGATATCTTCGAAACAATTAATGCGGAACAAAAGAAGAGAAATGAGTTAGGTTTATCTCTTCTTGAATACAGTATATTTACCGAATTGGCGCCATGGGTAAAAGATCAAACCCTGCTGGTCTCACTTTCAAAAGAACTAAACGGTAACATTAAGCAGTACATGCTTCCAGAATGGCAGGATCAACCGGCGCTTCGCAAAAAAGTAGAAGAGGGATTGAGGACGTTTCTAAGAAGAAAGCTTAAGGCAGAGTTAAATGTTTCCATTGAGGATCTAGATAAAGCATACAGCCTTATCTTAGATATACTACTTAATCATGAAAAGTGGAATTAAATATCGACATATTGTAAGACCAGTTAAGTATCCGCGTATTGAATTTAAGAGCGGAGAGCTTGAAGTCATTGCTCCAAAAAACGCTGACATTCCTTCTTTGCTAATAAGGCACCATACATGGGTTAATGAAAAGCTGAGGTTTATAGAAAAAAATAGCAGAGTTAAGAAAAAAGAACTAGAAGAAAGAACAGATAAAGAGCTGGATAGTTACATTAGGCGTTGCATTAGAAGAGCTGAAAAGTTGCTAAACGTCCAACATTCCTACTATCGATTTCGAACTATGAAAACCAAATGGGCCACTTGTAGTTCCCGAGGAGTAATTACCTACAACAGAATTGTGACTTACCTTCCGAATGAATTGATCTGGTATATAACGCTTCATGAGATGGCACACCTAATAGTAGTCGGGCATAATAAAAAGTTCTGGCACTTAGTAAGCAAGCATATAAAAGGCCCCGAAGAATACGAAAGAAAATTATATTCGTATTGGTTCACAATATATAAGAATTAACAAGGGCTAATTTTTTTCACAAAAACATATGAGTAAAAATAGTTGGCAATTTCTTGAAGAATATTTAGAAAAAATAGCAAAAAGGTGCGGATTTCGTTATTTACGTGCCTCAACCGGAGACAGCCAAATGGGTGGAGATGGTGGAGGAACTTTAATAATTGAAAAGTATGAATTTTATTGGAAGTTTGAGTGTAAACAAAGAGTTAAAAGTATTGATAAACCAATAGTGTTGAACGAAATATCAGATAAAATACTTGAGATTATGTCTCAGGATAGAACCAATTGGCCTGATGTGTTATGCCTTTTTACTCCACATCATACGCTTTATGATCAATTAGAGAGAAAAATTAATGCCTTGGAAAAGAACAAGAGAATTCCTTTTAAGGTTGTTATTTGGCATTATAAATATTTAATAGAAGTTTTACATATCCTCTTGGAAGATATCGATATTAAAAAGATATACCCGGATCTTCAACTAATTTACCCCAGTGGACAAACAGATAAAGATTTACTTTTAGCCAAATTCATTGCAGAAATTGAAAACAAGACGAAAGAAGGACATCTAATAAAAAATTCGTATATTCATGCGGAGGATCTTTCATATAAGACCATTAAATTAGTAGTAAATGTAGTTCAAGTAGAAGAAGATGGCGAAAATAAAAAATTATATGAAATCAATATGCTTAATGAAAAGTTTCTGATTAAGCCTGAAGACATTGATAATATTGCAATTAAAAAAGTACCAATCGCAAAACATCAATCGGTAAATTCTACCTCTAGCGTGACGAATGTAAACGATTCTACTATTAGAACTGAAGAGATTGGAGAAATTGAGGTGGTTGACTGGAATCAAAGAAATAAAGATATTGACAATAAGAGAAGACAAATAATAGATTTATTTAAAAAATTAAAAATAGAAGGTAAAACGGAAAATCTATATGATCTACTAAAAAAACAGGCAATTGATCAAAAAATTATCGTTAAAGTAATTAGCAATGATTTTTTACTAAATTTGGTTCCCTTTGTTTATCTAAATGAGAAAAATTTCGAAACTCAAAATCAAATTAGTTTTGTAGTAATGGAGGATAAAATATATGAGTAATCGCGGAGGACAAGCAACACAAAGTGGAATTCATTCACAGAATTGGGCAGCAATGTCACTTTTCTTGCAACATATTAGTCGTCCTGATTTTAGATATATTGGTTTTGAAGCAGATAAATTAGAAGATTTTTACTTAGTATTTGAGAGCGATAAAAAAATTATTTGCGAATCTAAAGCTTATAAAGTTAGCTTTCCTGAATTTAAAAAAATCGTCGGTAACATAATAAAACATGGACAAGTAACTCAAGAGGATGAAATATTAATCATTTGTGAGCAAGCCGATAAAAATCTAAAAACTCTAATTGAAAACTTTAATTACTATGATGGCAAAACTGTAGAAAAAATTTCAAAAGAAAAGAAACTAACTTCTGAAGAATTAAAACTTCTTCCACAAATACGATTTTGGGAGGTATCCCAGGACATTTCAAGGAAAACTGCAGAGTTACTTATTTCCCAATTATTAAGAGTTTGGGTTCCTACTCATAAAATTGAGGAAATTGTTAGGGACTTATTAGAAAAAGAAGTATATCAAGGTTCGCAAAGAGGAACAACTTTATCTAGGGAAGATTTCATAAAAAAGCTTGATGATAAAAAGCGACTAATTTTTGAAGATGCAAGGTACGAAAAAGATAAAGAAAAAAAAGAACAGGAACTAAAACAATATATAAATGATTTAAAAAATCCTAATAGTCCACAATGGTCTAATAACTCATTAAGTATACTTTCTGATAAGCCAGACCAACATTACTGGGTACTCAAGATGCTGGGAGAAGAAAAAGACTTAAGCCTAAAAGAATGGGATCCGTTATGGGTAATGAGTACTCAAGGAGCATTTTCATTAGAAGTTTTTAATATTTTTAAAAAGAACACTTCAACTCAAGAAAATCAAAATTACTTCATTAAGTTTGCCCCTAAACTTATAGAAAATAATTCAAATATGTTTCATGAAGAATTTATAAAAACGGATATAGTCGATATTTGCGGAAATATAATACAAAGCACTCGCCAATATGACAGTGAAGTCTTTGAATTAATCCAAAGACTATTTGAGCCTAGTATAAGTAAATACTTTTATGCAAAACACACAAGAGATAATCGTCACGAATGGGAGCAAATTAGTCTTTTGTTGCTAAACTTATATAAGGCTTCAGAAGATAAAACATTAAAACAAAAAATTGTAGACTATATCTTTGATAAGTTTAACCTTGTTGCTGATGATGGACAATATTGGCACTATACTCCATCAACAATTTTCACCATTATCCAATTGCACTTTAACGAAGATCCTCAAGAAGGAATTATAGAATTGACTAAGTTATTTTCTGAACAATTAGACAAGTTTTATAAAAAATTCGGTAAAAAATTGGCGTTCAAGGGATGGGAACATATGGGAAGCGGTATTTCACAAATGGGAAATAATTTTTCCATTCAAGACAGAATGTTTGTAGAAGCAATTTTAAAACCTTTATTTAGGAGCCTTTACGAAAAGAATAAAGATAATGCTTTAAATATCATAGCAGAATGTATCTCTCGAAAAACTAATAATGTCTCAAGAGAAAAGCCAGATTTCATCAATCGTTCTGTTCTGCCAGTCTTATTTAGCGAATACAAAGAGGAAACTTACGGTAGCTTAGCTTTTGAGATTTTAAGTGATTTTATAAAAATGAGAAAAGGAATTCCTTGGAAAGTAGATTTAATTTTCCAAGAATTGAGAGGAGATTATACTGATGAACAAAAATGGGCTCTTGTAAAAGTGAGCCTTGATGAATATAACAATTTACCCGCTAATGTCTTTGTTGAGCAAATAGTTTCAAGCTTGGGAGCAAAAGGCAACAAAGATGCCTTGAGTGTAATTGCTGAATGGGTAAAAAACCCTGAGTATAATCGCAGACAAATAATTGGTTCTTTTAGTGTGATGGATAATATATCTAAACTCTTGGATAACAAGGACATCTTCGATGAAGCCGTAGATATATACAAAAATTATATTTTTGCTGATAACTTTATAACTAAAGACAACGACTGGGAAACATGGGATGTGGCAAAAGTATCATGCAAAATTCTTATAACTAACGAAAAGGTTGGAATTGAGATACTCCAAAACATTAATTCATCGAAGATACTTACCCCAAACCAACAAACGTTAATTACCTGTGCAATAAATGACATTCCTGAGGACAATAAAGAATTGCTATTAAAGGTGTTCCAGAAGTTTCTAGATCCGTTACTAAAAGATTTAGGATATGACATTTCTAAGATTGAGGAACGAATCACAAAGAGACATTGCCGTGAGCAAATAGTTCAATTTGCAGACAAATTGGCAAAGGCCAGATGCTTCAATGAAGCGTTGTCAGTAGTTAATGTATTTATCAATGACTCAGACCCAATACTCGAAAACTATGACGATGATAAAAAGGGAAACTTTAATTATCATAAGAAAGTCATTGAGGGTGATGATAACCCAACAATTAATACTGTTAGAGGTTTTTGTGCTTGGGTGTTACAAAAATTTGCTTCTCTCTACGGAAGGGACTATATTCCACAAATTTTGCCTTTAGTCAAGAAACTTTCTCAAGATCCTAACTATTATGTTCGAGTGCAGGCATGCGTTCCGTTATTAGAACTTGTAAAAAACAGAAATACAGTTCTTCCAGATAATTCTAAAGTGCGATTTGTATCAGTTGAAACAGCCCAGGCAATTGAAGATATCGCATTTGAAATGCTCAATAATAAGGAAAATCATAAACTTCCATCGGTCATGCAACATATAGCGATGGTTTTTACTTACATGAGGACTATTCCTCAAGAGAAAGCTTACCAAGTTTTAGAAACCTTCTTAATAGATGAATACCCCAAAAAGGATAATCAAAGAAAACATTCGACCTATTTAGCCGATGTATTAAGTGAAGCGGCCCCCTTATACATCTTTTTTGCAGAATATAGAGAAGATGCTTTCAAGGATTGGCCTAAGGATTGGGCAAAGTTAGGAAAGTTTAACAGCAAGCCATTTAAAGACCTATTGACGAAGCTAGTGAGAGATGGGTCTTCTGAAATAAAAGCCATTTTTGCTTGGCAATTTGCTAGATTACCTGATGAAGTAAAAACAACACCAAAATTTGATGAAACGATTGGAATCTCCGCACGATATTTAGAAGAAATGTCACAAACATATGATCATGAAACATTTAATAATATTTATCGTTTTGTCGAAGATTATGTAGATTCACATTATGCAATCTGTATTAATCTTTGGAAAAAATGCATCATTACCGAGAGCAAATATTTTACTGATAACTTTTCAAAAGATAAGTTTATGGATATGTATTGGTGGCCTTTTTTCTACAACGGTAAAATTCTACTAAAAATTGCAGAGCAAGAGGGTGTTGAGGAATTCCTAAAATGGTTCAAAATACTAGTAGATTATCCTATTGAGTTATTGGTCGCTAATGATTTAGATATTGCTGTAGAGTATCTTACCGGATTAAAAACAAATAAGGAAGAGATTGAATATCTATTTAAAAGGTTAATTGAGAGAAATTCTAAATATTACACCGATAAACAAAATTGGCTAAATCAAAATAATAAATGAGATTGGAAATAGTAGAGAAATTAGATAAGCTTCTTTTAAAACATATACCTTTCAATGAGGAGTGTGAAGTTGTTTATTTCATGGTTGAAATAAGAAAAATCATGGAGCATGATAACGATTCAAAATATAAACTTCTTCGATTTTTTTGTGATTGGACTGTTCACACAAAAAAAGATAGGAGTATGAGTGGAATCATAGACATTGTAAACGAAATTGATCGCCTTATTTCTAGTGTTGATAAAATTACTACTCTACAAAATGAACAAATTCTTAAATTTTTAGAAATGAATGAGTTGAGAAAAGAACTTTCGCAATTTCTTACTTCCCATTCCCTACCAAGTGATTTATGCAAAGATGATCACAATTGGTCAACATTTGTTGATATACTTGCACAAGTTCTTTCGGGTCAACCAATCCTAAATCCAATAGAGACAATTGTATCTATAGAGATATTCTCAAACTCTTTAGGGAGTTCTATAACTGTGGATTTCGGAACAGGTAGAGGCTCTGCAACAGCAGGGTTTGGAAAATAGTACAAACTAAGTTATCAACCTTAATACAAACGGTACGATTCTTGTTGTAGGTAATTTATATTTCCATGCCACCTTGTAATACCACCTAAGATATAGTTTCTGTAATACTTCGCGCTGATGCTCAAAAATAGTGTCATTATCAATATTTACTAGCTTATTCCCGACTGCTCGTTCTATAGCGATACTTAATAGCGCTGATTCGTCATCATAGTCAGGGTTGAAGAAATAACTTGACCTATTTATTTTCGCAGCGTAAAGCGTAACCAGTTCGTTTTCAATCGCAAGATAAACACTTATTTTCTCTCTATCAGGCATTTTCTGGTTGAATGATGGGATTTTCTCTAATACAATTGATTCCCATAGGGGTTTATAGTCGAGATTTAACGCACGAGATAATTTTCCAATTTCAGGTATGGCATTTTTCTTGAAATATTGCTTCCGTAGTTCTCTTCCTGTTAGCTTACTATCAAGTTTATACTTTTTCTTGATGCCCTGAGTTATGCGATAGTTTGCATAAGATCGGACAAATAGAGTGAGTCTTACCTTCTTAAGAGTTAATCGGGCTTTGATTTGTTCTGCCATAAATCGGGCAGAATTAGCCTATTTTACAATAAACAGCCTGGATAATTAAAGACTATATCAATCTATATCAGAAGATTTTGAGAACCTCTTTTTTATAGTGTCTCATTTGTCTCATTTAGCCTCGGCATGATACAATCCAAAAAGAGGGTTATAAGGCCTAAAGGGTTCCAGACCCGTATGGCTCACAAAGTCGAGGCAAGTCTATAACCTAAGCCGTCACGTTCTCAACATAAAGATCGCGGGTTCGATTCCCGCAGGCGGTATACTTCGACCTAATCTTTTGAAACTTCGAAGATTTTTTGGCGTGAGGTTGCACCTCTTAATAAAATAACTTTTGATCTGGCAATATGATAATAATTAGCTAAGGTTTCCTCTATTGCTTTATTTGCATATCCTTTGTATGGCGCTTCTTTAACTGAAATCATAAAATGAGTTTCATCAATTTTTTCTATAGAAGCTCTCTTTGCTCCAGGCTTTGCAGTAACAAAAACTCTCATAAAATTATATTTAAAAATCCGTGCATCAACCCCTAGTTAAATCTGCTCTTCCAATCTTTCTTTTAAACTTCAAAATTTTAGGATTGACCTGTTCGAGACGAGAACCCATTTCGGTTCCATCAACCATATGTTAATTATAATCCATTCATGTAACACTTGATGGCTAGTTTACTTGATATGATTTTATCATTTGGTATAATAATCCTCCTATGGAATCGTTGAGAAGAAACGGAGAATTGCCTTATAAACCTGGCGATGAAATTCCTATTGAAATTGGAGATTTAATATTTCCCTTTGCGGATCCGGCATGCCACTACGACAGAAACAGCGTAAGTACAACTGCTGAAACAAGACTGCGTCTAAATCTTAATTTAGGCGGTAATGAAATTAGAAGCCTTAGAATTCTTTGCGAAATTACGACTGCAGAAGGAAATGGAATTGAGATAATTCCTTTTCACCGAGAAGCCGGATATATCATAACAGGAGACGATTTTGATTTAGAAAAAAGAAGAAAAAAATTACTTGAGTCCATAAGAAACTATGACGGATTTGGAATTAATGATGACTTTCCTTTGGGTCTTAGAATTATTGCTAATGGCAGCGCCCTTATAGAAGACGGGCTTGGCATTTTTGCCGGGTTTAATCAACGACATGAGAGAAGAATTATATTTAATCCGGATGTTGCCCGTTTGCTGAAGGCAATAAGATGCCACGCTAGATTAGACGGGATGGAATTTGAATCTAAATTGTTTCCCGCTCTCCCAACTGAAGTTCAATTAACGATTGACAAAGATGACTATGACGAATACTGCGGAGATTTTTATCCCTTAGATACCGGACCATTGGCAGGGGAAATGGAAGGCAGCACTTGTTCTTTGGAAGACGACGGAAGTGATCTTGAAATAGGCGTAGGACATGAATTGTTTTTTGCTGACGATGAGAAAGAAATAAGAAGAATAGGTATAGGATTTACTACTGTTTCTTAATCTACTTTGTATGGGGAGGGGGCATGAAGAACAGGACGCGGTTGCTCCAGTTGACTTCTATCTTTTGAAAGCGGTTTTGTTAATGCGATTCCCAGAACTTCATCCATATGGGACACAAATACAAATTTGAGATCCCTTAAGACTTCTTTTGGGACATCTTCCAAATCCTTCTTGTTGTCTTTTGGTATAATAATAGTCTTAAGTCCAGCTCTATGGGCTGCGATAACTTTTTCTTTAACTCCGCCAATCTCCAGAACCCTACCTCTAAGAGTAATCTCTCCTGTCATACCAATTTTTCTGTTTACAGGGATTCGCGTCAGTGCTGACACAATTGCGGTTGTTATTGCAATACCTGCCGACGGGCCGTCTTTTGGAACTGCACCTTCCGGAACATGCACGTGAACATCAATTTTTTGGTAAAATTTTTCAGACAAACCTAATTGATGCGCTCTTGCCCTTATATACGACATTGCCGCTTGACAGGATTCTTTCATCACATCACCAAGCTGTCCTGTTAAGATAAGATTTCCTTTCCCGGGCATAAGCGCAACTTCGATAAACAGAATATCTCCACCTGCCTCTGTCCACGCAAGACCGGTTGACATACCAATTTCATCTTTTTTCTCAAGAATTGTAGAGCGAATTTTAATCGGACCAAGGAATTTGGGAACATTTTTCTCAGAAACTACAACTTTTTTAGTTTTTCCTTCGGCAATCATCTTTGCAACCTTCCTAAGAATAGTTGCAATTTGTCTCTCAAGACTTCTGACCCCTGCTTCTCTTGTGTAATGCGCAATTATAAAGCGGGCCGCATCATCTTTAACCTCAACTGTTTTATCAGATAACCCATGGTTTTCCATTTGTTTTTTGAGTAGAAATTCTTTTGCAATTTCAAACTTTTCATATTGAGTGTATCCTGCAAAATTTATAATCTCCAGTCTGTCACGAAGCGCAGGAGGTATAGTATCCAGAACATTTGCAGTTGTTATAAACATCACGTCTGAAAGATCAAAGGCTACTTCAAGATAGTGGTCTGAGAATTGATTGTTCTGTTCAGGATCCAATGCTTCAAGAAGTGCCGAGGAAGGATCGCCTCGAAAATCAGCTCCGACTTTGTCTATCTCATCAAGCATAAAGACAGGATTTCTGGTTCCAGCGTCCTTTATCCCCTGAATTATGCGACCGGGCAATGCACCAACATATGTCCTTCTATGACCTCTGATTTCTGCCTCATCTCTTATCCCGCCCAAAGAAACTCTTATAAATTTTCTGCCAAGAGCTCTGGCTATTGATTTTCCTATTGAGGTTTTGCCAACGCCCGGCGGTCCGACAAAACAGAGAATTGGTCCCTTCATCTTTCCGGCAAGTTTGTGAACTGCAAGATATTCAACAATTCTTTCTTTCACTTTCTCAAGTCCGTAATGATCTTCATCCAGATTTTTTTCGGCTGCTTTTATATCGACGTTATTTTTGCTTTCATTGCTCCAGGGAAGAGCTATTAGCCAATCAAGATAATTCCTTATATATCCTGCTTCCGGATTAAATTGATTCATTTGCGAAAGTTTCTTTAGCTCTTTTCTCGCTTTCTCCTCAACATCCTCAGGCATTCCGGCTTTTTTTATCTTTTCTGAAAGCTCTCTTGTCTCGCTGTCTTCATCGCTTTGACCGAGTTCTTTTTCTATTGTCTTAAGTCTTTCCCGAAGCATTGCTTCTTTTGCGCCTTTCTCAAATCTTTCCTGTGTTTTTGATGAAAGACGTCTTTCGATCTCCAAGACCTTAATTTCTTTAGCTAAAAATTCCGTAACCTTCTCAAGTCTTACCTTTACATCAGTTATTTCCAAAAGTTCTTGTTTGTCTTGCGGTTTTATATCCAAAACTGAAGCGATAAGATCGGATAATTCAGATGGTGGGTTATCCGACATTATATTCATAAATGTCAGAAAATCTACAGATTTCCCAAGATTTATTGCCTTTCGAAACTGATTAGTCACATGATTTGAGAGCGCCTTAAGCTCAGGAGAATCATTAGAAACTTCAGGAAGCTCAACCACCTTTGCTACAAGAAATTGTTCATGATTCTCATATGAAAGGATTTTAACTCTTGAAATACCTTTAACTTGAGCGTTAATTTCTCCGTCAGTTCGTATCATTCTCTCAATTCGCGAAAGAGTTCCGATAGTGTACAAATCATCCGATGTCGGTTCGTTGAGTCTTGAGTTTTTTTGAAGGACAAAACAGACTATCCGTTCGTGGGCAAAGGAGCTTTCAAGGGCAGCTAAACTTTTCGGTCTTCCAAAAGTCAATACGGAATCTATATTGGGAAAAATAATCCCATCTCTTATCGGTATTACGGGAACAAGTTTTTCCATATTATTAGCACTCTATCAAAATATCTGCTAATTGTCAAGCCCCTCCTGATGTCTATATTAGCAGCAATAGTAAATTATCACAATTATTATAAACAGAGAATATTAATTCTGAAACAAATATGTAAGACTGTGCTAGGTACATTTGAAAGTTAGTCTGGGATTTTGGGGTTGACAGGCAAAGACGCTCGAGCCTACAATTAATTTACCATGTTCTATTTAAGTGAACTTCTGAACAAAAATATATACTCTAACAAAAAGGTTTTTGGGAAGATTATAGATGCTGCAGTCTTTGAAAGCTATCCAATGCCATCCCTGTCAAAGATTGCCATCAAAAAAAGTGGTAAAAAAGTAACGATTACCGCTGAGGCAATCAATTTCTCACACAAATATTTTCTTCTTAAATCTGTACAAGCGCCTCTTCTTCCATATGATGAGAATGATTTTTATCTAAAGGAGGACCTTTTAGATAAACAAGTCATTGATATTGATGGAAAACGGCTGGTCCGCGTTAACGATGTAATTTTAGAAGCCAATGGAGAACTTAAGGTAGTTGGAATTGATATAGGTTTTGCAGGAATCTTGAGAAGACTTGGCATGAACAGAATTATCAAGCTTCAAGCCCGAATTTTGCCATGGCAAATGATTGAAGCATTCGATTATGAAACCGGCAATGTCAAAATAAAGCTGACCCAAAATAAACTAAATTCCCTGCATCCTGCAGAACTTGCCGATATTTTGGAAGAGCTAGGAACAAAAGAAAGACTTGGAATTATTGAAGTCCTAAATCCTGACACTGCCGCTAAGGCAATAGAGGAAGCAAACGCTGAAACTCAAGAGGCAATTCTTGAACAGCTTCCCATCTTTCCGCTTAAAAAAATCGTAAGCAAGATGCACTTATCCGAAATTGCCGATATTTTTTATAAAATTAATCCTTTAAGAATCAGAGAAATTTTAGGCTTTTTGGGAATTGAAAAAGCCAAAACAGTTGAAAAACTTTTGGATTTTGGGATGGATACTGCGGGAGGCATTATGACCCTAGACTACCAAACCTTTAGCGGAGAGAAAACCGTAAAACAAGCCTTAAGTGAGCTTCTAAATCTTGCGTCAAAACCAGAGGCAATTATCGTAACTAATGAAAATGGCAAGTTCTTAGGAACTCTTTATATAAAAGATCTTGCTAACTGTGACCCACTGGCTGTATTAAAAGACATTGTAGGCGATAGAAAATTTACTTACCCTGATGTAGATTTTTCTCAAATTCTCAAGATTTTTTCACAATACCATTTAAGACTCCTTCCTGTCGTAGATAAAGACAGAAAACCTATTGGAGCAATATCCATTGATGCTGTCTTGGGGAATATAGAAGAAAGACAAGAATAAAATGGAACAATTTAAAAGGCGCTTTCGAAGACTCCTGCCCATACTTGCAATTATTGGGCCAGGTATTATATCAGGTTCCGTAGATAATGATGCGGGTGGAATTACAAGCTATTCTGTTGCCGGCGCATCATTTGGCTACTCTCTTCTATGGGTTTTGTTCTTGACTACATTCTCACTGGCGGTTACCCAGGAAATTGGAGCAAGAATGGGGCTTGTTACAGGAAAGGGTCTTGCATCACTGATCCGGGAAAAATTTGGCATTAACTGGACTGTTTTTATAATGATAGTTTTGTTTATAGCCAATATGGGAACCGTTGCTGCGGAATTCGCAGGAATTGCAGGCGCTCTTGAGATATTTAACATTCCCCGTATAGTTTCTGTAGGAATTGCTATAATCGCAATTTATTTTCTTGTAACAAAAGGGAATTTTAAAAGGCTTGAGCGGATATTCCTGACCGTTTCTTTTTTCTATGTTGCCTATATTTTATCTGCTGTAATTATTCACCCTAATTGGGAATTGGCTTTTAAAAGCATCGTTATTCCCTCTTTTAAATTAAATAATTATAATGCTTACATCTTAACCTTAATGGCAGTCATAGGAACAACTATCACTCCCTGGGGACAATTCTTTATTCAGGATTATGTTGTTGATAAGAAACTTTCAAAAGAAGATTTAACAGTTGAAAGGGGCGACGTATTTTTTGGAAGCTTTCTTACAAATTTTATTGCATTCTTTATTATAGTAGTAACTGCCGCAACGCTCTTTGTAAAAGGCATAAATATAAATGATGCAAAAGATGCGGCATTTGCATTAAAGCCTTTGGCTGGAAATTTTGCAGCCCTTCTTTTTTCTTTTGGTCTTCTCAACGCTTCTCTTTTCGGCGCTGCTCTTGTCCCTGTCTCAACCTCATATGTTATAACCGAGGCGTTTGGAATGGAATCCGGACTAAACTTTAGAGTCAGGCAAGCTCTCTCATTTTATGGACTTTTTGCATTTTTATTGATACTCGGAGGAATTATGATCATACTCCCAATCTTTCCTCTTATTGCTATTCTTGTTGTTTCGCAAGCTTTAAACGCAGTTTTGCTTCTTCCTATCTTCGTATTTCTCTATATTCTTTCAAATGATAAAAAAATTATGAACGGATACACCAACAATAAGCTAATAAATGCAGTTTTAATAATTACCGTTGTAGGAGTAACAATTGCTTCTGTCTTCTATGTTTACTCACTCATTTTTCCAAAAGGATTCTGATTGGGAAAATTAATACTCGTAATCTGCGACTAATTCTGCCCTGTTGTTATATAAAAAAGCATGGTCTCCCGAGTTATTCAAAACAGCGTATTTAAGTTCCGGGCACTGCCAATAAAGTTTGTTCGGCAAGTTCTTTCCGCATCCTGAATACAATCTGACATTCCTACCTGCTTCAAGCGAGAAATCGTGAAACTGGTATTTGTTTGATGCTGAATTGTCCTTAAGAAGCCATCCGTTCATTGAGACAGAACTTGAACAAGCGTTTGCTATATCCACCCATTCGCCGTTTTTATTCAGGTTATCGTTTCCCGCCGCATTGGCGCTGATTGACAATATCTTAATACAATTTGAGGAGGAGCATAAACCTTTCCATATTCCGAGGCAACTGCTGCAGGCTTGTTTCTGTGCTTTTAGAAATTCATTTTGATATTTCACATTGGGTTGTATAGTTTCAGAAACTGCAAGCCTCTGTCTGACCATTTCTAAATTTATAAAAGTGGCTCCGACAAAAACGTAAGCAAGCGTCCTGTTATATCGGTCTTTTGCCTGAACATCAAACTCAAGTCTTACTTTTTTGTTTAAGACCAAAGATTTATTCTTCTCAAGTGATTCACTGAAAAACGGTTGCCCTTCTTCCGGCGCATTAATCCCAATATAACGCACCCTTTCGTGGGAAGTTGTTTCAATAGTATCTCCGTCAAAAACATAAGTGATAAAAGTATCTTCTTTCGGGAGAATTGATTCTTCCGTAAGTCCTAAAGTCAAAGTTGGTTTAATCCAAGAAGTAACCGCGGATGATACTCTCTTGTTAGTTATTTGAGTCTCTGATAACCTGTTTATGGAGAGTCCTAAAAAGATAAATAAGGTCCCTAAAAGAAGAAAGAGGATAGGAAGTTTATGTTTCATTTACCTCATCGAATTTCACCGGCCGGAATATGGGGCTTTTGGCCAAGATACGGAATTCTGGCTTTTAGATCATCTCGCTGCTGCTGGGTCAAACTTGACGCTGGTCTGCCATCTTTTAAAAATAGACAAACGTCATCAATTATTCCTTCGCAGCTTGTCCTGCCTCCTATCTTCACCTTAGGAAAATTACATCCGGAAAATCTGCCTTTAAGATGCCAAAAAGCGCACGACTTTCCCAGATTATTTTCATTTGGATAAGACCTTTCTGTCTCTGCCATAACTATTATCGTTCTGGTTTATAACGAACCTGAAATCTGTCTTTGTAGGTTAACCCTTGGATTATGCTTCCGATAAAAAACCCGTGCAGAATCTTTGATTTTTTAAACTCCTTTTTTAAAAAAATAAGGGGGTAAAGAAGAGACAGAATTGTCCAATGATGAATGTGATAATGCTCATCTTCTTTGTGAACTTTAATGTTTGGAAAGTAAGAAATATTTCTTACTTTTTTTTCCGGAAGTTTTCTGACAGGAGATCTTGCGGGATGAGAGCTAAGAAAAAAAAATGAAAAACCGGCAAAAACGCCAGCCAAAAATTTACCGGCATCAATTGCTTGCTCTTTTTTTATCTTTTTGATAACTCTCTTCACAGCAAAAGTTTACCATTTTCTGCCTAAATATGCAACAAAAATGGTAACCCAAAACACCCCACTCGAGCAAATCTTATTTTGCCAGATGCCAGATTCCGCCTATACCGTCTCCCTTCGTATCGCCGGGATTCTTATCATTTGCGTAATAGTAAAGTGGCTTTCCATTCAATGTGTATTGTGTTGACCCATCGCTTCTTATAGTCGTTCCCAAATTCGCCGGCATCGGAGATGAAACATTCCCTTTGGCAAGATACGGTGGCCAAATAGTGGCACAGGTTCCCGTACAGTTACTTTTACCTGTTGTATCTTTATCGTAAGTATAAAGCGATCTTCCATTGGCATCGGTTACAAGTTTTCCGTTTTTTGACATCATTACAATGTTTGATGCAACCGGAGTAGGCTGTGTCTTTTGAGCTGATTTTCTTGCCTGTTCCAGCTGATTCTGGTAACTTGCCTGCATGTTGCTCATGAGCGTTACAAATTTATTTTTTTCATATGCATAACCAATATATGCGCCTACCAGAAGCGCTACTATCACAAGTACCCAAATCCATATTTTATTCATTAATCTATCACCTCCTCTCTTTTTTTCTGAACTACATTTTTTGTTGATGTTCCATCCTTGCAAACTGTCAATTTCGCAGTGAATAAGAGACCCGGTTGTCTCCTTGATCTTCTGTTATCTTCAGTCATAATGTGGCTGAGTATACCTCTCTAGGCGCATTATATCATAATAGCGGGGGTCTCAATGACGATACGGCTTAATTGCGTAAGCTAATATTTTCTCCGCATGGTATAATTAATTGAATGCATAAGTCTTTTTATACAAGTGGATTTATATTTCATCTGCCTACCCAACAAATTCTCTTGCAACAACGTCAATTGGCGTCATCAATAACTTCCTCTTGGACTTTGTTTGAAAAAGAACATTCAGAGAACAAACAATCGGAAGATGTATTTAAAAATACCATATCCAAGCTTTTAAATATCACGCTAGATAATGTTGAACAGATATATTCTTATGTCCAAGAAGATAAAAATTATACATTGTTATATGCGACTGTTAGAACATTGGAAAAATTTCCTCCTAAAAAAGGATATATTTTTCGCTGGTTTTCATTTAAAGAGGTATTAAAAATAAAAGCGTCTGAGCAAACAAAACATGATATTGTAGTTGGACAACGGGTGATAGAAGCTGTTAAAAGAAAGGAAGCAGGGGAACACACATTCTGATAAATAAAATATTCATATAACTAAACTACAAAAGTCAGAGCAACGCCTTTTTTCCCGGCTCTCCCTGTTCTTCCTATTCTATGGATGTAATCATCATAAGACTGAGGAGCATCGAAATTTATAACATGAGTTACGTTATCTATATCCAAACCTCTTGAGGCAACATCTGTCGCAAGAAGTATCTGAATCTCGCTATTTTTAAATTGCTGCAGAGCTCTCTGTCTTTGATTTTGGCTTTTATTTCCATGAATTGCAGCTGCGCGAAAACCTCGCTCCACCAATGCCTTTGAAAGTTTTTCCATCCCCCATTTTGTCCTGCCGAAGATTAAAACCTTATTAAAACCGGGTTGAATTAATAGATCATGAAGTACATCTATTTTTGATCGTCCGTTTGATACCCGTATTATATCCTGATCTACATTCTCTGGAGTATCTTGTTCTTTTACGCTTACAGTTACGGGATTTGTTACAAAACTGCGAAGAATATCTTGAGTTTTACCATCAACAGTTGCGGAAAAAAATAATGACTGACGAATACGGGGTAAAAGTGAAATAAGATATTTAATATCGTTAATAAATCCTATATCAACCATTCTGTCTACCTCATCAAGAACGACATTTTGGAACTGCATTAAGTTAAGTTTACGTCTCTCAATTAGATCTTTGAGTCTTCCGGGAGTACCAATAACAAAATGAGGGTTATGGGAGAGTGCATAAGTTTGTCTTTTAATGCTTATCCCCCCTACCGTGGCAACAGCCTCCAGGTCTGTTCCTTTTGCAAATATGCGGAACTCCTCGCTAATTTGAATAGCAAGTTCGCGGGTAGGAACTACAATTAAAACTCTTTGATTACGGTCCAGATATGACTTATTAATAAGCGAGATAAGAAAGGCAGCAGTTTTTCCTGTACCGGTATTTGCTATACCAATAATATCTTTTCCGGCAAGAATTTGCGGAATTGTTTTTTTCTGAATAGCTGTTGGGGTAGAATATCCATGCTCTTCAATGTTTCGCTTCAGCTTTTCTATAATAGGATATTCTGAAAATTCTACATCTGATTTAGATTCAGCCTGCATAGTTATGCCTGATGCTTTTTTAATAAAAAGGCTGGAATCAAGCTTTTTTATATGCCTTTTTGCCCCAAATTTAAAATTTCCTCTTGAGCCATCAAAATTATGGCCGTTACCACGGCTATGATTTGTTTGTTTGGATCTATACATATTTACCTAACTTCTTGTGGTTTGGCTTCTTTTACAACAATAGAGCGGTTATTAATCTGTGAACCGTTCAATTTATCCATTGCAAGCTTAGCTTCTTGTTCTGTTGACATCTCAACAAATCCAAAACCCTTACCTTGTCCTGTGTATCTGTCTATAATTACTTTTGCCGATAACACTTTCCCGATTTTAGAAAAATGTTCTTCGAGTTGTTGATCGGTAGTTGAATAATCAAGACTTCCTATAAATAATTTATTTGTCATATTTTCTCCTTTCTTTGAAATTGTGCGTGAATACTTCTGCTTAGAAAATGAAGTTGCTTTAAGTGAGATACTATAGCGTGGAAAATTAGAATATCTTTATCTTATTTAAAAAACTAACTCAAATTTAAGCAGATGTACCCTCGTACAATCTGCAACTTCCTAATTATAACATAAATAGATTATATTTGCTAGGACTTGTAATTAAATCAAACCTCAAGTAGACTCTAGTAGTGGTAAAGCGTAAATTAGCAAACGACAGATCTCAGTTAATAAATTTATGGCGCCAGAAGGCGATCTATCAAATCTATCCCCGTAGTTTTAATGCTCGGGAAAATAAAGACGGTAACGGAGATTTGATAGGTATCATTGAAAAATTAGACTATCTGCAAGAATTGGGAGTGGATGTTATCTATTTATCCCCTGTTTATCCTTCGCCCATGAAAGACAATGGGTATGATGTAGAAGATTATTTGGATATTAATCCCATGTTTGGAGATCGGCAAACTTTCGATCGGTTGATTGCAGGTATACATGAGAGGAATATGATGCTGATGATGGATTTTGTTCCCAATCACACATCGGATCAGCATGAATGGTTTGAAGAGTCCCGTTCATCCAAAAACAATCCGAAACGCAGCTGGTATCATTGGCATCCGGGAAAAGGTGATGGATCAAAACCAAATAATTGGATTAGCGTATTCGATAACACTTCAGGTAGCGCATGGGAGTACGATGAAAAAACAAAAGAATACTATCTTCATAGTTTTCTAAAGGAGCAGCCGGATCTTAACTGGGATAACCCGGAGGTCGTAAAAGCAATGCATGATACCTTACTGTTTTGGATGGATCGGGGTATTGATGCATTTCGCGTTGACGCTGGTCTTTATATTATAAAACACTCTAAGTATCCGGATGAACCGCTAAATCCGGATTATGTACCGGGTATAAGTCACCCAAATGAAATATATATTCACACTGCGAGTAAAGATCAGCCAAGAGGATTTAAAAAACTAGCCGATATGGGAAATCTTGTTGGCTCGCGGGGGGGATTTGTAATGCAGGAAGTATATGTGGGTGCCGAAGAACGGACTATGCTTTACCGGCTTTCTGAATTTGGGCTAAACAGTCCTTTGGCCTTTGATCTTGTCTTGAATACAATGTGGAATGCAAAAGAGGTGAAAAAAGCAATTTTTGATTATTATGCTCTGTTAAAAAATGAGGACATTGTTCCATTGCCATTGGGAAACCATGACCAATCAAGAGTTGCAACGCGCTTGGGAAGTCAGGAAGACGCCCGATTAGCGGTAATGCTGCAGATGACTCTTGATTGTGTTCCTGTTATCTTTCAAGGAGAAGAAATAGGCATGGAAGACGTAAGGATCCCACAGGGAGAACAACAAGATCCTTTTGTCGATAAATTACGAGATCCTGCACGAACACCAATGCAATGGGATGACAGCCCAAATGCAGGTTTTACAAAAGCAGACGCTAAACCCTGGTTGCCTGTCGGTCCTCATTACAAAGAAAGAAATGTTAAAAAACAGCTTGAAGATCCCCGATCAATACTCTCGCTGTATAAAAAATTACTCGCTATGCGCAAAAAGAAGTTGACTCCCGGACGTCCCGTCACAGTCGATGTAAATAATGATAATGTTCTTTCGTACACAAGAACTACAGAAGATGGTAAGCGTGTGCTCATACTGTTAAACTTTTCCGAAAATCCTGAATCCGTAGACACAAGACCATTACATGTTATAGCCGGCAAGTTGCTTCTTACGACCTCTCTTGATAAAGAAAATGAAGCTATCGGCTTTAAAAATTTCGTTCTCAAGCCAAGAGAAGGATATATTTGCTTATTGTAACGCGCGGCTTGCTGCAGTTTCTTCCAACAGTATATTAAAATTTGCAAATTGTTTTTTTGCAGTAAATTTCTTTTCAACTGTTCTGTAACCTGCCTTAATAAATCTATTCCTAACGGCTTTATTGTTAAGAATCCTTTCTATTTTTTGAGCTAGATCAATTGGGTCATTAGGCTGAACAAGATAACCGCTGTACCCGTCGCTAATAATTTCAGGCATTCCGCCTGTCTTAGCACCAATAACAGGAAGCCCGCAGGCCATAGCTTCGATAAAAATTTGGCCGAGTGTTTCATTCTTTTCTGCAGGAAGAACGAGAACATCTGAGCCTCTATAAACATTTGGCATTTGGTCCAACTCAAACATTTTTACGATTGTTTTGTTTTCGATATTGTGAATTTTTATATAGCCATGAAGCATTTCATAAGCACTTTTAAACTCATTCTTCAAATTGTCCGACGCCTTTGCAACACCAATGACAAGGCGCAGTTTTGGAAAACGGGGAGATAGGCGTGAGAATGCCTCGATAAGATTTATCATCCCTTTTTCTTTCAGCATATTTTTGCTCCCTGTAATTATTCTTCCTGCGGTTAATACGATCTTTACGTCTTTTTCAAGGCCAAACTCTTTTTTAAGATTAAATGCGGAATCCGCAGCGGGGTTAAAATCAAGGGTATTTACTCCTAAATAGTCTGTGGAAAGTTTATCGATGTCGGTTCCTTTTTGGAAACAATCTCCCGTCACACTTCTGCTCACGCAGCTTACGTGATCCCACATGAGTTCATTGGTAAGCGCTATCTGTAAGGGAGTTTCAGGATACATGTGTAAACGAAGCATAAGCGGTATTTTGTGAAGGGCAGCTATCATATTGAGTCTTAAGCTATACGCTGCAGGCGGACCAAAAAGAATATTCTCCGCACAAATTACGTCAATCTTATGCTCTTTTATAATATCTTCAACTAAATCCGAAAATCCTTGTGCTTTCTTGGCAATATCTGAGGCCGAACGCTTTTTGCGAGGGATAGAAAGATTAGTGTCATAGTAGATGGTCATATTCCCGTCTTTGGACTCATGACTTCTTTCGGTCGTTGGCAGTATAAGAAAGGTTTCTATATCTTTTTGAACTTTGAAATAATTTATGAGGTTTATAACGTAGCGTTCCACTCCCCCAATGCTTTCGAAAGGTGAATTTGGACTTATAAATAGTACTTTCATAGGAATATGGCCGTTTAAATGAATTGAGTAGTGAAAAGTTAAGGATGAGTACGATTTTACGTCTAATCAGAATCGATTCAAAGTTAAGCAGGCGTATCGCTTATAATATAAGCTTGTTTCATCATAACAGGAAAAAGAAGTAAAGTCAACAAAACTATAGGGTGATAAGCTGAGGATAAGCGGAAATAACCCTACTTGCTTCATCGGAAAGATCTAGCTTATCTGTTTCTTTTAATGTAAAAAAATCAAGCAGTTGATGCTCCGACCGTTGTATATCGTTCACGTTTTTATCGGTGAGTCTTACGTGGTAATAGTTTTCTGAAATGGTTTCTATGTTTTCTATTATTATTCCCATCTCTTTATATACTTGGTTTTTTAAAGCCTTCTCAAAGGGAAAGTTTTTATTCTTAACAACAGTTACTAGATTCCAAGGATGTTTCTCGAAATCCAAAACGCCATTCTGCTTATGCATTAGAAGTACTTTATTTTTGTAAGTTAAAAGAATTAAGCCAAGGTTATTCATAAGAACATTATAGTCTTATTAGGAAATAATATGTTGAGCTGTACGGGTCACATACTTTTTGGAATCTTTGTCTCAATAAAACTAATAGGTGAC
>CAYZEE010000004.1:0-41314 GCA_964477485.1 uncultured Gammaproteobacteria bacterium
ATATTCAAACTGTATCATAAATTCTTATGAAAGGCTAATTCGTCGACACGCCCATCATACATATGAGCAATGAAACCTCTCCTCCGCAAATATTTAATTCGGACGGCTCTCTAAATGAAGGAAACCTCAGTAAGCATTACGGATTAGGAGTCAATGAAGCAATGCAGGAAGTTAAATTTGGTGAGTACACTGGTACAGTGGCGGATATGTTGGCTGATGGACGATGTCCTGTTGGAGGAAGGATACGCGCGGCTTACGAAACAACAGGTATAGATGGAATTCTGGAGCAATTCGGAGCTTTGAACATAATGGATCCAAACTTTAAAGTTGAAATTACAGAAGCAACTATAGAGAGAGCAAGATCAGAGGCTGGAGATATAAAAAAAAACAAGATTTTACCTCAAGTCCAGCAGACCTAGATAAAAGTTACGATATAGATTCCTCTACTTCCAAATCCTTGAAAAACCCTAAATATAAGAGTCTAGAGTTAGATGATTCTAGCCCAGCTATAGATCAAATAAGTATTGAGTTGGCAAGCGAGATTCAGGAAGAGGAGCCAGAAGAAATAACTCCTCATGTTAATAGCATTGAGGCTACTGAAGTAAAAATAGTTGAGAATCGCGAGATTCAAGCGATGCCTGAGTCTCGATCCGATAGCTCAACAAATAACGGTGTGCCAACTGCCCCCCCCAGAAATTATTTTTAGAAATAACCAAAAACCAATAAATGAAAAGTATGACGATATTCATCAAGTTGATGTGGCTGTAATTGCTAATCCAATTCTCGCTGAAGATGGACCACAAGTAATAACAGAAGACTTACAGGAACCAGATCAGGCTTTTATACAGCCTTTACCCAGCAATTCATTATCTGAAGAGGCATCAAGCTTAATTGCAGAAATAGACTCAAGTGAAAGCCCAGCTCCGATAAAAATCGGAGAAATTATCCCACAGATTAAAGATGTCATTGTCTTTGATCAAGCTGTATTAACTAGGGAATCAAGTCCGCCAGCCAATATGCCTCAACTCATAAATGATAACGCCAATTCTGGAAATTACCCAGAGGCGGACTCAACTTTAGATATACCGCATCATCAAGAAATCTCAAACTTAGATAGAACGGAAATTGAACAGCCGTTTATTGGTGAAATTCAAGAATCTGGAAACCAACCATCTACTGAAAAACCACCAGTTATTTCAACTAAACAACTTCAAATAGAATCAATTAATATGCTATTTTCTGCAGATAGTCGTGACAATCTAAGGAAAAGCGGAGGCATAGTAAGAACAGAAGTATAAAAAGCATCTAGAATCAATCATCTCCCGCCTCGCCGCCAACATTAACTCTAAATCCAGGATGTTGAATTTGTATCGGTATCTGGGTTGGAATTGGAGATAGTGTTGGAGTAGCGGTAGGTACCGGTGAATTTGTTGCCTGTTGATTTACCGGCATAGTAGTCGTATGAGTTTTTTGTATTGTATGGGAAATTGTTTGCAAAGAACTGAAAAATACAATAAGAGCAAAAAGAATAAATAGTGCAATAATAAGTTTATTGTTCATGTTTTAAAAGTATAACATAGCCTAGACGTATCCTGGAAAAAAGTCCTTTTTAATATGCGTTAGCGGAACTCCCATTCCTAAAAGCACTTCTTCATATCCTGTTACCATTGGATGCGGACCAGAAAGGTAAAAGATACAGTCTTTAAAATCAGGTGCTGCTTCCTTTATCATTTCAGGGGTAACACGTCCCACTTTACCGGGCCATCCTTTGGGCACTGCTTTTTCATCAGTTAGGGTTAAGACAGTCTTTACTCCAGCTTCTTTTGCTTCTTCCAGGATATCCAAATATGCAATTTCTGAGTAAATTTTGTTGGCATACAACAATACAATTGGACGTTGTTGGTGAGTATCGATGCAGTATTTAATCATACTTCTAAAAGGAGTTATTCCAATACCCCCAGCTATAAAAACGAGTTTAGTTTTGGGATCTTCGGGTAGCGTAAAATCACCTGCTAGATTCCCTGCAACAATTGGCGTTTTTTCATCAAGATTCAGTAGCGCTCTTTTGAAACTGCTTCCTTGCGGGTAAAATTTTATACCCAAATGTACGGAATCTTCTGTTGGCGAGGAAGCAATAGTAAAGTATCGTCTATTTCCTCTACTGTCCGAATCTTCATGCGGAAGCGTCCATTCCATATATTGTCCAGGAGAAAATGTAAGCCGTCCTGTTGTTGGAGTAAACACAAAATCAATAACATCTTCTCCATAATTTACCTTTTCTTTTATATGTAAATAGAGTTTTTGCTTTGGACTGACTAGATAGGAAAATATATTGCCGGTAACAAGTGCTAACTCGGGGATTGAATAAAGTGTTCCTAAGTGAATATGTGGAGAAAATAAGAATCCAACAAGCCCTCCATAAAAAATACGGAGGTTTCTTGTCGGAGGTGTTGTAAATGGTTCTGTGAGCATAACAAATGCGAAAAAAAGAAGGGATGAATGAAAGATAAGAGTTTTGAAGGTCGCTACTAAATTTCCACCATGATAAATGGTAAAAAAAGCTTCAGTAATAGATGCGACAACGAAAAAGATTAAAACCATATCTTCCCGGCGAATTTTACGAATAATTGAAAGCCCAAAAAGAAGGACAAAAGGCATCATTACTGTTGTCCCAATCCACCAATTTGCCGAATCATTCAACCAAAGAGCAGTCAAAACAACGGCAATAGCAACAGGATTGAAAATATGCTTTCTATTAATTGCCAATATATATTTTGATGCCATTGCCAAAACAGGAGCCCAAAAAAGAATCAATAAATCATTCGTACCTCGAAAAGGCGGAACAATAAGCGTAAGGATAAGAGCGGTAATGTATGCCGATTCAACATTTGTTGGCGCATTAAATACTTTGGAGAATATGCCGTTGGTAATGAGTGATAAAAAAAGGATAAAAGCGGTGGAGAATAGGATTGATCCGGGAGAATATGGCAATATACCTAAAAATCCGAATAGTATGGCAATGACCAAAAGTCCTATTAACCCATACAGTACCAATCGATACATGGTAATCCGGTCAAGAATGTTATCAATAAATTGCAACATATTAATGCGCTTGGGCAAGCGCTGAGGTAAGAGACTGTTGAAATGCTTGACTTGTATCTGATGCTCCTGATACGATGTCTACCTGGGCGGATTGTGCTTGGATTGCTTCCTGTTTTAGGTATGGCATTGCCTGCGTATTAATTGCGATAGATGTACTTCTGTCATTTGGATACTGTAGAAAAATGACGTCCGTAATCCTTCCGCCACTAATTACAGCTTGAACTTGGACATTTCCATAAAATGCATCTGCAACACTACCTGTATATGTTCCATTTCTATACTGACCTTGTTGGGCAGTGGGATTTGTCGAACCGCTTGCAGGAGTAGTGGTAGGAGTTGCTTGTGGAGGCGGGTTTCCAGAACTACCTTGTGCTGAAGGTGTTGTTGTATTAGTTATATTTTGTTGTGGCTGTTGTGGAATATTTAAAGGAGTACTATTTATATCTTCCTGCCTGGACAAGCCATTTATGATAAAAAGACCTATTACAAACATTGAAAGGAGTATTTTTTTCATAGAAATTGTACAGACACAAAGACCTTGTTTAAGTATACAGTTTTTTCTATAGAAGAACTATATCCAAGCCTTCATGAAGATCCCAGTGAGTAGTTATACTGTAGTCTCCTTATTTCTTCCCACCTTTGCTTCATTTCCCCAAAATATCCAACATTAAACATTGGTCGAACTGCCGGAGCGTAATCTATTGGTATGAGGTAGTGTGGCTCGGGGAGCACGATGGCCGTTACGCGAACGGAAGTATTCTCAGTAAGCGGTTTTAGCTCGTCAGTTAAAAGTATCAAGTGTTGGTCCTAGACCATATTTGTAGTAGTGGGTATTCACTTGTATTCTAAATGCAGCTATGTCTGAAAGTTCCCATGGTAAAAGAGTTTTGTATTGATTTCATTAGCCTACGATAACTCTTTTTAGAGAATTTTGGAAGTAGATAGTTCTTGTGATGTACGTCGCTCATAAATTCCTTAATCTTCCGAAATGTATTGCGACTTATTCATAGGCAAATAAACTACCTTATGGCAGAAACCACAGGGTATTCTCTTGAAAATAAAAATCTTTTAGTGTTTGAGTAAAATAGCGACAGGGGAGTCAAAATAGTGTATAATCAAATCCATGGCAAAGCGAGATACGGGAGTCGGGAAAAGAAAAAGAACCCATTCATACAAGACCAAGAAAAGACTTGAAATAAAATATAAGATGCTGGCAAAAAAAGCCAGCAAGCGGCATAGATAGATCTCCTTTCGTATCTATGCGAACATTGGTATTCTAAGTGATTCATACAAGGTTTTAATCTGTGTAAGTTGAATATCAAACTCAATTTTTCGGTTCCTAAATGCATTTGCTAGCGGGAGCACTTTTCTTGAATTGTTTCTTTTTGTGGTATCCCTTTTCCTCAATAAACTCGTGAATACAAATAAAATGCGGATCAAATACATCCAGTCCTGTTTCCTCCTTTGTCTCTCTTTTTAGTGCAGCTTCCAGAGTTTCGCCGACTTCTACATGTCCGCCTGGTATTACATACTTATCTTTCCACTTGTGAGACTTTACAAGTAGAATTTCTCCGTTTTTATTAAAAATAAAAGCGCCAACAACAGGCTCCGGATATTGTTGCATCAAAAGAATTATAATTCCATGCGATTTATAAGTCTAGAGCATAAAATCTAAGTGCGGAGATGTTGAGGAATAGAGTTGTTACCGGACAAATTTGTCAAGCGTAGATGATTCCTGTTTTTGAGAAATGTATCCGTTATTTACCATTTCTTCCAACACGATTTTAGTTTCCTTATAAGCTGAATTTTGGTGAATACTTAAATAACTTGGCGCATTGATAAGCGCAATTAGATAGGCAGATTGTGTAAGGGAAAGTTTTACAGGAGTTGTCTGAAAGTATACTGCTGCAGCCTGAGAAATGCCATACGCCCCTTTACCATAATAAATATCATTGAGGTACATTTCTAAAATTTTATCTTTTGAAAAATGCAGGGTAATAATAAGCGCTAAGATTTTTGTTTCAATGTCTGTTTTAAACGTATCCCGATCGTGATAATACACGTTTTTTGCTAACTGTTCGGTTATCGTACTTGCTCCTTGCCTATTGTCTGTTGTAAGAGTGAAATATAAAGCGCGGACGTTAGCAAGGGAATCTATTCCAAAGTTTGAATAAAATCTTCTGTCCTGGGAAGAAACAGCAGCTTCTTTTACAAATTTGTTAATTTTACTACTTGGCATATACGCCTCGTGACGTTTTTGTAATTGCTCTAAAAGATGCTGGGGAGTTTGTGTTGCAAGGGTATTTTCATATATCACGAATGGAACGGCAAAAAACAAGAAAATAGCTATGAATACGATACCAGCTATCGAGAAAATAACAATGTATTTCTGCTTTGATTTTCTTTTGGTTTGCATACACGTATTATACCGAAAGATTCAGGGTATTTATCCGTGCTCGACAACAAACGGGCGAAAGGCTTAAGCTAAAGTGAGCCAATATCTTCGTAATAATAAATGAGAGAGGAAAAGAAATCACGGAAAGAATAAGAAAAAAGACACATCGTGCGGTAAATACAGTTACGAAATTCATAAATTACCCCTGACGCTTTTTTATATCCAGGCGGGTAATAGAAAGAAATGCAACGAAAACTATAATAAGAATAGTTAACGCGATACTTGTTCTACCTGTTCCAAAGCCAATACCTCCCATGTCGGGTGTTCTTCCAAACCAATCGGCAAATGAAGCACCAAGCGGTCTGGTAAAAATATATGCAGCCCAGAAAGTAAATACTTCATTTGTTTTGAAAACTTTGTAAGCGATAAGTGGAATAGCAAATAGCATTGCAAATAAAACTCCTGACATTAAATATCCTAGGTTGAGCGTTATTGCTGTCATGTCTCCTGTTGCTGTGCCAAGTGCAAAGGTAGTAATGATCGTAATCCAGTAAAATAACTCACGTCTGGGATTTGTAATACTGTGGATAGATAGCGTATGCTCGATCTTATGCCAAACAATAAAGATAATTGTCAGCGCAATTGCAAAACAGATTGTTGAAAAAAGATATGGTACTCCTAGGACAATATGGACAACATCTGCTGCCATTGCGCCAAACACCGCTACCATCGTAACAGCCAGCCAGTATATCCATGCAACATATCTTCTTACCCAGAATTGGAGAATAATAGCTATTAAAAATCCAATAAACCCAATAATTACTGCGATAACAGGATTCATGTGGTGCACCATAAAATCAGAGGTAGATTCACCCATTGCAGTAGTAAGCAGTTTGATAATCCAGAAAATAATTGTTATTTCAGGTACTTTCCTAAGCAATTCTTTAGAAAGAATTTTTTGCAGAAACATAAGCGATTCTAGAAGTTTAATAATACCACTCTTAGCATTACGCAAACAAGATTTAATAAGCCATGTGTCTTAATTGAAGTTTTTTAATCTCAATCCATCTTTGCCTTAATTCTACAATAAAGCGTAATATAAGAGGATCAAAATGAAGTGCATTAAAGGTTCTTTATCAGAGGTCTGAATTATTGACAGCGCTGGCTTTCAAGCATAGACTGTTCTTATGGATACAGTTAGACCAATTAGTCTGCTTGTGCTGGTTCTGATGATAGTCATTGTAGCAGCACAGTAGACATCTTGTTTTTTAGAAATCATTTTTGGGAGAGGTTAATAGTAAATATTGGGATTGTTTTAGTGTTTGTAGCTTTCTACTTGAGATTCTTTCAGCATCCATAAAGAGTGACGGTGTGGGCTCCTTCCATTTCTCAAAATAATCCTAAGCAAATTTAATATCAGCAGTAGATAGTTTTTTAATCAAAGTGAGCCATGCTTAGAAAATTGAAGCTTTGAAAAGTTAGACTGCTTCTGTAATTTCTTAATTTCCGCCCACCTTTACCTCATCTCTCCAATGTAACTTACATTCTGAAAAGTATCTATAATTCGTGCGTAACTCGAAGGTATAGTACCAAGGCTCGAGGAGCTGAGGCTAATTTTCGTACCCATTAGGTGGCTTATTATAACCTCCATATATATCCATTGACAATATATTGTAAGATGATATAATAAGTCCATGAGTAAGACAAAACAGTTTTCAAATCACAATATCCCATTAACTCCGCCAGTCTTTTACATCTTGTTATCTCTTGCCACAAAAGACCGTCATGGCTACGGCATTATGAAGCAGGTGGAAAGCGATTCTCAAGGAAAAGTCAAACTTGGAGCAGGAACCTTATATGGAGCTATCAAGCGTATGCTTGAGAAAAAACTCATTATTGAGGTAGATTCAACTCACGCAAGACGAAAGTATTACAAGCTTACAGAAAAAGGGAGAAGTATGTTCTTAAATGAACTGCAACGATATAACGAAGCGGTAGAGTTGGCAAGGCAGAAAAATCTCTTTGCTAAGCCCTTAGTAGATAAACTTACACCTTCTTATGTATAAAACAGCAACTTTATCAGTATTAACAAATGCGGAGAAACTATTCAATTTTCTAGTACTTTTTTATCCTGAGCAATACAGGAAAAAATATGGACAGGAAATGTTTATGCTTTTTCAAGACATGTATCAAGAGGAGTTAACAAAAAATGGAAATATTGGTTTAGGCTTCTGGTTTTTCCAAGTTGGAGATATAACAAAAAGCATTATTGAACAACACATTGATGAAATAGGAAAAAAAGGAATGAAAAAATACTTACAACAAACATTTCATATTAATACGTATAACGTTATTGGCGGCATACTCCTTTTACCAATCTTTATTGTTTTTTTTATTGACGTAATAGCACGTATTGTTCAGGGAGATCTTGTTCATTATAACAGACCTGTCTATGCGTTCCTTTCTCACACATTTTTCTATCAGTTTCCTATTCAGTTTACATGGGTAGTTCTTTTCCCGATTCTTGCCGTAGCCATTAACATTGTTCCACTTATTGGTAATGCTCGCAAGAAACATTTCAATGTTTTAAATCTCACTTTTCTCAAGAGGAATGCAATAAGTATTCTCTTTCTGGTGTTTGGATTATTTTTTGTTCTTCTCATTAAATTCCATGATTTTGCTCCTTGCATGTTCTATGGATTAACGCATTTTGGCTTTGGACAGCTTAATCACATTATTTCTGTATGTAGAAAGGCGTAAAACATGCGAAGAAAACACAAAAATATAACAATCATTGCGTACGTTCTAGTTGTATTCTCCATTGCTTATCTAGTGATAAGCCAAATCATTACTTTGCAAAAAGCTCATAGCACATTTGAGAATTATTATGCTTTTAGAGGCTGTATGAAATTATTGGAAAGGACAAGTGCTTATGGATTATGTAAGTTGCCTTCAGGACACATAATCAAAATTGTAGAATTTAGAGGAAAGTGGTATTTAGATAATGATTTGCCGGTTTGCATTGGCAATGTCTGCCTGTAATTTTTATTGAAATATACTACTGGCAGTTGTACCATTGATTTATGGTCCAACAATCTTCTGATCAGTCTTCTGGAAGTCCATTTTGGAGACTAAGTTATGAGGATGTTTTAACAAAGCTTGAGTCTAGATTATCAGGACTTACAGAATCAGAAGTCTTGGAGAGACAAAGAAAGTATGGATTAAATACCATACATAAAAGGAAAGTTAATTTACTTTTAATTATCCTTCGGCAATTTAAGAGCAATCCTCTAATTATAATTCTTGCAATTGCAACCTTTGTTTCATTTATTCTCGGACAACAGATAAGCTCTTATTACATTTTCGGAATGATTCTTGTAAGTATTGTACTTGGTGTCTGGAATGAATATGGGGCTGAAAAAACCGTTGAAGCCCTTCTTAGAAAAATTTCATCAACAGCACTTGTTGTTCGAGAAGATCAAAAAACCGAGATCCCTGTGTCACAGCTTACTATTGGAGACATAGTTCTTCTTTCCCAAGGAAGTATTATACCGGCGGACCTTCGCTTAATTGAAACTAAGGATTTAGAAGTGAACCAGTCGGCTCTCACCGGAGAATCAAAAACCTCTTTTAAAGTATCTGAAATACTTCAAACCGCCCCAGAAGGCTTGAGTAAAATGGCAAACGTTGCCTTTATGGGCACATCTGTTGATAGCGGGTCAGGAAAAGGAGTAGTTATTGGAATTGGAAAGGATACAGAATTTGGGAAAATAGCAAAAAGTACACTTTATATCAAACCTGAAACTGACTTCGAGAAGGGACTGGCTGGATTTGGAAGGTTATTAGTAAAAGTTATTCTTCTTCTTACTTTTGCAATTTTTGCGGTAAATACCTTTCTAGGTCATCAGTTTCTTGAATCTCTTCTCTTTGCTCTTGCTATTGCAGTTGGTCTTACTCCGGAACTTCTTCCAGTTATTGTTACTGTTAGTCTTTCTCACGGCGCAGGAAAACTTGCGAAGAAAAAAGTTGTTGCAAAACAGCTGATTGCCATTGAGAATCTAGGTAATATGGATACCCTTTGCACAGACAAGACAGGAACGTTAACAGAAGGAAACATTGAACTGGTTGACTATTTAGATGGTAAACACCAGAAAAGCACAGAAGTGCTTATATCAGCACTTCTTTGTAACAGCGCTATCATGCACCACAAAATAATTGGAAATGGGATAGATGCAGCGATTTTGAGATACGCTCAAAAAAATAATATACGACCTAATACAACTTATATAAAAATTGAAGAAGAGCCATTTGATTACAATAGAAAAGCAATGTATGCAGTTGTTTCGGAAAAAGACGACTGTACTCTTATTGTCAAAGGGGCTCCTCAGTCGATTATCGCTTTTTGCAAAGACAGCAAAGAGAAGAAAAAATTAGAAGAGAAGTTTACAGCACTTAGCAATGACGGCTTGAGGGTTGTTTTAGTTGCGACAAAAAAAATACCTAAAAAAGATTCCTATTCGTGGGAAGATGTTTCCGGTCTTGCCTTCAAAGGATATTTGACATTCTTAGATATCCCTAAAATCTCAGCAAAAGAAGCTCTTATAAAACTAAAAAAACTGAATGTTGCGGTAAAAGTTATTACAGGCGATAACGAAATTGTGACACAGAAAGTCTGTAAGGAGGTGGGAATGGAAGTAACAAAAATACTTCTTGGTACGGACTTGGAGAAAATTGATGACGAAACCTTGCGGAAGGAAGTTCTAATCGCGAATGTTTTTGCACGCGTTACTCCAGATCAAAAAATGAGAATTATCCAAGCTCTAAGGGATAATGGACATACGGTTGGGTTTCTTGGAGATGGGATAAATGATATTCCTCCTCTTCGTAATGCAGATGTCGGTATATCGGTAAATACCGCAGTTGATGTTGCGAAAGATGCCGCCGCAATAGTTCTTTTGAGGAAAAGTCTTAATGTTATCGCAGATGGTGTTATGGAAGGCAGAAAGACATTTAATAATACGATTAAGTATATACTTATGAGTACAAGTTCTAACTTTGGCAATATGTTTTCTGCCGCAGGAGCCTCCTTTTTTTTACCATTCCTGCCAATGACGCCGGTTCAAATCCTTCTTACAAACGGACTATATGATCTTTCCCAACTGACTATCCCAACAGATAATGTTGATGAGGAGTCACTTTTAAAACCCCGACACTGGAACATTGAGTTTATAAAAAACTATATGATCTTCTTTGGGCCAATAAGCTCTATATATGATTTTCTTACCTTTGGTGTAATGATCTTTATCTTCCATGCCAGAGGCGCACTATTTCAGACAGGCTGGTTTATTGAGTCGATGGCAACAGAAATTTTGGTAGTTTTTGTCATACGTACATCAAAAAGTCCATTCTTTTTAAGCAGACCAAGTAGATGGCTACTTGGAGCATGCCTAGGAATCGTAGGAGTTTCTTTGCTTATTCCTTTCTCTCCGTTGGCAGGAACACTAGGATTTATTACGCCACCGCCGCTTTACTTTGTTATTCTTATTGTCCTTGTCTCAACATATTTAATACTTGTTGAGACGCTAAAACAGTTCTTCTTAAAAAAATACAGTTTATAACCCAAAGGAGTTTCCGATTTTTATTCCAATCCAAATTCCTATTAAACCGCCAATCGCATTGCCAAAAAGCGACCACATAGAGAAAATAGATGCACCGAAGATTACAGGAATGTAACCGCCAATTACAGAGAATATCAATACCGATATCCAGACGAGTGATTTTGTGGACACAAAGTTATTCTAGCATATTTTAGACTTACAATTCTCTTACTTATTTATAGATTGATTTGATTAACTGGCGATGCTATCTTAATGTGCCATTTCTTTTGGAAGGAGGTGATAATAAATGTTAAACTTTAATTCGATTTTACTATCTTCAGATAATCCTAAAAAACTTGTCGAATTTTACAAAAAAGTTTTTGAGAAAAACCCCGATATGGAAGAGGACGTCTATGCGGGATTTTTGGTTGGGAATGGATTTTTTAGTATTGGTCTACATGATAAGGTCAAAGGCAAAAATCTAAATCCCGAAAGGGTTCTTTTGAATTTTGAAACAAAAGATGTAAAGGGTGAGTTTGAGAGAATAAAAAAACTGGGAGCAAAAGTTGTAGCAGAACCTTACACAATGGAAGGGGCTGAAGACATGGGATATATTGCAACATTTGCCGATCCTGACGGAAATTACTTTCAGTTAATGCCCCCTTGGGAAGGATAATCTAATTTGTCCACAAGTTGACTGCTATGATTTTTCTGTCGAGTGGTCCAGTAAATAGTTAATAAGCATCGAGAATGGAATTGTTGCAACACAGACAACTTTATCGGCCCCGCCGTAATATATAAAAAATATATTGTTTCTAAGCACCATACCGCAGGGAAAAACAATATTATTCACAATTCCTTCTCTCTCAAAGGAAGTTACAGGTTCTAAAATCGGCCAGGGAGTTCTAGCTAAAACTTTCTCGGGAGACTGAAGATCCAAAAGCATTGCTCCAACACGATATTCATGGCTCCATCTGCTTACTCCATGATACAAGATAAGCCATCCCGCATCCGTTTTTACAGGCGGAGTGCAAAGTCCTATCTTTTCACTGTCCCATGAATCTCCCCGGGGAGGAATATAAGAAAGACTTCGAAGCCATGTTTTCCCGTCAAAGTTAAGTGAATCAACTTTGTCAAAAACAATTGCGTTTTGGATTCTATGAATTAAAACATATTCCCCATTGATTTTTTCAGGAAAAATTGCCGCATCCTTATCGTCTATTCCGGGTGGAGAGATAAGCACGGGGTCTTTCCAGTTAAAATCACCATTTAAAAAGTTGTCAAGTTGGATCGAAGTGAGTGCAACACGGGGAGGATTTGCCCCGTCATAAGCCGTATAGCACATAAAAAGAGTGTCTCCAATTTTTGTAATTCTTGAGTCCTCGCAACCTGAATTACCGCCTGCTATTTTCTTATTTTCAAATCTTGCTCTCGGAACATATACTGGCATCTCGCCTCTTTCTTGAATTGATAGTCCGTCTTTGCTTTTTGCCAGTCCTAATACCGATGTGTTGTCAAAGCCCATAGCCCTATATAACAGATAAATAGTACCGTCTTCCTGAAATACTCCCGGATTAAACACGGCTTTTGCTTCCCAGCTATGCGACGGATGAGGCACAAAGAGAGGATAAGATATCGGTCTTTTTGCCTTAACAACAACCGGGGACTGAAATCTCATCTCCTGAATAAATGTTTTTAAATCACAGGTTGAAAGGCAGCAAGTTGTATCAGCTGCTCCGTAGTAAAGAAAAAGAGTGTCTTTCTCAAGGATTAAACCAGAAGGAAATACTACATTTGAAACGTTGCCTTTTTTTTCGTAATCTTCACGAGGCGCAAGAACCGGAGCCTCTGTCCTGGCTACAATTTTCTGAGGATTATTCGCGTCAAGAAGTACAGCTTCAATTCCGAACAATCTTTCAGGTTCTTCATAATAATGCTGGATATGTGAATAGAATAAAAGCCAGCCAGAAGGCGTTAAAACGGGAACTGTTCCGACCTCTACCTGATCCGAATTAATTCTGGACAAAGGGAGGATATTGTCTGATAGATGTTGATACCAATTGTTCCAATAGTCTTTAGACCATATATCTTCTTTTTTATCAAACCATGCGATAGCAACAAGAGATGGCGGCATGTCCGTGTTGACGGTAAGAAACGCAACATATTTTCCTTGAATTTTTTCAGGAAACAAAACCATTGCCTTTGCATTAAACGGAGTTATCAAATGTTTTTCAGGAGTTTTTTTAAAATCGGAAAAAATTGCAAGACCGACTTTTATTCCCGAAGGACGGAAGGGATAATCAGAGAGAGCTGTGTAAAAAATAAAATATTCACCGTCAATTTTTGTTATCCTTGGATCTTCGCAGCCAAATTTATCCCAATCTTCCGAGGGCACTATCAACTGTTTTCTGTCTTCAAAATGAATTTTATCCTGGCTTTTTGCATACCCTATGGTTGAAAGTTGCATTTTCTGCCCCTTGTAGTCTTGTATATCGGATAATGCTCTATAAACCAGGTGATATGATTCTGCCTCCTGAATCAAACTTGGGTTAAATGCCGCATGCCTGTCCCAGATGCTATTCAGATCGGGCTTTAGAATTGGATTTTGCTCGCTTCTGGTAAATTGCATTATTATTAGAGTATTTTCTGGGTAATTGGTTTTGTTAGTTTAGCCAATTGCGAAAACCGGAGTTCTTTTAAAAATTCTTCGAGATTTGCCGTTGCAACGCAAACATAAGAATCCGACCCTCCATAATAAACATAAAGAGTGTTGTCGATAACTACGGCTCCGCAGGGATAAATAACTCCTGTCTTAAATCCATTGTTTTCGTATGATTCTTCCGGCTCAAGTATCGGAGACTGACTTCGATATAATACCTTTGTAGGATCTGAGAGATCAAGAAGCATTGCGCCTATTTTATATTTTCCGCTGTCCTGTTCTCCAACCGACTGATAAATAAGAAGCCAGCCATACTTTGTTTTAACAGGAGGCGCTCCCGCACCAATTTTCCTACTGTCCCATTTATCGGGGCGGGGAGAAATTTTATACTTTCCCTCAAGCCAATGTGTACCGTCAAATTCCAGACTATCCACAAAATCAATAAGAATATCCGGATAAATCCTATGCATAATTACATATTTCCCTTTTATCTTCTCAGGGAAAATAACTGCACTTTTGTCAACAATACCAGGAGGTGAGATAAGAACTGGTTTTTCGAAAAACCAAAGTTTCTGTAAAAAATCCGAAGCGGCAATCGAAGTAAGTGCAATTCGCGGCGGATTCATCCCATCAAATGAAACGTAAGTAAGATAATATCTGTTATCAATTTTTGTTATTCTTGGATCTTCGCAGCCGCCATATCCTCCGCCCGAAACAAACTTATGCGACACTTCAGATGGTTTTAGAAACATGGTGGAATTTACGGAGGGATTGTAAATTGGCATATCTAAGCGTTCATCTATATGAATTCCATCAATTGATGATGCATAACCTATAGCGGAGACGTAATCATACCCTTGAGCTCTATATAATATATGAACCTTGCCTCCATCATATACCGCCGCAGGATTAAAAGTGTTAAACGCCTCCCATTTGTTTTGACTTCTTGGTGCAATAATAGGGTTTTCCGTCGTTCGTTTGAGTCGAAGCGAGATATCTTTTGAGGAATGTCCGTCGGAAATTTTATGCAAAGCAAAAACTGCGGCAAATATACCTTTTCCTTCTACCTGTAAATATGATATGAACATACCGTGCAGAAGAACTATCCCTAGAAAATTAATCTCTCCGTTCCATTCTTTCGGTTGTGACCACATAGACTCTTTTGCCTGCCATAACACTTCCACTGGATTATCTTTATTAAAGATCACCATATTTGCGAAATATTTGTTACGGTTTTTTGTATGGTAGATTACCAATATTCCTCTTTCTGTGTGAATAGCGCAGCCGACACTTTCTATTTTTAAGTCCTCCTGATTTTCTATCAAAGGCTTAAGATTTTTCTCCCAGCGGATAGTATCTCTTGAAAAATTAACCTGAATATTCTCTTTGTTTTTTTGCACGCAGTACATCACCTGCTGGTTATTAAATAGGTAATCTGATACGATAATTCCGTTACGATCTTTTGAGATCATGTTTCCTTCATATTTCCAGGAGAATAGGTTATCTGAATAAGCCTTCTCTAGCATAGACCGATTGCCATTGCTCCAAAGATAGGTAAGGATAAAGTATTTATCATGTTTTGAGATAGAGAAATTGCGTGTGGTTTTTATATCTGCTTTTGTAAAAATGCCTGTTTTAATGAAAACGTTCTCCTTTTGCTTCTCAAAAGAAAAACCATCGTCGCTTAATGCAGCATGTAGAGTATTTTCCGGATCGTTACTTGAGCGGTAATAAAGATAAACTTTTTCTTTATACGAAAATACGCCTAAACCGACTATCGAAGATAAATTGCCATTTTCTGTAGAAATTTTTTGGGCAGTAATTTTCATGACCTATTTTTAAAAATTAAAAAACTCCTATATTATATTTGTATACCAAAAGAACACTAATTATAGTGAATTTGTTCACAAAAAAAGGATACATATTTAGTATACTAAATAATAGGGTATGGATAGCAAGATTTCTGAATTCTTGAATAAATATCCAATTCATGACTTTGGAAAAAAACAAATAATTCTAGTTCCAGAAAACGAGGAAAGACAGGTTTTTTTCATTAAATCAGGTTTTGTTCGGGCGCACACTATTACAGAAAATGGCGATGAATTTTCCGTTATGCTCTTAGGTCCGGGAATGTATTTTCCGCTGCTTTGGTATCTGCCTGATGCGATATATAAAAAGAAAATATTAACAAAATACTATTATAGCTCGCTAACAAAAACCAGGATGGTCATAATTGATCATGTCGGTTTTATTGACTTTTTAAAATCCAATCCGGAACCGGCAAATGAGCTATCAGATAAATATTATGAATTTATCAAGGAGCTTTTATCAAAATTAGAGTTTATGAGTTACACGCATTCAGCATATAAAAAAGTTTGTTATTTTTTACTTTTTCTTTCTCAAAAATTTGGATTTCCGACTAATGCCGGTATCGAAATTGCTGTCCCTTTAACGAATAAAGAATTTGCTACTTTTGTTGGTTTATCAAGAGAATCGGTTAACCATCAGCTTTCGCTTTTGAGGGAAAAAGATATCATAGAGAGGATTCGTTCATCAATATCCATTAAGAACAGCAGATCTCTTGAGGAGGAACTAACAGAGGATAGTAATTGGAGGTGATAGAATTTGCCTCAAAGAGCATATTTAAAAATATCGGGAACAATCTTTTTTGTTGTCGGATTCGCGCATTTAGTCCGTCTTATAAGCGGTTGGGTAATCGTGATCGACGGGTGGAATATTCCTATGTGGATTAGCATTGTCGGAGTTTTAGGCGCTTGGTATCTGTCATATAGCGCGTTCACGCTTTTTTCGAAAAAGTAAACTAAGAAAAGAGGGAGGTGGGAATATGAAAGATGTGCAAAGAGCTGCCTTAACAGGTGGTATTGTTTGGGGAGCTACCCTGTTTTTAACAACTATCTTATCTGTTTATACGGGTTACTGTAAGGCCTTTCTTGATATTTGGATCAGCGTTTATCCGGGTTTTAATATAAGTCTTTTTGGAAGTGTTATTGGTTTGGTTTATGGATTTCTTGATATGTTCATTGGAATCTATATTATTGCCTGGGTATACAGAAAGTTGGGATAGTTCTAAAAACGTGTCTTAATTCTGCTCTATGGACAATAAAAATGATATTGTGCACTCAGGTTTGTCTTCGGCTCAAGCCGATTTATTGCTAAAAAAGGATGGCTTAAATGAAATACCGGAGAAGCGTGTAAGTCTTTTCTCTAAAATCTTTAAAAATATTATTTCTCCCATTTCTTTAATGCTTTTTTTTGCTTCTGGACTGTCTTTTGTTTTAGGTAAAAGCTTCGACGGATATTTCATTATTATTCTTCTAATTCTCAATATGACCATCACTCTCTGGCAGGAAAATAAAGCCGATAACGCCATTAAAAAACTCAATGAAAATTTAGAGCAGAAGATTAAAGCATTGCGGGACGGTAAATGGCAATATATTGGTTCCAAATTTTTGGTTCCGGGCGATATTATCCAGCTTGCAGGAGGAGAAGTTATTCCCGCAGATGGAAAAATCATAGAGGCAAACCACGTTTCAGTGAACGAGGCGGCCATAACAGGAGAGTCGTTACCAAAGGACAAAAAAGAACAAGAATCTGTCTTCTCGGGATCATTTATTGCAGCCGGAATAGCGGTAATTGAAATTGCCGAAACAGGAGGTCGTACTCGTTTTGGAAAGACACTTTTTTCAGTTGAGCGGGTTAGAAAACAAAGTATGCTTGAAAAAGATGTCCTTAGTATTTCGCAGTTTCTTACAATTCTAAGTTTGATTGCCGTAGCTATTCTAACGACTATTTTCTTACTAAACAAAGCTCCGTTTTTTGAACTCTTAACTCTAGATTTAAGCCTAATTATTGCGGGTATTCCAATCAGCCTTCCAACAGTTATGACCCTTATTATTGAGTTTGGTGTTTTGGCCCTGGCAAAAAAAAATGTTATTGTCCGCCGATTGTCGGCATTGGAAGATTTAGCAAATGTTAACTTTTTATTAACTGATAAAACAGGAACGCTTACAAAAAATAAAATAACCGTACAGGATGTATATGCCTATGACGGATTTACGCACAATGATGTGCTTTCATATGCAAACATGCTTGCTTTATCGGAAAGCCACAACCCGATTGATGAGGCAATTGTAGAAAAAGCACAAGAGCTTCATCTTACTGTGCCCTCCTTTATTAAGATTGACTTTATCCCTGCAGATTCCACACGCAAAAGAAGCACTATTGTTATTAAAAAAGATAATAAAGATATGGCAATTGCCGTCGGCGCTCCTCAAATTATTGAGTCATTCTGTCTTTTAAATGAAGAGGCACGTGGGAAATTCGAGCGCGAAGTAAATACCCTTGCAAAAGGAGGCTATCGTACATTGGCTGTTAGCGTAGCAGAGGGATATAAGGAGGAAAATATGAAGATTGTTGGCTTACTTGCTTTATCCGATACTCTTAGGACAGATGCAAAATCGGTTGTGCAGTTTTTGGAGGAAAATGGCATCGGAGTGTCAATGGTGACAGGAGACAACAGGGCAATTGCAGAGAATATCGCCAGGCAACTGGCGCTTGATAATGGAAATGTAGTAACTAAGGATACCTTATCTGCTATGAGTTGGGATAGTATTGATGCTCTATTTTTCCAAAAAACCGGAGCGTTTGCCGAAATATTACCTGAGGATAAATTTTATCTTGTGGAACAAGCTAAAAAGTTTTTTGTTGTTGCTTCAAATGGAGACGGCATAAACGATCTGCCTGCTATTAAAGCGGCAAACGTTGGAATCGCTGTCAAAAACGCCGTAACCGCGCTTAAAACGACCGCAGATATTGTTCTTCTCTCAGAAGGTATCAGCGTAATCCGGGATGCAATTATCGAAAGCAGAAAAATTTTTGCCAGGCTCTATACCTATTCGCTATACCGTATTTCTGAAAGCCTAAGGCTTATCGTAACAATTACTATACTTGGTATTTTATACAAGTTATATCCTCTTACTCCTCTTCAGATTATTGTCATAGCGCTTCTTAATGATATTCCTATTATTTCTCTTGCATATGATCACGTAAAAATTGCTACAAGCCCTGCAAAAATTAATTCCAAAAAACGGTTTAGCTTAAGTTCTTTGTACGGTTTGGCAGGGATTTTAAACAGCCTTATTCTGTTTTTTATAATTCTAAACCTTCTTCATCTGGATTGGGGTATGATTCAAACGATTTATTTTCTAAAACTCACAGTTTCGGGGCATATGCTTATTTATGTTTCTCATACCAAAGAGCATTGGTGGAAGTTCTTGCCAAGCAAAGAAGTCATTTGGGCAACAACCCTTACCCAGATTTTTGCGTCTCTCCTTGCCTTTACAGGTTTTCTTATGCCGGGAAAAATCTCATTTTTTGCAATTGTATTTGTCTGGGTATGGGCATTTTTCTGGATGCAGATAAGTGAGATAATGAAAACAGCATACGCAAAATTTAATAAAAGTATATAATAAAATTATGGCAGAAGATAATAACGGACTTGTAAAACTTTTCAAAACCGTGATGATAAGCGAAGTCCCCTCTTATGCGAATAAGATTTTCTACTCTCTCGGTTTTCTTTCAATGACATCCCTCTTTATGCTTATTGTATCCGGTCTTATCCTTGTTTTCTTCGGTCCTAACTGGTGGCTTACTACATCCGCGGGTACGTTTGTCAGAAGCATTCATTTGTGGTCTGCTCAGGCGTTTGTCTTTTTCATGATACTCCACGTTCTTATTGTTTTTCTTACCTCAGGATATAAACCTCCGCGGACATTTACTTGGATATTTGGTTCTCTTATGTTTTTCCTTGCCCTTTTTGAAGCGGAATTCGGTTATGTCTTAAGAAATGATTTTTCATCGGAGTGGAGGAGTCTTCAGGGGGCAGATCTCTATAACGGCTCGGGTCTTGGAATAATTATTAATAATTTAAATTATGCGCAAATCTACGGCATCCATGTTATTGTTATTCCATTTATTATTTTAGCACTTCTATTTTTGCACTACGGTCTGGTTCGAGTTCGCGGAATTGCAAAACCCTATAAGAAAGATTTTAGCTATAGAACCGTTAAGGCCAATCATTCTATTCTTTTTATTAGAGGCTCTGCTTTAATACTTATTATTGTAGTTTTGGCAGTCATTTTCCCATCCCCTCTTATTTCACCGGTTACGATAAAACAGGTTGCGGAGGAAGATCCTCCTCTTATGGCAAAAACTTTAATGAGCGAGCTTGATCATAGTTCGGATACTGCCACATATATGGACAATATTGATCCTTATAAATTTGATACAAAAAAAGTATTTGTTGAAATACCTTATGGTCAATATATTAAAACCGGCCAGTATAATATAAATATGCTTGCCTATTTCAATAAGGAAGATAAGGTAACTCAAAATAATAATCTTAAAAATGCCCCAGACTATTTTGATAAAAACGGACGGCTTACTACTTTACCAAATACAAATCCCGTAATTCCACTGATAAGCTCTCTGGTAATTATGGGACAAAGCGGACTTTACGAGGCATCTCTTAAAAATGAAACGGAAGCAGGTAATAAAACATATGTACTTCGTTTTCTCTCAGATACTGGAGTTCTGGAGGATAAGGCGGACAAACTTAGAATCACAACTGAACAATACGGTATGCTTAGGGAGGAAAAAGGATCTCTTCCAGCCGGAGCCTGGTGGCTTGCGCCTCTTGGGCTTATGGATAATACGATTTTAAAAAATGATGATAATCAAGACAAAGATGGTGCAGAAATCTTAGGACTTTTTATGCTTTTGCTTATAGCTTTCCCCTATATCCCTCTATTGAATCAAATTCCTGACAAATTGGGGATATATAAGTTTATTTGGAAAGATAAAACCCTACTTCGCTGACTCGCTTGAGGTTGAGGGTTGATTACTACCTCCTAGGATTACAACTCTAAAATCCACACGCATTTGAGAAATGTCGTTTCTAATCCCCGCAAAACTGGTTCGTACACTTGCTAAGTCCTTGCGAACCTGTGTAAATACAGAGTTTGGGTCGGTAGTAGTTGCTGATACGGCTTGAACTTCTGTTTTATCAGTCGAAAGAGTACTGGTAATAGTTTGCAGACGATTATCAATATCATTTAGAAGAGATTGGAGAGATGAAACATCTTTGCCCTGAGATTTTAATGTATTTATAATATTTTGAATTTGCGGAGTGATTGCCTGTAGATTTTGAGTCAAACTTTGTAGATTATTAATAATTATCATAAGCCTTGTTTTTGGGACAAACATTTTATAAATATAGTAGCTGGTTATAATTTGCTTAGCGTCAGTTTTTGCAGTATTAAGATCGGTATCTGCGTCAACCTTTGCCTTAAGAGCGGTTAAGCCGTTAATGTCGGTTTGTATGTCGGATGATAAAGATGTCTTATCGTCCGAGGATAACCTTTGGTCTGTCTGGATGCGGGACAGAAGCCTATCTAATTCATTTATTCTATCTACGATCATTCTATCTGCTCTTTGCTTAACTGCTGTAAGTCTTTCTCCCTGATTTGCCGCAGAAATACTTGCGCGTTTTTCCAAATGATTTGCCTGATTCCGCAGTCTTTCTATTCCAAATTGGGCTTGAACCGACGTCACTATCATAAGCCCTGCGACCACTGTTATAAAAATGATTAAGTATTTATTCATAAGTTGTTAATACTACTTGTATTATCACTGGAAACATTTGTTTCTGACTGATCGATGGATTGCAAATCTTTATCTACTTGATCAAGTTGTGATTGGATATTTGCATCAGTTTGCTCAAGTGCCTGGTCTACGTTTTGTGTGGTTATAGGTTTTTGAAGCGGAGCAGCAGCTTGCGGGGTATTTTGCACCGGTTGATTAATTGTTTTTTGAGATCCTCCTCGAGTTAGAAGAAGAACAGCGGCAATTATTAGCACCAAAACAATTATTCCCGGTGTCAGATATCTCTTCCACATACCAATAGCTAATATTATTTCCAATCTGGCAGGTTTTGTCAAGTACTCGGAATATTGACAAAAGTTAAATAAAGTTCTATCTTATAAATGCTTATAGATGAATGTGAAGGACAAGTTTCTGAATATTATTTTGAAAATTATTCCAACGAAAATAGCTTATGCGCATTGTGATGTGCCTTGTGGAATTTATGATCCTAAGCCAGCTCAAATTGCAGCAGCAACAGTTCTTAAAATGGTACAAAAGATAAATGATTTACCAAAAGAAAGCCTGACCGTTGAAGATAGAAATGCATTTGTTAGGATGGTCTGGACAAAAGAAGAACATGCAAGAAAATGCAAAGAAGAACTTCTTATACTTTGGACTGATTACTTTAAATCTGAACATATTTCGTTATTTCCAAATCTTCATGAAATTTTTTGGAAAGCGACAAAACTTTGCTCCAAGAACAAACAAAGTGTTGACGTAAAAGCAGCTGAGGAATTGGTAAGAATGGTTAATGAAATAGCAGAAATGTTTAAGAAGGCAGAAGAAGTCAAGACAAAAGCAGCAAAATAGTGAGTTTTAATTTCTTCTATTTTTTTCCTCTTTTGAAATTCTGCGTTAAAGAAAATAGCATGAGCCCATTTCTGAAGACCAGAGACCGAGTCCTTGTTATTCGATTTTTAAAACCAAAAATCGGAGATGTTGTAGTTTTTAAATTTAACAAGAGATACTACATAAAACGTGTCGCGCAGATAAAAGACAATGAATATTTCGTAACAGGAGATAATAAAAAAGAAAGTGTTGACAGCAGGAGGTTTGGGTGGATTGATAAAAAAGATATAATTGGAAAGGTAATTTATAAGATTTAAGAATTAAAAGGATTGCTAAATTTTTGTATTACTTAATTATTAACGTGGGTTTTATTATTTTAAATTTAATATTGGTACTGATAATAATTTTTCTTCTTGTAATTTTGTCCTGGGTTTGGCCGCCTGATAGTCCTTGGAGCCCCTGGTGGAAAACAGATAAAAACGTTGCGAGGAAAATCTGTGAATTAGCAAATATAAAATCTTCAGATATCGTTTATGAATTGGGCTCTGGTAATGGAACATTTCTGATAACAGCAGCGAAAGAATTTCGAGCAAAAGGGGTTGGAATTGAAATTGACCCATTAAGATTTCTTACATCTACTATAGTAATACATATCATCGGAATGAAGAATAAAGTGGTTATCAAGAGAAGGAATTTTTTTGATGAGGATCTGTCCAGAGCAACAATTATTTATGTTTATCTTGTTCCAAAAGCTCTAAATTTACTTCTGCCAAAATTTAAAAAAGAGCTTAAAAAAGGAACGAAGATTATAAGTTATAAATACGAAATAAATCTGCCGGTTGTTAAAAAAGATCTTAAAAACAAATTATTTCTCTACGAAATTTAGAGAAGGAAGTTCATCTTAAAAGTTTCCATCTAATTTTATCCGCGAGTTTGTAGAGTTGATATAAAACCGGATTTATTACGAGATCATAACTGCCTACAAATTCCACGAGTTTTGCCCCATAACCTTGCTTAAATTTATGAAATCCGTACCACGGGTTTTTTGGGTCAGGGTTTGGGTCAAGCGCCCCCCACATATCGAATTTTTTAAGCCCCAATTTTTTGCCAAATCGAACTACCTCCCACATCATGAGATTTGAAGCCATAGTTTCCCGGTGCTTATTACTTGATGCGCCATAAGGATAATAGAGAGTATCTTTGAAGATAAACAATATCCATGCAACCAGAGTTTTATTTTTATATTTTGCCAAAAATAAGCGCGCTGTTAAACGATTTGAGCCATGAGATAAGGGAATTCCAAGTTCCTGCCACATTTTTTTGTGATAATCGGGGGCATGCGCATAGAAATTTTGTCTTTTGGTTGTTTCCTTGGTAAGTTTTAAATATTCCCTAAAAGCTTTATCGGAATTATCCTCAATAATTTTAACTCCGTGTTTCTGGGCAACTTTTATGTTGTATCTGGTTTTCGGATGCATGTTTTTCAAAAGCTCATCTTCTGATTTTGTTAAATCCAAGACGAAGGTATATTTTGTAAATAGTGGATGAGCAGCAGGAATCAAATTGAGAATTGAGAATTGAGAGTTGAAAGTTTGGATATTTGGCTCAAGTTGAATAAAGATACATTTTTCCTTCTTGCCTATTTCCGTGAGCTTGGAAATTAACTTTTTATCCGGCAAATTGCCTTTTGGCAGATATCCTATGTTCCATGGCATATGCGGAATTTGATGGATTGTCATTTGAAATCCTTCCTCTCTTATTACCCTAATGCCTGTCTTTTTTCTGAATTCTCCCCATTCCCATGACTGAAGAGGATGGTTGACTTTTTTATTAAAGCCAATGGAGTTCATAAATATTCTGTTTCGCCTTTCTCCAAAATGTGCACATTATTTGACAATATATTTTCCGGGAGCTCCAAAACGAACCTTGAAACGATATTTGATGTTCTTTGACCAAAGAACAACCTCTTGCGGGCAAATGTTAGATAAAGCCTATGACGGGCGCGCGTCATGCCAACATAGCAAAGTCTTCTTTCCTCTTCAAGTTCATTTTTGTCCATAAGACTTCTTGAATGCGGGAAAAGGCCTTCTTCCATGCCTATTATAAAAACCACAGAGAACTCTAATCCTTTTGCTGCATGAAGAGTCATAAGATTTACGGCATTCTTTTTTTCGCCGTCTTTTTTTGGATGATCGGGCATGTATTCTTGCTCGACCAGAGCGACATTCTCAAGAAAAGTTGTTAAATTTGGAAATTCAATAGCAACACTGCGCAGTTCCTTGATGTTTTCAAGTCTCTGCCTATCTTCCTCATCTTTTTCATCATACAAAGATAAATAGTCAGAACCGGCAATCGCGTTGTCTAGCACTTCAATAGTTGATAAATTTTCTAATTCTTTTGCGTGTTCTTCTTGAAATGTTTGAAATTTTTTAAATCTCGTCTTTCCCAGTTTTTCAATTCTTTTAAGAGATATCGTATCTTTTGGGTTCGACAAAAGTTTAAGATACGCAAGAATATCCTTAATTTCTTTCCTTTCATAGAATCTTGTACCTCCAATTAAAACATAGGGGATGTCAAGATGAATAAAAACTTCCTCAATCGCACGGGACTGAGCGTTTGTTCTATATAAAACCGCAAAGTCAGAGTATTTAAGTTTTGGGTTTTCATATTTGATATCTGTAATTCTATTTGCGATAAATTCTCCTTCGTTATGTTCATTGTTTGCTTCATAAAGCTGTATTTCCTCACCCTGTTCATTATCTGTCCAGAGCTTAAGCACTGGATGAGAAGTGTTTTTTGAGATGACAGATGATGCAGCATCCAGGATTTTTTGGGTCGAGCGATAATTTTGAGAAAGAGAAAATGTTTTTGTATTTTTGAAATCTTCTTTAAATTTTGTCAGGTTTCTATAATCAGCGCCCCGCCAGCTATAAATGCTTTGAGAAAAATCTCCTACTACGCATATGTTCTGTCGGAGTTCGCCTAACATTTTCGTTAGTACGTATTGCGCATGGTTTGTGTCTTGATACTCATCAACTAAAATATACTTAAATTTATTTTGGTATTTCTTAAGAATTTTTTCATTTTTTTCAAAAAGATAGATTGTTTTCAAAATCAGATCATCGAAATCCAAGGCGCTATTCTCTTTCAGAATTTTTTGATACAAAGAGTAAATTCCAGCAACAGTTTCTTGAAAATACCCCCTGGCATATTTAGGATATTGCCCTTCTGTTATCAGTTCATTTTTTGCTGAAGATATGGTCGTTAATATTGAGGAAGGTTTGAAATCCCTGTTTGAGATATTAAGATTTTTCATTGCCTCCCTGACTGCTTCTATTTGGTCTTCATCATCATAAATTAAGAAATTTCTGGGAATACCTATATTTTCTCCGTCTATTCTAAGTATTTTTGCACAAAGAGAATGGAAAGTTGCGATAGTGGGCCGGTGGGAGGGAAGAATAAATTTATTTATTCTTTCTTTCATTTCATTTGCTGCTTTATTCGTAAAAGTTATCATTAAAATATTTTCGGTATCTATACCCATTCCATTTATTAAATATATAACTTTGTATGTTAAAACTCTTGTTTTTCCGCTACCTGCTCCCGCTAAAATTATCATTGGGCCTTCGGTTTGAATCACAGCCTTCTGTTGCTCTTGATTTAAGTCCTTGAAAAAATCTTTGTCCATGCTTTATAATAAGTAAACTGCTTTGTCATTGTAGCATACGCTTTTGTTAAACGCATGAAATTTTTTTTTATAATTGCTAACTGGAAATCAAATAAAACAATTGATGAAACCGAAAAATGGCTCCATGAATTTCATGAAAAATTAATTTCCCAAAACTTAGATTTATCAAATAAAGAAATAATAATTTGTCCTTCCTACATCCTTTTTGAACACGCGCATTATTGTTCAAAAAATCTAAACCTTCCCGTAAAATTCGGAGCCCAAAATATTTCGCCTTTTGAAGAAGGAGCGTATACGGGTGAAGTTAACGGCAGACAAGTCAAGGAGTTTGCGGAATACGTTATAATTGGTCATTCCGAAAGAAGGAATAATTTTTCGGAGAATGAAGAGAGGATATTTAAAAAAATGGAAATGGTTCAAAACTATAACTTAAACCCAATATTATGTATATCGAAACTAAATCAAATTCAAAATTCAAAATTCAAAATTCAAAATTACAATTCAAAAATCAAAAGTCTAGTCATAGCTTATGAGCCGCTGTTTGCAATCGGGTCGGGAAAGCCGGATACGCCACAGAATGCAGAAGAGATGGCTCAAAATATCAAAAAAGAGTTGGGAAGTTCATCTGTTTTGTATGGAGGAAGTGTAACTTCCGGAAATGTTAATGGCTTTACAAAAATGCCAAACATAGATGGAGTCCTGGTTGGAGGAGCAAGTCTTGATCCTCTGGAATTTTTAGAGATAATAAAAAATGCGTAAAAAAAAGCCCTTTATAATTTTGGTTATTGTTGTTGTGGTCTTAGCGGTGTTTATTCTAAGAACCGCAAAGTTTTACCCATTTTTATTTCAGTTTATTTTTAACCACAATATCGAACTTAAGAAAAGCGATGACAATATAAACATTCTTTTGTTAGGAATTGGTGGCGGAAATCATGATGGCCCAAATTTAAGCGATAGCATGATTTTTGCAAGCATAAATTTAAACAAGAATAAAGTAACTTTAATTTCCATTCCAAGAGATCTTTGGATTTCTGATATAAATCAAAAAATAAATGCCGCATATGCGATAGGACAGGAGAAAAGAGCAGGAGGAGGTCTGGTTCTAGCAGAAGCAGTGGTCAGCAAAGTAGTTGGGCAGCCGGTTGATTATGGAGTTCGTATCGATTTTAGTGGATTCGTCAAGGCTGTTGATGAAGTGGGAGGCTTGGACATAACCGTTGACAGGAGTTTCATAGACTATAAGTATCCAATAGAAGGAAAAGAGGATGATTCCTGTGGTCACACGGTTGAAGAACTTAAGGCTCTTGCAACAGCGTCTTCTCAACTACAAGCTTTTCCCTGTAGATATATGACTGTCAGTTTTAACAAAGGGCTCCAGCATATGGATGGAAAAACAGCTTTGGAATTTGTAAGATCACGCCATGCTCTTGGACAGGAGGGGACAGACTTTGCCAGAAGCCAAAGGCAGGAAAAAGTGATAAAAGCTTTTAAAGACAAAATAATTTCTCCTCAGACGCTTTTGGATCCGGGTAAGATACTAAATCTTTATAATATTGTAAAAAATAGCATAGATACGGATATAAAAAGTGATGAGTTTGATGATTTTATAAGGCTTGGAGAAAAAATGAAAAATGCCAAGATTCAAACAACCGTTATAGACATAGGAGACGAGGAGACTAAAAGACCGGGACTTTTGGTTAATCCTCCGATATCAGAAGCGACCGATTATGAATGGATTCTTGTGCCTCGCGTTGGTAATGGAAATTTTTCAGAAATACATAAATATGTTGCGTGTGAGATAAAAACAGGAGATTGCAAAGTCCCTAGAGAACCTGCGAAGTAATTTTATAAATCTTGGTTATTCCGTTCTGGTAAACAACTTTGCCAAGTTTTTGGAATTTTGCCTCGTCAAGATTGGGATATTTTTGATATTCCAAGTCACCAATAAATACATAGGCAATCCTATACTTATCTATTAATTGTTGGGCGATATTGATGTCAGTCGTTTCATACAAAGTTTTTGCTTCATTAATTCGCGGTGCGGGAACATCATAACTTCCACGCCACAACCATTCATGGACTGTCCATCCGAGAACTGTTGGTAGTCCGGTGTTTGCAGATACTCTCGCATAATCTGTATAAGAATCCCCTTGCGCCTCAAGAATTACCGGCTGTCCTTTTATATCTTTATTTATCCATAAAATCGCCTGATAGTCAGTAGGATAAAGATTCTTAAGATATTTTATTCCATCAAGACCGTAGTTTATTTTAAAGTTATTATAGTAGGAAGGAATAGCAAAAAAAGGATAAATGCTTACTATGAATAATACTATTATGCCTAAAGTCCAATAAACCAATTTCCAAAATGATGGTTTGAAATTCGATATTAACTTGATAATGATATAGCCTGATGAAATCGATAGCATAATAAAAGCCTGATATACAAGTTTAAACATCGTATTGGCCCGGTAATAAGTGGGATAAATGTCTTTGACGTAAACAAATTCGGGGATAATTATAAGTATTGTTGAGAGTATTATAAGAAGAAGAACAAAAATGTCGCTTGGTGATAAAATTTCAAAATCAAAATTCCAGATTCCAAATAAATTCCAATATCTAATTTTTGAATTTTGAGATTTGGAGCTTTGGGACTGTTTGTGATTTGTGATTTGTGATTTGTGATCCTCTTTTTTAATCAGGGGAATTAAAAAAGGTATTACCCAGAAATAAAAAAATCCATAAAGGATGAAAAGTTGCCAAAGAGGAGATCTGTCACAATGATTTGGTTCAAAAAGAAACGGGCCAATTTTCCCTATATTGGTTAAAAAGGTTGGCGCGCAGATTATGCCTATTCCTGAAACAAAAGGCTTGAAGTACAAATTGAAAGGAAGGGCAAAGATTATAAATCCTAGTCCTAGGATAATTAAATAACTAAACCAGTTAAGAATTTTCAATTTTAAATTTTCAATTTCTTCAAGATTAGAAATAGGCCTAAGAAAAATCAAAACTAGAAATACAAGAGCCGCTAGTAGAAAATAAATTAGAGCGTCCCATGCATTGGTCATGTACATCACCGCTAATAAGAAACTTATTAGCGGTAAATTCCAAATTCCAAATTCCAAATTCCAAATAAAGTTTAAATGATTAAAATTCAAAAAACCCAAACTTTTTGAATATTTTAATTTTGAATTTATTTGTGATTTGTGATTTGTGATCTGTGATTTTAACACCAGTGACAAAAGAATAGCTATCATTAGCAGTACAAATGGTATATCCAACACGTGACCGTGCAAGTCGGAAACGACAAAAGAATAAATCGGAAACTCGTGAATAGTATGATAAATAAATCGGGTGGCGTTTGGGTACCAATAGGAGTTTGGGAAACTCATTGGAGAAAAAGGGAGTTGCCAAAAAGGGACAGGACTGTCGTTTTGGTAGGGCTTGAAAAAAGTGTAAATTGTATGTAAGTTTCCGGCAAAAGTGACCAAAAAGGCAGTCAGAAGGCCTCCAGTTATTAACTTGAAATTTGAAATTTGAAATTTGAAATTTTTAAGGAGGTTTGCTCCGATTGAGAAGGAAGCCGTGAAAGTAAAGGCAAAAATGGTTGCCACCATTAAATTAAAAGTTATGTTTGAGGGAATATCGGAAAGTTTGGTTAAAACAGCAGTAACTAAATGTCCGAAATAATAATAGTTAATCGGAAATGGAGTAAACCACATGTCGCGGGGCGGAAAATATTTGGATCTTAAGATTGAATTGACAAAGCCGAAATCCATGAATTTTTCAAGTCCATGTATGTCAGGTGCGTGTGCCCTTACATAAGACCAGAAGAAAAGAGCAATAAAAAAAATTATTTCCTCAAGAAGAAAAACTGTGAGGGTTCCCTTATTAAGTTGTTTAATTGTTGATCTTAGATCCTTTCCGGCAATCAACAGATTTATGACAACAGATAAGAGAAGAACGCCGATAATGGTTACCGGTGTGAAAGGAAACAAATGAAGAACTCCTAAAAGAAAAATAACATATGAGATTATTGCCAGCCCCAAAATCTTGGTAAAAATATACCCCAGGTCAAAAAAATTTGAGAAGATTCTTATCGTTAAGGGTAGAAAAACTACTCCAATGATAAAAATCGTAAACCACCAAATTAGAATATCTTGGTACATAATATTAATGTTTATGCGATATTAAGTCTTTATGCATCTCTCTTTTGTGCTGTAGATCTTATATTGTTCTTGTGGTCTATAATAAACTCTATTGAGATTTTTTTCAAAGAAACCTTCATTTATAAGAAAATCTGGTATGCCTTCACTTTGGCTAAGTTCGACATAATTGATATTATATCTTAAAATTTCATTGCAGAAAGTAACCAGATCATTAGTGCTGAGAAGGTTTTTTCTTAAATTGTCACGGGTTAATGTATCATATCCTGCTGACCACGAGAAATATGGCCAGCCGAGAAAAATTTTCCGACCAGCCAAGGATGCCGGATCATAAAGATATTGAGTATTTAAAAAAACAGAGTTAGGCGGAGTGTTTTTCATAATCCATCTTATTTCAGGATCAACTGGATAGTCATGAAGGACTACTGGAGCGTCATTATATACTGGGAAAAAATCAATTAGACCGGAAAATATAAGGAAAAAAAATAATATAATGACCAAGGGCTTAAGCAATAGAATTTTTTTCCAAAGATAAATCAAAAAATATGCAGAAAACATCACGCCTATAATCATAAAATAATTAAAAAATTTATGGTTTGCAGCCATTTCTGGAGAAAATTGCAATGTATTCCCAATAATAAAAAGAGAAGAGAAGGCAAGTAATATCTTTCTGGCATTTTTTGGGGCAAATGCAAAACCAAGCGGGATTAAAATTATATGAAGGCCAAGATTTTGAACCCAATAATTTATAAAGGAAAAGAGAGTTAAGTTAAAAGATATGAGATACCCAGGTGAAAAAAAAGGTTTAAAAGTTGTCCCGCCGGATTCAAGATAAAGATATTGAGGAAGAGCAATAACTCCCCCGATTAATATAATTCCTAATGCCGACCTTCTTAATTTTGAAAACAATAAGCCTAAAATTATTAACACAACCATAGTCATTAAAAATACGGCAAGGTGAAAAAAAAATGAAGCTCCCAATATCAACCCAAGAGTTATGTCTAATTTGAAATTTGTTTCTCTATCTTTCAATATAGGTTGCAAGAATAAAAAAATTATCAAAAGAGATAGTGCAAAGGCTGCTGCAAGATGTCGCTGGTTTGTATAAATATTCAAGTTCCAAAATGCGGACACAATTTTTTCATCATATGGACCAAAAGACGGAAATGTTTTATTTAAAATAACGTCATTTAAAGTAGAGGCCGATAGAGGATGAATTTTGAAAAATTCTAGAAAAGATAGGGAACCGTTAAAAAGGAAGAGGATAACAGATACGATTCCGATAGCAGTATTTTTGAAAATTTTTTTTGCAAAAAAATAGATAAGTATCAAAAGTCCTGCAAAACCCAATGCACTCGGAATATTCAAAGCATAGTCAATTCTTATCCCCGCTTTCTCCAAAAGCCCTACGAAAGCATAAAACAAAAAATGATAATGAATCGGTAAGCCTGGAAAAATAGGATATTGGGGAGGAAAATTTGCTCCAAATGAAAAAGATCGTATTAAAGGAATTGTGCTTGCAAAATCGCTCCATGCTTTTGAAGCAATAAACATTGAGCCGTCCTTGTAGGAAAAAGTCGAAAACATTAACCAAAAGCTGAAGATTAAAGAAAAAGCGATTAATATAATTTCAACGATGTTTTTTTTAACAAAAATGATAGTTTTTTTCATTTCAGAAAGCGTGCTATTGCTAAATTACTAACTTGTTATAATCCTTGCTACTTTTTGTCCTAACTCTACTGCATAGTTAGTGCCTCTGTCCCAGGGATAAACCTGCTGTATATTGGCAAGATAAACATTCGGAATTGGGGTTTCAAATGGCGGCATGATTTTTGAGTAATTAGCTGGGATAATCGGCTGGGCAAAAGGAACCTTAGAAAGATGAGAGTTGACAATTGAAAGTTGATAGTTTTTGTTTATTTTTTTAAGATAAGGGTCGTAAATTTTCAAAAGTTCATCCGCTGTCTTTTTCATATAAGGATGGTCCAAAGGTAAGTAGTTTCCTAAATATACAATATGTTCATTATTATAATATTTTTTTTCCATAAAATTTGTGTGTTCAACAATTGCCATTACGGGCGATTTTGTATCGCAGATACTAAGCCAATAAGTTCCGTCGCGCAGAAAAGGTTTTTTTAAGCGCAGTACCAGATTTAAAGCGCCGAGACCTTTGAGTTTTTGTAATTTTATTTTGTAATCTTGCGGTAATTGGGGGGCAATTTTAAGAAAGGCGAAGGATGGTAAAGTCACAATAATTTTATCAAAATCTTTTTTTAGTTCCTGGATGTTTTCGACAGACTGATTGAAATAAAATTTTCCGCCTCTTTCTTTAATCTTCTCGGTTAAGGTGTTGGCAAATTTAAGGAATCCTCCTTTGGGATATGCAAGATTTGGAGTCCGTTTTTTTATTCTTGCCCAAAACCATGAAAGTGTAATATCTTTTGAGAAATCTCCAAATTTATTTTTAAGCTGAGGCTCCCAGATCATCTCATAGGCTTTTTTGCCCATTGTTTTTGAAAGAAACCTATCTGCTTTTAACCCCTCAAACGACTGCCAGAAAGGGTAATAACGCAAAATACCCAAAACTGCGGACATTCTTAATCTATTAGATAAAGGGAGTCTTGGAAAGGTAAGAATGCTTGTCGCAGAATCAAGTTGATAAATATCCCCATCGACATATACAGATGTTTTAGGTCTTCTAATTATGACAGGATAGTTAATTTCTTTTGTCAGATTAAGGACTGTTTTGTCATTTGTAAACCAGTGGTGATAATGTTTTTCAAGCGACCACTCCCACTCTTTTTGCTCAAAACCCACTGCAAGTCCGCCGGGATTTACATCCTTTTCAAAAATTATAACTTCATGACCTCTTTTTATTAACTCGTGCGCTGCAGAAAGTCCAGTGAATCCTGCTCCGATAATTGCTATTTTCATAAAGGCAGACCAGTGTGGGTAAGTAGAAATATAAATATACCAAGGGAAGCAATTATCCCACCTATTATTCCAAAGGTTACGATATTAGAGTTGCCTGTTGGAGGAGGTTTTATCGGCGGGGCTAGTGATAGAGAAATTATTGGTTGTTGAGTTGGGACTGCGGTTGGTGTGGGTGTTGGAGCAGACGTTGGGGTAGGAGTTATGATTGGACTGGGAGATGGAGACAGTGATAGAGCAAATGTTGGAGTTGCTGAAGGAGTAGCAGATTGGGTAACTTGAGTCCCTGAGGCAAAAACAACGAAAGAGGTACTTATAGTTCTAAATATTCCCGATGCATCTTTTGCAATAATTGAGATTGTGTGTGCTCCGGGTGAAAGAGGTTGAGTTGGTCTGTAACTCCAATTTCCAAAAGCGTCTGTTAATACTGTTGCTTGTATATTTTCCAAAGAGTGTATGGTAATCTGGATTGTTGCGTTTGGAAGGGCAGTTCCTTGAAACTTTGGCTGAGAATCCGTAAAACTCTGAAGCTTTTCAGGTATTAGGATCTGCGGCGTTTTTGTAATTGATGGAACAGAAGGAGTGAAAAAAGTAGATATCATAGAAGCTTCTGTCGAAGCCACAGGCGCAGAGCTTACCGTAAAATCATAATTGTAAGATAAGATTATTGGTGGAATAGAAGCTCCCAGTTGGGAAACAGAAAACTGCGCGACAGATGATAGGTCTCCTGAAGCTATAAGCATTTTGATAATAGATTTACCTTGCAGATCTGCATACGAGGAAAGGTTGTCTGTTCTAATAAGACCCAGTGGCACATTGTAGCCTCCGTCTTCTTTAATAAGACTTGATAAAGTTTGCGAATTCTCAGACGTTACGTAAATTATGGCTTCTTTTGGGGCACTTCCATTTGTCAATAAAATTTTGCCGGACACTTTCTTTCCCGACAAAGGCGAAGCTTCAGATGTGGTATTAATGGTTGGACCTGTTTTTACAGTAAAGGGGATTCCATTTTGTAAAAATGTGTCTTGTCCTGAAATGATGGAGAAATAATACGTAGTATTTGGCGCTAAATTTTTTATCATAATACTATGAACCGTATGGGGGCTTAGCGAGCCGTTTTGATTCCGCTCGTCAAGCACCGTTTGACCTAAATTTTTATCTTTGCCGAAATTCAAAGAAGCAAGCACATCGGCATCAGTCACAAAAGATACAGTAAATGATGTATCAGAGACATTAGTTATTCTTATATCTTTTGGCGAGTCTGAAGGACTGGCAAACTCTATTATATTTACTCCTTTTTGGGCAAGAAATGTTGTTAATCCAATTCCTATCAATATCAAAAAAAGTCCTAATATGGTAGGAATTCGTTTATTCCAGATATTGTTTTTCATTGCGTTCCAAGCATTAGTTGTAGTCTTCGTTGAGCCTCCTCACTCGCTGAAAGATTAGTAGCCGGGACAGAGAAATTAGCAACAGGAACTGGAGTGGGAGTAGACGAGGCGATTGGACTTGGACTTGGGCTTATACTCACTTGCGTATTTTCTATAGTGTAGCTTGGGGATATTTTCTCCCTTTTTTTAAGTTTATCGATAGCTTTTGTATCAAAGTTAGGGCTTATAGGGACAATCTGCATTTGTATCGGTTCTGATATGGTGCTTAGTATGTAATTGTGATATACGCTAAAAATAACCCAAAGAATAACTATAATAAAGGTAGAAATTAATAAAAAAAGAATATCTTTTTGCTTCATATTATTTTTTAAAATAAGCTTTGCCTAAAATATCAACCGAGAGAGCAGGTGTCTGCTCACTGCCTTTATTTATGGAAACTGTGTCTATGGTAATTACCCTTTGCATATTAACAAGGTCTGATAGAAATTTTGTTAGGTCGTTGTAGTTGCCTTGTAAAGAAATGGAAAAAGAAAAAGAAGAATAGTTTTTCTGCGATGCTTCAGGATTTACAGCCTCTACCTGGAAGGTCTGAAGGTTATTCAGCGCAATATTTGATTTTTTTGCAATTGACTGAATCTGTCCTAAAAGCAGAGGCAGCTGCGGATCTTTAGGAACGCTTGTCAAAACAACTGGAATGTCAGCCTGTATAAGCTGGTATTTTTTTTGGAGGGTTAATAAATTATTAATTTTTTCTTGTAGCCTTTGATCAACAAATTTATCATCAGCCAGCTCTTTTTGAAGCTTTGCAATTGTTGAGAGGGTAGGATTTATTGCAAAGAGTCCAAAAAAAGAAAGCGCTATAAGAGAGAGAACAAGACTTGTGAATCTTTGAGTCTTCTCTTTTTTAAAGTCAGGCAGAAGCTCTAAGTATTTCCTTATGTTAGTTGTTTTGCGCATAAGAGCCTTGTTGAGAGAGATTAGCTGTAATACTAACACTGATAAGGCCGTTTGATAACTTATTCTCAATACTGTCTATGCTTACATTTTCGATACCAGAATAGCTTTTTAGCGAATTTACAAAACTGGCAAGAGAAGAAACTAGCTGGATATTGGCATCTATATTGATGCGATCTTTAGAAATAGTAAAGCTTTGGAAAGTCATTCCTTGTGGCGCAAAACTAACAATATCTTTTAAAATCTTTATTTTTTGTCCACCAAAATCTGAGAATTTAGATGCCAGTTCAATTCTATCCTGAAGATTTCTATAAGTATTTTCCGGGTTTTTGAGATATTCGACTATAGCTTGTCTTTGTTTAATTTCCGAATGGATATCAATTAGCTGTCTATCCAGATTAAATCTGTATAAAAAAGCAGATAACGCAATAAGTTCTGTAATTATTACAACAGGTCGTCCTATTGTCAGTGCCCAATTTATGAATTTATCAAAAAGGTTTACCTTTCTTCCTCCCAGCAAATTTATAGATGGACTTCTTTTTTGCATCGCATTTTTAGTCTAGGAGTTTTTGGTACTTTTGTCAAAGAGAGCGAGAGGCTTTTTTTCGCAAAGAAGGTTTTGTTTTCTTGACAACCTTTTTTTGGATTAACTTTGAAAGTTTTGATTTTATTCTTGCTGCCTTATTCTTGTGGATAATATTTTTTTTGGCAGCCTTATCCACTGACTTTATTGCTTGTTGTATAGATTTATTTGTTGGAGCTTTGATTGCCTTTTTGACAGTATATCCAAAAAGATTTTTCAGTTTCTTGTTTTCGCTTGTTCTTTTTCTGTCTTGTCTTAATTTCTTTTGCGCTGATTTTGTTACTGGCATAGGCGGATTTTAGCATGTTATACTTTAAATTACAATATGGCGAACAATTTTTTTAAAAAGGGAATAAGCATCTTACTTGCCCGCCAAACCAATATTTTATCCGCAGCTTTTATTATAATGATAACTATTATTTTATCCCAAATCTTGGGCCTTGTAAGACAGAGGCTTTTAGTCGCATTTTTTGGTGCGTCAAATATTTTGGGAGTTTATCTTGCTTCATCACGCCTTCCTGATTTGCTGTTTCAGATTGTTATTGCAGGCGCGCTATCCTCAGCTTTTATTCCGGTTTTTTCTGATTATCTTGGAAAACAAAAATATGAAGAAGCCTATAGAGTTGGGTCAACCCTTCTTTGCTTAGGGCTTATTTCCTTTTTTATACTTGGAGTTATCCTTTTTGTCTTTGCAGACATTTTTTCAAAGCTTATGGCTCCGGGTTTTTCGCCTTCCCAAATAATACTTATGGCAGGACTTACGAGAGTAATTGTTTTTGGAGAGCTGCTATTTATTATAGGCAGCTTTTTCTCAGCTGTTCTTCAGTCATATAGTCATTTCTTTATCCCGGGAATTGCAGCAGCCCTTTATAATCTTGGAATAATTATAGGAATTGTAGCTCTTTATCCTGTTGTTGGTATTTTTTCAGCCGCCTATGGAGTTATACTTGGAGCACTTATTTTTGTCATTATTCAAATACCTCTTATAAAAGATGTCAAATTTTCTTTTAAGCCGTCTTTTAATTTTAGAGAAAGCGGAGTAATTCAAGTATTAAAACTTATGTGGCCAAGAACCCTGTCAATAGCAATTTTTCAGCTGGGCACCGTAATAACTGTAACCCTGGTATCTTTCCTGCCAAATCCCGGAAGAAGTTATGTAATTTTTGATTATGCTCAGACGCTTGCCTTTGCGCCAGTTGTTCTTATTGGTCAGGCAATAGCTCAAGCTGCTTTCCCTGTTTTATCACGCGAAAAAGACAGGCTGGACGACTTCAAAACGACCTTTATTACAAGTTTTAATCAGATGCTTTATCTAGTGCTACCCGTATCCGTTCTTTTTCTGGTTCTTCGTATTCCTATTGTAAGACTTGTTTTTGGCGCAGCTGCTTTTGACTGGCAGGCAACAGTTCAGACAGGAAGGACACTCGCCTTGTTTAGTATTTCAATTTTTGCACAGGCGCTTACTTATCTGGTCTCAAGAGGTTTTTATGCACTTCATGATACCAAAATTCCTCTTATTGTCGGAAGTGCAACAACTATACTGATGCTCATTTTTGGAGTACTATTTATTTTTGTATATCATCAGGGAGTAGAAAGTCTTGCGATCGCTTTTTCAGTTGGAAGCATTGCAAATTTAGTAATTTCATTTATTTTTCTTGACTTTAAAACAGGCGGGTTTAAAAAAGCCGCCTTTCTTTTTTCAATTGCGAAGATTTCCGTCGCAACAATTTTTACAGGCTTTGCTTTGTACATTCCTATAAAACTTTTAGATCGCTTGGTTTTTGATACAACAAAAACTATTAATCTTTTGATTTTGACAGGAATTTCATCCCTTGCCGGTTTATCGCTATATCTTTTCCTAACCTGGCTTTTTGATGTTAAAGAAGCTTCGACTTTTCTCTTGATTTTCAGAAGGATTGGAAACTGGAGAGAGATATTAAGCGGAAGCGAAGAAGCAATAGACGGCACAAGACTAAGCCCATAATCGGCGATGAAAAAACTAATTACGTATAGTCAGGTAGGAGACGACTACGATAATTTAAAAGACCCTATTAAGAAATTAGCACAAAAGTTTGCAAATACCACCACCGTAAATTTGCCTGAGGGATTCAGGGAGGTTTCACAAACTCGCGGAGAATCTGCATATGTTTGGAAACAGGGAAAATATTTCATGGCACTCACAACAGAAGGTTTGGGAACAAAAAATTTGATTGCAGATGAAATGTTCAAAATTAAAAATTATTATAAGTCTATAGCACATGACACAGTACCTACAATAATTAATGATTTAGTTTCAGTTGGCGCAAAGCCTTTGGTTTTAAATGCCTATTGGGCAATTCCAAATAATGATTTTCTGAAAAATAAAAAAAGAATTCGAGATTTGATAATCGGTTGGAAGAAAGCATGTGACGCAGCAGGTGTTGTCTGGGGAGGAGGGGAAACGGCCACATTAAATGGAATCATAGTGAATGGGACAATTGACTTAGGAGGAGCAGCAGTCGGATATATAAAAAATGAGAAAAGATTAATAATAGATAGGAATTTAAAAAATGGAGACAGAATAGTTTTTCTCAAAAGTAGCGGCCCAAATGCAAACGGCTTGTCGCTTATAAGGGCTTTTACAAAAACATTAAAAAACGGCTATTCAACAAAACTTAAAAATGGAAAAACTCTTGGAGACGAGGTTTTAAATAAATCAAATATTTATGCCAAATTAATAAATAAAGTTCTGGACTCAGGACTAAAAATTCATTACATCTAAAATATCACAGGCCACGGTTTCAAAAAAATAATGCGAGCCAGAAGAAATTTTACTTATACAGTTGAAAAAGTTATTGAGCCATCTGAGCTTTTCAATTTCATTCAGGAAGAACTTAATTTATCAGATTCTGAAATGTACCAGACTTTTAATATGGGAATGGATTATGCATTATTTTTGGATAAAAAAGATGTTGAAAAAACTTTAGAGATTATTAGAAAAGAAGGATTCTTCGGTATTGATGCAGGATATATTGAGGAAGGAGAGAAACAGGTAATAATAAAACCCAAAAATATTATTTTCAAAGGCAAAACTTTTAAAATAAGATAATGAATAGAACAAAAGAAGGGGAGCAAACATTCTGGGAACTTACAGGTATTCCTGAATTTAAAGGGTTAGAACCTACTAACTGGTGGGTTATAACAGGCGAACCGGGAAGCGGAAAGAGCACTCTTCTTGAATATTTGTCTAAACATGGGCTTAAGACGATGCCGGAAGCAGCAAGAAATTATATTGACAGAGAAATGGACAAAGGCAGATCAATAGAAGCGATAAGAGCAGATGAGAGAGAGTTTCAACAGCAAGTAGCTTATTTAAAACGAGATTATTACGGGTCAAATCCAACCAATAAGGTTATTTTGTGGGACAGGGGAAGTCATGATGCAGAAGCCTATGTCTCAACGGCTGTTGTAATCGGCTTAGAGGACATAGTGGGTCTCGATACGAGATATAACCAAGGGAATGTTGTATATGGAAGCTCACGGAGATTCAAAGGGGTCTTTTTGCTTGATGGAGTTCCTGAATATACAGGTGATTATGCAAGAATTGAGGATGAAGAAAGAGCTAAAAAGCTTCATGCAAAACTCGATGAAATTTACAGATTTTGGGGATACGAACCAGTCAGAGTTCCTCTTCTTTCCTCAAATTCTTTAGTTTCAGTTCAAAAAAGAGCCCAGTTTGTAGTTGATTGCATGAGAAGCATTGATCCAAATATTCCAGTTTTTGAAATTCCATTATCTGAGCAAGTCCAACCAGAACTACCCTTATGTTTTAATGGAGGCCCTGCGAAGAATAAGAAGTAGTCATTCTCCGCACCCCCCCGTGTCGCCACATGATATTCTGCTATAGATTTCATTGCACCTTTTGTATCTTCAAATATATTAGGAGCTAACAGATGTTCTCTTCCATCTATTTTTGAATTGGTCACTACGTTTCCGTTTGGTCTTAGTATGATGCAGTATCCGCCCGATTCCGGAGTTGACAGACTGGTTACATTAATCTGTCCTTGAAATCTTAAGGCAACGTCTCTAATTAATTGCCCAAAGTCTGTTTCTATGATTCTTCGGGATTTCCAACTTGGGCTTTCTTGTTGAGCTCCAAAAGCAGTTGCTTGATAAAGCTTCCAGGTATTATCAGAAGAATTGCCGAAGCCAAGGGTAAGCAAAAGTTCGCCAATATTAACTGCGTCGTTAATATTTGCCGAAGATATAACAGTGCCAACTTTTAATGGCAAATCTGGATTATAATGGCTGAGACGGGAAATCCAGTCAACTGCTATTTTATAATGTCCGGTTCCTCTGGTTTTTCTATTAACTTCTTCTGTTGAACCATCAAGTGGAATAGAAATAGAAGAAAGAAAACTTCTTATTTGAGAGAAATGTTCTTCCAAAAGAATTCCATTGGTTAATAGATTAAGATTTAAACCATTCTCCTCTCTGGCCTGTTTAATAAAGCCATCGATTCCCGGGACCAACAATGACTCTCCTCCGGTTAAAGCGATACTTTCCAGCCCGTAATCTTTTTTTAATATTCTAAGAAGCGATAACCATGCGTCAAGTCCGTATTTCTGATCCATGTCTGGAGGAGTTCCCCAACAAGTTGGACAATGGAGATTACAATCTCCTGAGATTTCCAAATCAACCATCGGCACGATTGTTCCTTCTAAGTATTCTCCTGTTCTATTTTTACCCGTTTCACTTCTTGCAACCATTTAAAAAAAGATTATATCATTGAAAAAATTTAACAAGCTACGCGTTGCTAAAACTTCTTACTACCACTCTTTGCACCAAAATTTTTTGTAAATATTTTTGAACTTCCCGATGATTTTCCGGGTGGGCAACTTTTTGTCTTATCTCAGATTCACTAACCCCTAGTCCTTCCGGAGAAAGCGTAGCGGAGAAGTTTGCTTCTAAAAATAAAGGCACAAGCCCTTTTCCATAAATAAAGTCAATTCCTACGTAGGGAGTAGCATATCTCATTGCAAATGCAATTTCAAATGCTTGTTCCAAAAATGATTTGGGGATTTGAGGATTATCAGGGTTTATATTATGAGCAGTAAGCACCTGGCGATTTACCGGATCCTTAACTTTTCTGCCGTTTAACTGTATTGGAACTCCTCCCTGGGATGTATTTGAAACTATCGAAGGAGCGTCCATATAAAACAAATAACCGGGATCGCGCAGAAATTTATACACAGGATTTAAACCTTTTCTTGGTTTTACGTCTTTCAATCTTCTTTCGCCTTTTTTGGGCGTGTCGACGAATTAGCCTTTCATAAGAATTTATGATACAGTTTGAATATG
>CAYZEE010000005.1:0-40234 GCA_964477485.1 uncultured Gammaproteobacteria bacterium
TAACAAAAATCGATTATTTAAACCTTAAATAGCAACATAATTTTGGTACGCTATCTAAAATTTTTAAAAGTTTAATCCGGAATATGAAGTCTGTCGCGAGGAATTGATGCTGTACCGGGCAATCTAACTAATACATAAGCAAAATCTCCTTGAGTCATGGCTTGATGGAAAGTATCTTCAGAGACAGTATAAGAATTATTTCCCTCATGCAACTCAATTGCTGTTGCCGTTCTGTCTTGACCTAAATGAAGAACCATACTGCCATGTAATACGTCATAATCTTCAGTAATCACCATTCTGGAATCTTTATGTCTATGCGAAGTGGTTTGACTATCTGGAGGAAGAAAATAAACAAACACCCAGCTGCCGTTTATTGGTCCCTCATAAAGATATCTTGCATCAGAACCGGCATGTCGGGGAGGAAAATTGAAATCTAAATGTTCTCCCTCATTTAAAATTCCACGAGCATATAAACGTTCATGTAAAATTTCCTTGTAATCAGTGCCAACGATTCTTGCCATATCTTCATGGCTTAAATCTTGTCTATCTTTCGGGGGAGTTATGCCTCGGCCGCTTTCTATTCTTGCAACCATAAATTAAATTATATAACTTTTCCCAAAATAAATTCTTAGAAATTACCGACCGACTCTTCCCGTGAAGGTAGACTTAGCAAGCATTTGGTCAACTATATTCCTGGAAACTTCTTCATAATGCGATGGCTCCATGTAATAAGACGCTCGCCCTTGTGACATTGAACGAAGTGTTGTTGCGTAACCTGAAAGTTCAGCCAAAGGCACCATTGCCAATATAATAGTAGTCCTTGCTCTTTCTTCTGTTCCTAGAATTTGCGCTCTCTTTGCTGACAAGTCTCCGATAATATCTCCCAAAAACTGCGGCGGAGTAGTCACTTCGACTTTCATTATTGGCTCAAGAAGCGTAAGGTCTGCCTTTTTGACTGCTGCCTGAAGAGCCTGGCTTGCGGCAATTTTAAAAGCTATATCCGATGAATCAACCTCGTGATAACTTCCATCATAAACAGTAACCTCCATATCAACCATTGGATAACCCAGCAAAACTCCGTTCTCCATTGCTTCTTTAACTCCTTTCTCAACAGATGAAATAAACTCCGAGGGGATCGATGCGCCTTTAATCGCATCAACAAATTCAAATCCTTCCCCGCGCGATTTCGGCTCAACGCGAAGGAAACAATGTCCATACTGGCCCCGTCCTCCACTTTGTCTAATATATTTTCCCTCTGCCTCTGCAAGTTTTTTAATGGTTTCTTTGTAGGCAACTTGCGGCGCTCCGACATTTGCCAGAACTCCGAATTCCCGTTTCATCCTGTCTACCATTACCTCAAGCTGCAGTTCTCCAATTCCTGAAATAATCGTCTGCCCTGTCTCATGATTTGTTTTGATAACAAAAGTGGGGTCTTCTTCAGAAAGTCTTTTTAAGGCAAAACCTAATTTTTCCTGGTCTATCTTGGTTTTCGGCTCAATTGCCAAGGAGATAACGGGCTCCGGGAATGAAATTTTCTCAAGAATTATTGGATTCTTTTGATCACACAATGTATCTCCGGTAACAGTACCCTTAAGCCCGACAAGCGCAACAATCTCACCGGCCTGCGCCTCTTTTATCTCTTCTCTTGTATTTGCATGCATGAGTAGAATTCGACCGACTCTTTCCGTTATATTCTTTGTACTGTTATAAGCATACGAACCTGACGTAATTTTGCCGGAATAGACTCTGAAGTATGTAAGTTTTCCAACATGCGGGTCTATTTGGATTTTAAAAGCAAGACCTGAAAACAGATCCTCAGGAACAAGTTTTCTTGCAATCGGCTCATTTGTCTTAGGCTCTATCCCATGAACTTCTTTAAGATCCACAGGGGATGGAAGGTAATCAACAACAGCATCCAAAAGCGGCTGAACTCCTTTATTTCTAAGAGACGATCCTGCATAAATCGGCACCAATTTATAGGAAATAACAGCACGCCTTAAAGCCTCTTTTAATTCTTCACTGCTTGGCTCTTCTCCCCCCAGATATTTTTCCAAAAGTTTATCGTCTGTCTCTGTAATCTTCTCAATAAGCTTATGACGATACTCTTCAATATCATCTTTCATGTCAGATGGAATTTCATCTGAAACTTCAAACTTTGATCCTAACTCATCTGACCCCCAGATCAAAGATTTACGATTCAACAGATCAACAACCCCTTTAAAAGATTGTTCAGATCCGATTGGCAGAACCATAATCGCAGGATTTGCTCCGAGTCTGTCTTCAATACTTTTTACAGTTGATAAAAAATCAGCGCCTAGTTTATCCATTTTATTGATAAAACAAATTCGAGGAACTTTGTATTTGTCTGCCTGTCTCCAAACTGTTTCGGACTGAGATTGGACTCCTTCTTCGGCATCAAGAACTGTAATGCCTCCGTCAAGAACACGCAAGGATCTTTCAACCTCTGCCGTAAAATCCACATGACCCGGAGTATCTATAATATTTATTCTATAATCCCGCCAGAAAGTGGTGGTTGCTGCAGATACAATAGTAATACCTCGCTCTCTTTCTTGCGCCATCCAATCCATCTGTGTGGTGCCCGCATCAATATCGCCGATTTTGTAGGTTTTCCCGGTATAAAATAGTATACGCTCGGTAGTAGTTGTTTTACCGGCATCAATATGGGCAATAATCCCAATATTTCTAATTTTATCCAATGTATATTCTTTTTTCTTCGTTTCTGCCATAAAAAAATAAAATCCGAAATTCGATTCGAATTTATAAAATAAAGTATACCATATTTTACATATACTTTTCTACGCCTGATGCTATAATTGGTTTTATGGAAGAAAAAGATGTCCAAATACAAGGAAACCGATATAAACTTGCGGGAACAATCATAAAACCTAAGGGAAATGAAAAGGTTCCTGCAGTTATTTTTTATCATGGGATGGTGAGCCAAAGTAAGCCTCGGCATTTGCAAAGGGCATTAAAGCTTTCACAAAAAGGTATTGGAGCATTGGTTTTTGATCTTAGAGGATGCGGAGAAAGTGATGGAAAACTTGGGACATTATCCTTAAAAGATTTTCTGGATGATTCTCTTCTCGCATTTGATTTCTTATATAATCAAGAATTTATAGATAAAGAAAGGGTAGGAATTTGCGGACATAGTTTTGGCGGAGGAAATGCAGCTCTTGTTTCTGAAAAAAGAAAGGTAAAGTCAATGATTCTTCAGGCTCCTGCAGTTTACGAAGACTCATAAAATGAACTATAGGATTGACATATATTGACAGATGTGATACTATTTTTATGTTTAGAGCAATCTCAACCAAAAAAAGGACCGCAAGGTCTTTTTTTTGCAGGAGAGGCAGGATTCGAACCTACAAAAGATTGTTTGTTTAGAGCAATCTTAACGGTTGAAGGCCGATGGAGCTGACCATTCGCTCAACCCCTCCCATAATTAATCATTTCTTTTATCAGTCTTTTTAGTTAAAAGTTGCATTTCTTTAATTTTTCCTGCCAATACTTCAAGCAGCGCTACTGCATGTTCTTTTGAAAGACCTACACGAGAGACAACGTTAACATTAGATGTGGGACCCATTCTTTGACCAAAGTCAAAAACCAATCCGAATGGACTTGCAGTTACCCAAACGCTGTCGCTATATAGAATTGGTAAGTTATTTGGAACATTTATTTGGGTCTGAGGTTGTGAATCTCGATTTACTGGTTCTTGGTTCATAGTCCCATACACCTCCTTTCGCTCTGTTTTTAATTGATTTAAATTCCTCGATGACACATTAGGAAATCCAGAAAGAGCATAAAGCTCATCAAATATTGACCTGTCTGCTTTGTAGAAATTCAGAAGAGAATTAAGGACTGTTATCGAAGGACGTCTATCACCATTTTCTAGTTTAGATAAAAAAGTTTTATCAATTCCCACGACTCTTGACACTTCAAATAAACTTTTCTTTGTTTTATCACGCATATACCTTAATTTTTTTCCTAGAAGTCTTATGTCCATAACAAAAAGATAGCACGAAAACTTAAATTTGTCAATAGTATTCTCGAGGCCAATTAAGATAGTTAGTAGACTGGTAATTTATTTTAGGCTACTTTACCACCTGAAGTGGGCGAAGGCTTTGTTTGCTTCCGCCATGCGGTGAGTCACATCTCTTTTTTTGATTGCCTCACCCGCATTTGATGCAGCGTCCATAAATTCTGCCGCCAGTTTCTCAGCCATTGTGTGGTAATCCTTGTTGGATCTTGTTTTTGCCGCTTGGATTATCCAACGGATTGCCAAAGAAACTCTCCTGTCTCCTCTCACCTCAACCGGCACCTGATAAGAAGCGCCTCCAACTCTTCTTGGTTTTACTTCTTGTCTGGGAGACACATTTGAAATGCCTTTTTCAAAAACTTCAAGAGGGTTTTGCCCTTTTTTTGAGATAATATCAAAAGATTTATAAAAAATTCCTTCTGCCACAGTTTTTTTACCGTCTTTCATCAAATTGTTTATAAACTTGGCAGCCAGACGGCTTTTGTATATTGCTTCAGGCTCAGTTTGTCTTTTTTTTGTTTTTTTATGTCTCATATTAAAAACTATTGCTCAATTGCTAAACTGCTAAATTGTCAAAACAATGAAACAATATCAACAATGGAACAATTAGGCTCCTGCTGGTTCTGCTTCAGTCGGTACAGTTCCAGACACAACTCGCGGTGCGGGCCCGCCTGTTTTCTTTGTCCCGTATTTGCTTCTTGATGTCTTTCTTCCCTCAACTCCCAAAAGATCAAGTTTCCCCCGTATGATATGGTATTTAACTCCCGGAAGATCCTTAACTCTGCCTCCCCGAACCATTACAATACCGTGCTCAGAAAGTGTGTGCCCAATTCCTTGAATATAGGCTGTTACTTCTGTTTTGTTAGAAAGCTTAACACGGGCAACTTTGCGAAGCGCAGAGTTTGGTTTTTTTGGAGTTATGGTTTTGACCAATGTAACTACTCCCCGTTTTTGAGGGGCTGCAAGAGTTTTATATTCCTGATCCTTTGCGTTAAATAAACGCCGAAGCGCAGTGGATCTCGTCTTTTTTGTTTTCTTTTTTCTTCCTTTTCGGGATAGTTGTGAAAGTGTTGGCATAAACCTAGGTATTATACTGCATCTGGGATATTTTCTTCAACCCCGACTGAGTCGGAGTCAACAGGAATAAGTCTTCCTATAATCACATTTTCTTTAAGTCCGACCAATTTATCTTCCTGTCCCTGAAGAACTGCTTCTGTTAGAACTTTAGTTGTTTCCTGAAATGAAGCCGCAGAGAGCCAGGAATCAGAAAATAGAGAAGATTTTGTAATCCCCAGGAGTATTTGCCGCGCGGTCGCAGGCTCTGCCCCTTGAGACAACATCTCTGCATTAATTTCTTCAAATCGTGTCTTTGTTATAAAATCACCGGGTATAAGCGGTGTATCGCCTACTGTCTCAACTATAACTTTATCTGACATTTTATGAAGGATTACCTCAAAATGCTTATCATTTATTGCAATCCCCTGAGATTCATAGACTTTTTGAGCTCCTGTTATGATATAACGCTGTGCATCTACTAATCCCTTAATTTTTAAAATCTCTTTTGGATCAAGGTATCCTTGCGCAAGAGAAACTCCTGCTGTTATGCTGTCCCCGTCTCCGACATTAAGTTCTGTTGTCAAAGGCACAAAATATTCTCTTTCCTCTACCGGCTTCACCCTTGTATTCTTAACTCTTAGAATAAACCCGTCGCCTGTTTTTTCAATTTTTACTTTTCCTGATATCTCAGATATCGGGGATAAATTCTTAGGTGTTCTCATCTCAAACAACTCCTCAACCCGAGGCAATCCCTGGGTCACATCAGACATAACAACTCCACCAAAATGCCTTACTCTCATCGTAAGCTGCGTCCCTGGTTCCCCAATTGATTGAGCAGCAATTACACCAACAGGAACACCTTTCTTGACTTTTTCCTTTGTGTTAAAATCCCAACCATAGCAATTGGCGCATATTCCGTATTTCAACCTGCAGGTAAGAGGAGACCTTGCATTTATTTCGTTTATCTCATTTTTCACTATTTCCTCTACTTTCTTCTGCGTAATCTCTTCCCCTGTTTTTACAACTGTCTTTTTGTCCTTTTTGGAAATTACATTTGAGGCAACTGTTCGACCCAAAATTCTTTCCGCAAAAGAAGTCGATCTGTCTTCCTCATTTCGTGAAATACTAATTCCGTCGTTTGTCCCACAATCCTCATCTCTTATGATGACATCATGAGAGACATCGACAAGTCTGCGGGTCAGATATCCGGCATTTGCTGTCTTTAACGCTGAATCCGTTAATCCCTTTCTAGAACCCCTAGCGCTTGCTACATATTCAAAAATTGAAAGACCTTCTCTGAAATTTGATTTAATCGGTAACTCAACAATTTTCCCAAGCGGATCAAGTATTAAACCTCTCATCGCAGACAGTTGTTTTATTTGTTCTTTTCCGGCTCGGGCGCCCTCTGAATCTATAATTATCTTAATAGGATTCTCTTGCTCTAGAATATTCCAAGTCCTGTCTGCAAGATTATCTGTTACTTTAATCCAGACTTCATTTGACAAACGTTTTCTCTCTTCATTGGTTATCAATCCTTGCAGATATTCATTCTCAATTTCAGCTATTTTTTTCTCAGCTTCCTCTATAAGAGCCTCTTTCCCTGAAACCATTTCATTGTCAAAAACGGAAACAGAAATACCGGAAATTGTTGCACCGTAAAACCCAAGAGTTTTAATATCATCAATTAAAGCCTCTACTTCTTCCGGAGTACAGGTTGCAATCGCAGAAGTCACAATTCTTCTTATACCTGACGCTTTAACAGCTTCGTTAATAAACCCGCTGGCTTTTGGTAATTTTTCATTAAAGAAAATTCTTCCTACTGTTGTTTCAACATCCTCATCATCGATACGAACTTTGATTGGTTCTCTAAATCTTACTTTACCCAAAGAATGTGAGAGTATAGCTTCCTCACGACTTGAGAAAACAAAAGCCTCTTCTCTTCTTAGAGAATTGTCAATAGTTGTAAGATAGAATATTCCAACAGCCATCTCTTTATTTGGCAACGTGATAGGGGCACCATCTGCGGGTTTTAAAAGATTATATCTTGGCATCATAAGATTTGTTGCCTCTTCCTTGGCCTTAGTTGAAAGCGGAATATGAACTGCCATCTGGTCTCCATCAAAATCTGCATTATATCCGGCGCAAACACATGGATGAATACTTATAGCAGAGCCTTCTGTTAGAACCGGATTAAATGCCTGAATTCCAAGCTTATGCAAGGTTGGAGCCCGGTTAAGAAGCACCGGATGATTTTTCGTAATTTCTTCCAGAATATCAAATACCTCAGGAGGCCTTTTTTCGATAAATCTTTTTGCCGATTTTATATTTGGAGCAAAACCCCTAACTATAACTTCTCTTAGAACAAATGGCTTAAACATTTCAAGAGCCATCTCCTTTGGAAGACCACACTCTGAAAGCTTAAGCTGTGGACCAACCACTATAACAGACCGCCCTGAATAGTCAACTCTTTTACCAAGAAGGTTTTGTCTAAATCTACCCTGTTTTCCTCTTAGCATGTCGGATAGAGAACGCAGTGGAGATGAAACAACTTGTGCCGAACGTTGAGATGCGTCTATTAAAGAGTCCACTGCCTCTTGAAGCATTCTCTTTTCATTTCTTAAAATTATTTCAGGAGCACCAAGAAAGATTAAGTGCTTAAGTCTGTTGTTGCGATTAATTACTCTTCTATACAAATCATTAAGATCAGACGTTGCAAAACGTCCACCGGCAAGCTGCACCATTGGACGAAGATCCGGAGGCAAAACTGGCAAAACACTAATAATCATTGAGGATGGAGAAACCTCAGCTTTTCGCATTGACTCTATGAGTCTAAGCCTTTTTATGAGCTTTAAATATTTTTGCCCTTTAGATTTCTCTGTTTCGTCTCGAAGTTTCACAATAAGAGCCTGGAGATCAATCTTATCAAGAAGTTCCAAAATTCCTTCTGCTCCTGTCCTTAAGGTAAAAAAAATTGAAATATCATACTCCAAGATTTTGGAATATTCATCTTCTGAAAGTACCGTGCCAATTCTAAGGCTCTTGAGAAGTCTTCCCAGGGCTTCGTAAATTTCATCCAATTTTTTCTCCTCATCAACCAGTCTCTCTGAAAGAGCGGCAATTTTCTGTCTCTGACTTAGCTCCAGCTCCTGATGGACAAGCTCTTTCTGGTCAGCCCTCATCTTACGAGACTTTAATTCCTTTTTCTTCTCTTTTATTTCATCTAAAATTACCTTCTCTTCTTTTACAATTGTTGCTCTCTCTTGTTTTTTTCTTTCTTCTATAGTTTTTAGGAAAGCTTGAAGAGAGTCTCTCTTTTTTTCTTCATCAATATCTACCACCAAAAATGAGGCATAATAGATAACTGATTCAAGATTACGTTGAGTAATATCCAGAATAAGAGAGAGGGGCGACGTTGATCCCTTAAAGAACCAGACATGAGAAACAGGAGAAGCAAGAGTAATGTGTCCCATCCGTTCTCTTCTTACTCTTGACGTTGTTACTTCAACTCCACATTTATCACAGATTACGCCTCTATGTCTTATTCTTTTATATTTACCGCAATAGCATTCCCAATCCTTTGTCGGTCCAAAAATCCTTTCGTCAAAAAGGCCATCCTTTTCAGGCCGCAATGTTCTATAATTTATTGTTTCTGGTTTTGTTACTTCTCCATAAGACCAGGAAAGTATATCGTCCTTATTGGCAAGCACAATTTTTAAGGACTTAAAATCCAAAATCGTTATATCTTTCATTTTTTTATCGTTTTTATTCATTGTTTACCTCGTTTACCTCCGAGCGTTCACTCTCTGTCTGTGTTTGAGCTTCTTCGTTTACGGTCTCTTGTCCACCGAGTTCTTGCTGTAGTTGTTTTGCTTCTTCCTCTGTTTTTTCCTCCTCAACTGCCAAAGGGATAGGAAGAGAGGTAAGCTTGGACTCTTCAACCATTGCGCCTTGAGCAACAACATTTATTGAAAGAGCGGCTAGCTCTTTGATAAGAACTCTAAATGATTCGGGGACTTTCGGCGTTGGAATATCTGTTCCTTTAACAATTGCCTCAAATGCTTTTGCTCGTCCAACAACATCATCCGATTTTATAGTCAACATTTCCTGCAAGACATATCTCGCTCTATGTGCTTCAAGAGCCCAGACCTCCATTTCTCCCAGTCTTTGTCCTCCCATCTGTGCTTTTCCTCCTAAAGGTTGTTGAGTGACTAGAGAGTAAGGACCAGTCGAACGAGCATGGGTCTTGTCTTCTACCATATGAATAAGTTTCATTATATATTCAATACCCACCACAACAGGATTCTCATAAGGCTCTCCCGTTCTGCCATCGTAAAGAATGGTTTTGCCGTTCTGGGGGAGTCCTGCTTTTTTAAGAAGAGAGGTAATTTTGTCCTCAGAAATTTCTTCAAAAACTGGAACAGCGACTTTAATATTAAGTTTTTTTGCAGCCCAACCTAGATGAGCTTCCAGAAGTTGTCCTAAATTCATACGAGCCAAAACGCTTATAGGAGAAATAATGATGTCAACCGGTGTTCCGTCTGCAAGATAAGGCATATCTTCCGCAGCTAAGATTTTTGAGATGACTCCTTTATTACCGTGTCTTCCGGCAAGTTTATCGCCAACTGTTACATGTCTAAATTGTGCAACTTCAACAATAATCTTTTTGAGAGTTCCCGGTTCAAGCTCATCACCTTTTTTCCTATCAAGTACATAAACATTAATCACTGTGCCTCGTTCCCCATTTGGAACCTTTAAAGAAGTATCTCGCACTTCTCTTGCCTGCTCGCCAAAAATTGCGCGGAGAAGTCTTTCCTCTGCTGTTAATTCTGTTTCTCCTTTGGGGGCGATTTTCCCAACAAGTATATCTCCAGGCCCAACCTCACTGCCCGCAACGACAATTCCGTCTTCATCAAGATTTACCAAATCTTCCTCTGAAACATTTGGAATATCACGAGTAGTTTCCTCTGGACCAAGTTTTGTTTCAACCACAGAAGCCTCATATTTTTCAATGTGAATAGAAGATAATATATCTTCTTTTACTAATCTATCTGAAATAACAATTGCATCCTCGTATCCGAGTCCGTCTAAAGAGGCGTATGCGATAAACAGATTTTTTCCAAGAGAAAGTTCTCCGTTATCAGATGCCGGTCCGTCAATAAGCAAGTCTCCGTTTCTTACTTTCTGTCCGCTGGTAACCATTGTTCTTTGAGTATAAGCTGTTGCCTGCGAACTTCTTTTGAATGAATCTATTTTATAAACTACTTCCTCATTCTTGTTCTTGGGCTTGACAATTATTTTTTTGGCATCGGCATATTTAACAATTCCATCAAATGGCGACCTGACTACTCTGCCCATAACTTCTGCAACTTCATTTTCCATGCCCGTACCAACGACAGGAGATTCAAGGTTAACCAGCGGCACTGCCTGACATTGCATATGGGTTCCCATCAATGCCCTGTTTGCCTCATCATGATTTATAAAAGGAATTAAGGAAGCGGCAGCTCCGACTACTTGACGAGGGACTACGTCAACGTACTGGACCTTTTCCTTCTCAATCTCCAAAAACTCTCCTTTGAAGCGCACCGGAACACGATCATCTTCTATGATCCCGTCTTTTAGAATACCTGCATGAGTAATGTAATAGCTCTGCTCATCATCGGCTGTCATATAAACAATTTCATTTGTTGCACGAACTTTAACTTTATTTCCCTTTTTTTCTTTTGCTATTTTTCTATAAGGAGTCTCCAAAAATCCAAATTCATTTACTCTTGCATAAAGCGCTATATAGGTAACAAGTCCAATGTTAGGCCCCTCAGGACTTCTTATCGGACAAATCCTCCCATATTGGGAGCTATTGATGTCTCGAATTGAAAAAGCTGCCCGCTCGCGTGAAATCCCGCCTGTTCCCATAACAGTAAGCCTGTTCAGATTGTCAATTTCTGAAAGTGGATTAGTTTGATCAAGGATCGTTGAGAGTTGAGAAGTTCTAAAAAACTCATTAATTGACGCCATGATTGGTCTTGCATTTATAAGACCTGCTATCGATGGAGGCGTATCGGGTTGTATAAGACTCATTCTCTCCTTGACGCTTCGCTCAAGACGCAATACTCCAACTCTAAAAGCATTAGTCGCGACCAGCTCGCCAACGCTTCTCACGCGTCTGTTGGCCAAACTATCAATATCATCGACTCCATCTCCTCCCTGAAAAAATTTAATAAGAAAGTTTATCGTTCCTACGATATCATCCACCGTTAGTACGCGCTCCTCCGATGGAATAAATGCCGGTGTATCTTTAAGCTTTTTGTTAATTTTATATCTTCCAACTCTCCCAAGATCATATCGCCTATTATTGAAGAACATGCCGTGGAAACTTTCTTTCACCTTGTCAAAAACAATTGGCTCTCCCGGATGCATTTTTTTGAATATCTCTATTAATGCCTCCGTCGAATCTAATGTTTCATCTTTTTTAAGAGTGTTATCTATAAGCGAAGTATTACCTTTCTCCTCAAGCTCTTTGAATCGACCTTTTATTTGCCCGCTGTCTGATATCCCGATAGCTTTTAGAAATGTGGTTGCTAAAAACTTTCTTCTTCTGTCTATTCGAACGGTAATCGTGTCGTGTCTTGTCGTTGAGAATTCAAGCCAGGAACCATGAACAGGTCTAATTTCGGCCGTGTATATTTTCTTGCCCGTCACATTATCTTCAATTGCTGTAAAAAAAACACCGGGAGAGCGAACAAGTTGATTTACGATTGTCCTTTCTACCCCGTTTATAATAAAAGTGCCTCTTTCTGTCATCTGAGGAATATCCCCTAAGAAAACTTCCTGCTCGATTACGCCTTCTGTTTTTTTGTTGATAAGGGCTGCTTTTACATAAAGTGGGGCATCAAAAGTTAATCCTTTTGCGATAGTAGCACTAGGGGTAGCCGGCGGTTTTCCTATACGATAATCTTTAAATACAAGACTCCAATTTTTCTCTGTAAAATCATCAATCGGGGAAATTTCTTTCAGGATCTCAGGAATTCCAACTTCCAGAAACCATTTATAAGATTCTTTTTGCACTAAAAGAAGATCTAATTCTGGCAGAAGAGTATATTCCTTACCCCAGTTTTGTCTAGTAAGGTTGTTTGTAATTTTTTTATCGGTTTTTGGCATTTGATAAATTCTAAAAGGGACTATATATTAACAAAAAAAACACCAGGCGAAGCTCACCCTTATTAAAACTTTATGGCGTGCTAAACTTATAACACACGCCTTCTAGCCTGTCAATACCCTATAGTAAACGTGAGAATCTTCTTCTCCGCAACTTGCAACTGATGTACGCATTACAATTATAAAAGGGGCCATTTTTGAATAAATATATGCTGATATAATATAAAACATGACAGATAGCAAAAATAAAGCTAGGAAAATTGTAAAAATTTTAAAAAGATTATTTCCTAATCCAGAAACTGCGCTTGAGTATAAAAATCCTTGGGAGCTTTTGGTTGCGGTAATTTTATCGGCACGAAATACCGATAAAAAGGTGAATGAGGTAACTAAAAATCTTTTTAAAAAATATAGAAATATTGAAGATTACAAAAATGCCGATATTAAAACTTTGGAAAAAGATTTATCGAAGTTAGGATTATTCAGACAAAAAGCAAAGTTTATAAGAGAAACGGCAAAAATTATTTCTGAAAAATACGATGGCAAAATTCCAAAAACAATGAGGGAATTAATAGAGCTCCCCGGAGTTGGCAGAAAAACAGCAAATATTATTTTGGGGAATATTTATAATATTTCGGAAGGCATTGCAGTTGATACTCATGTAGCAAGACTTTCAAGACTTTTTGGATTGACTGATAATAAAAATCCGGACAAAATTGAAAAAGATTTAATGAAAATTATACCAAAAGATGAATGGTTTGATTTTACAAACAGAATGATTTCCTACGGTAGAAAATATTGCCCGGCGCATTGCAAGCATAAAGAATGTCCTTTGAAAAAATTCATAATACCTAGTTGCTAGTTGCTAGTTAATAAGTATGCAATCGTTCTCTCTCTTGGGCAATTAGCTCAACTAGCATAACTCTTTAATTATTCATATGCTGGCGGAAACTGATGAAAGACGCCTTAGGGCTTTTTCTCTGTCACTCAAACTTATCTTTGATCTTTTAATTGCGCGTTCAAGAAGCGAAATCGTACTATCGTAGACAGGTCTGTCAACAGGATAAGGAATTGAATCTTTGCCTCCCAGCGCAAAACTATACCGGGCCGGGTCCTCGTAAGAGGGCGCTGCTCCATATATTACTTCTGCCACAAGAGAAAGAGCGCGTACTGTCTTAGGACCCACACCTTCAATAGATACGAAACTTTCATAATCTTTTGGCTTCTCGTAAGTCACTCTTTTAAGAATTTTTTCCAGGTATTTGCTTTTGCTGAAATCTTCAGAAACCACCGGGTGTGTATAAAAATTTTGATCATTCAGTTCAAGAAGAGTAAGCTGTTCTGCGCCTTGTCCAAGTGAAATCATTCTGGATAAAGACGAGGAATGCTTTCTTATTATCTCGATATCTCGCATTACCGATGAATATCCTCCTTGAGCAAGACCTGTAGAAATATCTCGTGTATTTCTACTATCAATAGACACTAAATTCAACATGCGTTTTTGAAAGGCTTGAGAAGTAATTCCCTTATGCGGCTCATCCACAAAATCCTTCTTACTTAACTCGTCGTACCAATGATACCGCCTGGCAGTCGAATTTATTGTATTCATTCCCTGCTGGACAACTGCCCAACTGTCAATAATGGGAGCTGAATCCTTAATCCTGGATATGGAAAAGAAAAAAGCGTGATGATAAATTTGATATCCGTCCTGGACTAAAGAACTGTCAACTTTTGCCGCCATTTTTGAGTTGTAAGAAAGATTTTTCACTTTTTCTTCGTCCAAGCTAAGTCTTTTTCCCCAATCCAATATCTCATCCGGAGTTTTTCTAGATGTCTTGCCTTTTCCTCCGCATATAAAAATTCCTAGATCTTTCTCCTGCCCCCTTATTGCCTCTTTAAGAGCTGCTGTTAAAATTGTTGTAAGACCTGAAGCATTCCAGTCAAAAGCAAGCACAGTTCCTAAGGACTGAAACCAAACGGGATCAGAAATTCTTTTTATAAATTCACTTGGGCCATATTCATCAACAAGTATGTAAGCGATTTCCCGGCCTAATGCTACCATTCTTTGAAACAGCCATGGTGGACAAGTTCCGGTATCAAGTGTAAATGTGGCAATTCCTCTCTTCATGACTACTTACAAACTACCACATTTAGTTTATTTTCTCAATGAAATAGAACATAAAGCTTCGTATTAATTATTAATGTAGTATCGATGACGGGCTGGCCTCCTTTACATCCAGAAGTTCTATATCAAAGATAAGTGGGGCGTTTGGAGGAATTGCGCCTGAAATTCCTTGCTCCCCATAGGCTAGATCCGGCGGAATTATCAGTCTCCTTTTTCCTCCAACTCTCATTCCCAAAATTCCCTGATCCAACCCCGGAATCACTTTTCCAACCCCAAGCTCAAAAGTAAAAGGCTGTTTCCCAATCGAAGTATCAAAAACTTTTCCATCAAGAAACATTCCGGTGTAATTTATTGTAATTGTATTTCCCGTTGCCGCAGGAGTTCCTGTCCCTACTTGCACATCCACAATTGTGAGTTTTGTTATGGAGACAGATGGCTGAGCGGGCGGCGCCGAAGGCGCAGAGGTAAGCATTGATGAGGAAAAAGGACTGGGAAGAGAAATCGGATTATTGTTAAAGGGCGCTGTAGTTTTTTTTGAATTTACAGAGAGAAGGATACCAAGGACCAGAAGAAATATAAAACCATATGCGATAAAATATTTGTTTATCATTTCTCTTTACTATTTTATAGGTCAATTTTAGCAGAAAACTAAGCGAGATGGTATAATCAAAGCATAATTTTCAATTTTAAATGACGGCTAAACAAATCATCGATAAATACATTTCATTTTTTGAAAAAAAAGGACATAAAAGAATTCCTAACTCCTCTCTTATTCCCCAAAATGACCCCACCACTCTTTTTACCTCCTCTGGCATGCAGCCGCTTATTCAATATTTCCTGGGAGAGAAACATCCCCAAGGCAAAAGACTGGTAAATGTTCAGAATTGCTTTAGAGCTCTTGATATAGATGAAGTTGGAGATAATAGACATACTACTTTTTTTCGGATGCTTGGAAATTGGAGCCTTGGAGACTATTTTAAAAAAGAAGAAATCCCATGGCTTTGGGAATTTCTAACAAAAGCTCTAGGACTTCCTAAAGAAAAACTATTTATAAGCATCTTTAAAGGTGAAGGACAAGTTCCCTATGACCAAGAATCTTATAATATTTGGACCAAACTCTTAAAAGACGAAGGAGAAAATCCAGAAGAAAAAATTTTTGCGGCAGATGTGACAAAAAATTGGTGGTCTAGAAGCGGAGTCCCCGATGATATGCCGGTTGGCGAACCGGGAGGACCGGATACAGAAGTCTACTTCAGGTTTGATGATGTAAAACATAATCCATCCTGTAGGGATAATCCTGTGGAATGCGGCTGCGGAAAGTTTCTGGAAATCGGAAACGCAGTATTTATGGAGTATTTAAAAACTAAAACTGGTTTTGAGAATTTGTCAAAACAAAACGTGGATTTTGGAGGAGGACTTGGAAGAATTTTAGCGGCAGTTGAAAACCAGTCGGACATTTTTCAAACTTCACTCTTTTCCCCGATTATCTCCGGGATAGAGAACGCGACGAAGAAAGACTATAAGACAAATAGCACGGCAATGAGAATTATCGCAGATCATTTAGTAGCCGCAGTTTTTATAACAGCAGCAGGGGTTACTCCCTCTAACAAAGAGCAGGGATATATATTAAGGAGACTTATTCGAAGAGCTGTTCGTTATGGACGGCAATTAGATAGTTCTGAAATGTTTACTGCGGACATTGCTTCTATGGTTATAGATAACTATTATGACACAGATCCTCAACTAAAAAAACAGAAAAATAATATTAAAGAAGTATTTAAAGAAGAAGAAAAAAAGTTTGTCCAGGTTCTCCAAGAGGGATTGAAAAAAGCAGAAGAAATATTATCAGAACTTACTCCGGTTGAAAGTTCTCAATATGCAAAAATAATGCAGGTCCCGAATAAAAAAGAACTGTTCAGGAATATCTATAGAAATAGAAGTGTATCTCCGTTTGGGATAGAAATTAATATCGATACCATAAGTAAAGCTACGATTTCCGGAAAAAATGCTTTTGACCTGTATCAATCTTTTGGATTTCCAATAGAAATGATAATTGAATTGGCCCAAGAGAAATCATTACTGGTTGACATAGAAGATTTTGAAGAAGAGGTAAAAAAACATCAGGAAATTTCACGCACCGCAGGTACACAGAAGTTTGCTGGAGGACTTGCAGACCATTCCGAAAAGACAATTATGGGACACACTGCCACTCATCTTCTTCATAAGGCACTCAGAGATGTCTTAGGAAACCATGTTTTTCAAACAGGCTCAAATATTACAAACGAAAGAGTAAGATTTGATTTTAATTTCGAAAGAAAATTGACAGATGACGAATTACAAAAAGTGGAAGATATTGTAAATGAGAAAATTAAGGAAAACTTGCCAGTGCATTTTGAAATAATTCCGCTTAAAAAAGCAAAGGAGATTGGAGCAATAGGACTTTTTGATGAAAAATATGAGGACAAAGTAAAAGTATATTTTATTGGGAATTATTCCAAAGAAGTTTGCGGAGGACCGCATGTTGATTTTACAGGAAAGCTTAAAAGGGTTAAGATAATAAAACAGGAAAATATAGGACATAACCAGCGAAGAATTTATGCCAAAGTCTGATTAATTTATGAAATTACCTTCCATGTCCTTTTTGAAAAAAAAAGAAAAACCAGAATACTTTCTGGCCCTAGTTCTTCGCAATGAACAAGTCAATGCTGTGATCTTTGAAGAACTTGCTGGAAAAATTCAAGTGGTAGGCAAACAAAAGGAATATTTTAAAAATTCAATTGAAGAAGTACCCATAGAAGAACTACTTGAAGTTTTAGATAAGGCAATATCGACCGCTGAGCAGTCTCTTCCAAATCAAACAGATACTATAAAAACAATTTTCGGCGTTAAAAAAAGTTGGGTTGAGGAAAACAAAATAAAAAAAGACTATCTTCTGAAACTTAAAAAAGTATCCGATGAACTAGGCCTTATCCCAATAGGTTTTATCGTAATCTTTGAAGCAATAGCTCATCTTCTTACTAAAGAAGAAGGAGCGCCTGTTTCGGCAATCCTGGTTGAGTTAGGCAAAAAATCTATTTCGGTTGCGCTTGTCAGGGCTGGTAAAATAATTGAAACAGAAACATCCCACATCCTTGAAACGCCTACTTCTACAGTTGATTCCCTATTAAAAACCATGGATGCAGAAGTTCTTCCGGCTCGTGTAATAATTTTCGATGAGAAGGATGAAGATAAAATCCAGGAGTTTATAAATTATCGATGGGGCAAGAGTCTTCCCTTTTTACATTTGCCACAAGTGACCGCACTTCCTTCTGAATTTGACGCTCGTGCTGTACTTTTCGGCGCAGCTTTGCAAATGGGATTTGAGGTACTCGAAGAAAGCCATAAAATCCCAGAGTCTTTTGAAAAAGATGAAGAAGAGACAAAACCAGCGGAATATTTTGGATTCGTAGAAGACAAGGATGTTGCAAAAGAGCCGCTGCTTGAGAAAAAAGAACCGTTGCCTGAAAAAGAAGAAGAACAAAAAATTATCCAAGAGACTGGAGCTGGGGAACTAGAAATTCCAGAGGAGAAAAAACCTGAAGAAACTCAAAAAAAGAAAGCTCCGGTCAGAGAAATTTTTCTGACAGTTTTTGAAAATCTTAAAAAAATCCCTTTTAAACGAATTCCTTTTAAGCAAAGTTTATCTCTGCTTCCCAAAGGCAGACTTAAACTTTTAATACCTCTTGCTGTTGTAGTTATTATTATCATTTTGTTCTATATATTTATACCTCAAGCTAATGTTCTAATTGCTATAAATCCAAAAATCAATAAACAGTCCCAAGATGTTGTTTTCTCTGCCTCTTCATCAACTGATCCAGCAAAAGGAATCATTGCATCTAATTTCACCTCTATCTCAGAGGACGGAAGCGTTTCAACAAATGCAACCGGGAAAAAAGAAGTAGGAACAAACGCCAAAGGAACTGTCACGATTTTCAATAACTCGACAAATACTCAAACCTTATCATCAGGTACTATAATAAATTCAGCGAATGGCTTGGAATTTACACTTGATAAGACTGTGAGCGTTGCCTCAGCATCCGGAGATATTTTTACAGGAACTACGCCTGGGAAAAGCAATGTTTCAGTCACTGCCGCTAAGATCGGCGTTGAATATAATTTACCTTCAAATACAAAATTTTCGGTAGAAGGCAACAATTCAGTTGCCGCAAAAAATGATAATCCTTTTTCAGGAGGGACAAAAAAAGAAATAACAGTTGTTTCAAAAGATGATGTAGATAAACTCTTAGAAGAATTACCGAAAAACCTAGAACAAAAAGCTAAAGACGATCTCTCTAAAAAAATACCACAAGATAAAATTCTTCTTCCTATTTTTATAAGTACTAAAATAGTCAATAAAAATACTGATAAGAATGTTGGAGATGAAGCAAGCAATCTTTCGCTTAAAGGAACCGTAGAATATCAGGGCATTTATTATACGAGGAATGATATTGCGCTGCTGGCAAATTCACTTTTTAAAACCTCTATTTCAAACAACCTTTTTATCGACCCCAGCGAGATAAAAGTTGATGTAAAAGATCTAAAACAAAAGAATAATAAAGATGTTTCAGCGAATGTCACAATTCAGACAGTTCTAAAGCCCAAGATTGACGAGACGAGAATAAAAAAAGATATTGCAGGAAAATCCATAAAAGGAGCAACTGATAATATACTAAAGATGCCGGAAGTATCAAATGTAGACATAAAGTTATCAGGGTACCTGCCGCTTCTACCCAAAAAGATCCCAATACTGGAAAAGAATATAAAAATTACAACCAAAGTTAATGACTAGATACTATTACAAAAAGAGCAACAGGCAACTGAAGAAAAAATTTCTACATCTTTTCAGTCTTCTTCTTATTTTTGCGGGGCTTATTATTGTCATATATGTATTTTATCCTCTTGTATTATGGCAAATATACTTTGCGCCTGCCCTTGCCTCTTCAAATTTCACATCTTCAATCCCAAAAACAAATATAGTTTCTTCTTCCCAGATAGGCAGTCTATTTAGACAGGCAGGAGATATAATATCAGGAGTTGATTACACTAACGCGCGGAATTGGTTTCCGGGCTTTAAACCTTCTTACAAAACCAAATCTAAAGTATTTTCTTATACTATTTCCATCCCAAAACTTGGAATAAAAGACGCAATTGTTTCAAACGCTGATTATAATCTTGCTGCGCATCTTGTAAGCTACGGAAGCGATATAACCCCACCCGAGTCTGGCAGCGCTATTATATTTGGCCACTCAACGCTTCCTCAGCTTTTCAACCCAAAAAACTACAAAACTATCTTTGCCAATCTATATCAGCTAAAAAATCAGGATATAATATATGTTAATGAAAGTGGTATATCCTACGCATATAAAATATTTAATATTAACGTAGTTGATCCAGATGATACATCAATTTTTGCGCAGGACTATAACGATTCATATCTCACTATTGTTACCTGTACCCCTCCCGGCACAACTTGGAAAAGGCTTATTATAAAAGCTCGACTTGAGAAAATATAAAAATTATGGAGGATAATAAATCAACCATATTTAACGTTATAAACACAATTATTTATTTTGTGCTTTCTCTTATAAGGGGGACTATAAATCTTGCAATAAAGCAAATAAAGGAGGGTGGTCTATGAAAAAAGAAATATTTCAAGATGAAAGAGAAGAACTAAGAAAAGCGCTTGATGCAATAAGAAAAAAGCTTGTCGGAAAAAAGTTGACATATAAAGAAATTTATGCTGTAATGGATGAGATAGCAAAAAATAGACTTGGAGACATATTAACTACATATTTTGCCGCTTCCGGATACTCAAAAGGTTTTACCAACAAAGAACTCTACTATCTAACAGAGGCGATGGTCGCGACAGGAGAACGTCTTCATTTTAAAAAAGCCATTATTGCCGACAAACACTCAATAGGCGGGGTGCCAGGGACTAGAACTACCTTAATTGTTGTCCCAATTGTTGCAGCTGCTGGATTTACAATTCCCAAAAGTTCCTCAAGGGCTATAACAACTCCAGATGGAACTGCAGACGATATGGAGGTCTTAGCACCTGTAGAACATACAATAGATAAAATCTATAAAATAGTCGAAAAAACAAATGGCTGTATCGTCTGGGGAGGTAGCTTTGACATTGCGCCGGCCGATGATGTGATAATTAACGTTGAAAAACCTCTTCTTTTTGAAAGTTACGATAAAATATTAGTTTCTATAATGGCAAAGAAACTTGCTTTTGGTTCAAATCATGTAGTTATAGACCTTCCGTATGGAAAAATGGTAAAAGTACACAGAGAAAAAGACGCAAGAAGTTTAAAAAATAAGTTCGAATATCTGGCAAGCAAATTCCATATAAAGATAAAAGTCCTGATGCAAAGAACTGAAGAGCCGGCAGGAAGAGGAATTGGGCCAATCTTAGAAACCCGTGATGCATTAAGAGTCCTTGCGCAAAAGCCAAATCGCCCACTTGATCTTGAAGAAAGGAGCCTTAGTCTTGCAGGCAATCTTCTAAATCTCTGTCTTGCCGGTTCTTCAAAAAATCTCAAAGAACATGTTTTGAAAAACTATGGCGATGCTTTTTCTTGGGCAAAAAAAATTTTAGAAAAGGGAACAGCGTTTGAAAAAATGAAAGAAATTATAAAAGAGCAGGATGGAAACCCTGATATAGACAGCGAAGATCTTAAACCCGGAAAGTTTTCATTTAAAACAAAAGTGGAAAAAAATGGTGTTGTAAAAAGCATAAATAGTCAAAACTTAACTGTTGTTGCGCGCCTTTTAGGCGCGCCGAAACAAAAAGGGGCAGGCATTTATCTTGATAAAAAAATAGGAGAAAAAGTCAAAAAAGGTGACGTCCTCTATACATTATACAGTGAGAGCATGTATAATCTTAAAAAGGGGAAGGATTCACCAGCTCTTTCTCGAATAAGCTTTTTGCAATGAAAAAAGTAATTATACTTGTTATTTTAATAATTGTGATTGCCACAGGTACATTGATATGGTGGAAAAATGGAGTAAGTCCTGCTGACCCCAGTGACAAAACATCAAAAATATTTGTTATCGGAAAAGGGGAAGGAATTCGGGAAATTGCAAATAACCTTAAGGGGAAAGGGCTTATCAGAGATCCTATTGTTTTTTTTCTTCTTACAAAAAAAGTAGGATTTGATAAAGAAATTCAAGCAGGGGATTTTAGCTTAAATCCCTCAATGAGTCTTTATACGATTGTTCAAACTCTAACACATGGTACTTTGGATGTTTGGGTCACAATTCCTGAAGGCATGAGAGCTACGGAGATTGCCGGGATTCTTTCAAAAGATATCCCGACCTACAAACCGCAGTGGCAAAATATTCTTGCGACAAACGAGGGTTACCTTTTTCCCGATACTTATCTTATTCCAAAAGATGCTGACATAAATCTAATCACAGCTCTTATGAAAAACAACTTTGATAAAAAGTATGCGACACTCGATGCGAGCCGCTCAAATTTATCCAAAAATGAAATAGTTACGATAGCATCTATTGTCGAACGGGAAGCAAAATTCCCCGAAGATAGGGCTCTGGTTGCAAGTGTAATATTAAACAGGCTTAAAATTGGCATGAAGCTTGATATCGATGCAACGATTCAATATGCGCTTGGTTACCAGGATGCGCAGCGCTCATGGTGGAAAAAGAATCTAACAACAGATGATCTAAATATTGACTCTGCCTATAACACTTACAAAAACCCTGGTCTTCCTCCAACTCCTATTTCAAACCCCGGACTTTCGGCATTAAGAGCAGTAGTAAATCCCGCGCAAACAAATTATTTATATTATATTTCAGACAAGAGCGGCCATCTGCATTTTTCAAAGACTATTGAGCAGCAAAACGCCAATATCCAAAAATACGGATTATAACCTTTGAATTACTTCTTACGAAGTCTTTTTTCTGAAAAATCTTCTTGAAGATTTTGTAGGAGCAGGTTGACTCTCAGAGTTAATTTTTGAAACTCCGTTCCCGTTTGACGTCTTAGAACTCTCTGTGACCTTCTCTTCAAAATCTTCTTCCTCTTCTCCGCCCCCGTATTCTTCTAAAAGTTCCGACAGGTTATCAATTCCCTCTTCCGTTAAAGTTTTAATGAGTTTTTTTCCTTTTTTTGTTCCCAAAAAAAATACCAAACCTCCGCCTATAATTGCCCCCCACAAGAATCCGTCAAAAAATCTGTTTCCTGAAGAATTATTATTCATAAATCTTGATTTTTAATTATCTTTTTTTGTTTTTTCATCTCTGCCAGATAATTTATTTTTATTTAAAATCCTGGCAATCGCAGCGCCCGTTTTTATTCCTGTAGCAAGAGTTGACAGATTCGCAATAGGAGTTGAAACGCTTTCGGTTATTACTCCTGTATCATCCAAAACTTTATTTGCTTTATCCACTGTCTTTCTAAGCTCTCTTAAAATAAAAAATATCTGAATCCCCAAAACCAAAAGAAGGATGGTCAAAACTATTATCACCAAAAACAATGCTGTCTGGGCAGGATCAATCATGCTTTAAGAGTAGCATTATAAATTTTTTCTGTCAACTCGGATTAAGTATAACAAATGAGTAAAAAGAGGTAAAAATTATTTAATACAAACGTATTGATAAAAATCCGCCTGCGGATTTTCTCCCAATTCATAATCGCTGTACTGCTCAATCTTTGAAAACTCCGCCTCTTTCAGGAGTCCCATTAATTCTCCCTTTTTGAAAGGGTAGAGATAATAATAAGCTTTATCTCCGTTTTGATGAGAGTATTGAATTAAAAAATAATGATTAGTAATATCTAAAAATTTTGTGTGGACGCTATTTGTTCCCGTATAAGTGTATTTACCGGAAGTATGAATATCTCCATTTAATGCTTTTTCTTTATTATCGAGAATTTTTTGGTAGTTTCTTTCATCAATTAGTAACCCCCCCAGGCTTTAGAACACTATGAAATTCCCTAAGAGTTTTCAATTGATCTTCTTTTTCAAAAATACAGGTTAAAGAATTACCAAGACAAATGACCGCATCAAAAGAACTCCGCGAATAATTCTTTGACAACTCTCTCCAGTCAAAACTCGTTGGGTTAATATTAAATCCTGCTTTTTTCGCATTTTCGATTGCTTTTTCTCTAAATGCATCATCCAGTTCATTAGATGAAACATCAAATCCATTTTGCAAAAGATAAATCGTATCCACGCCGTCTCCGAGCGCAACATCTAAAACTTTCCGGGCATTATGTTTTTCTAGCTTCCTTAATAAAAATCCGTTTTCTCCTCTCCTTCTGTTATCCCAGCAGATAAAATCTCCCCAAATTTGGGCTCTTATTTTGGAATTTTTAGAGCTACTTAAGTAATCAATAAGTTTTTTGCAAGTCCATAGAAGCTATTTTACTACGATATGGCGCGTTACTATAGTCTGTTTGCCAAATCGGTCAACTGCTCTTACCGTAACTGTTGTCTCACCCGGAAAAACATTCAGTTCTTTTTTAAAAGTCCCGTCAGAATTAACTGAAACCTCTTCATCATTTATAAAAACATTCGATGCGGGGTCAGTTTTGCCGGTCACAACCAAAATCTGGGAAGAAACTTCCGATGATTCTTTAGGACTTGTTACATTTAAAGGAGGACTGATTATAGCGGCTCTATATTGGAAAATTACGTAACCTAAAAGCAAAAGAAAAAGGAAAATAATTAGTATTACAAAGGAACTTATTTTAAACCGGCGGACAGGAAAATCAGCCTTTGTAGTCAATCCTTCAGGTAAAACTTTAGTCTCTTTCTTCTCATCAAACTCCCTTCGAAAAAGCGCCAGGGTTTTTTCCTCCGGGAGCTCTAAAAATTTGGCGTAGTTTCTTACAAATCCATAAGCATATGAAGCTGATGGTAATTTACCATACTCTCCTTTCTCTATTGCCTCCAAGAATTCAACTCTTATCTTTGTAGCGTCTGAGACTTCCTCAAGAGTCAATCCTTTCCTTTTTCTTTCATCATAAAGTCTTTGGCTGGCGCTAATCATAGCTCTTTGGAAATTTAAAATTTAAAATTTGAAGTTTTCAATGAAAATTAAAAATTGAAAATTATCCTACTGGTTTAAACCATTTATAACTTCTTCTGCATTTCTTATTAGAACATCCCTTGGTTTTGACCCTTCCGCATGACCGACAATCCCTGCTTCCTCAAGCTGATCCAAAATCCGGGCAGCTCTTGAATATCCAATAGAAAGTCTTCGTTGAAGCAGAGACGCAGACGCTCTATCATGTTGACAAACAGTTCTAATAGCCTCCTCAAAAAGCTGGTCGTGTCCATCTGAACTTGCAAATCCTCCTCCCCGTCTGGCAACAAGCGGCGTCGAAGTAACTTCTTCTGTATATTCTACCGGTGGTCCTTTTGTTTTAAGATAATCGACCAGCTTTTTGACTTCTTTTTCAGATACGAACGCTCCTTGAATACGGGTAGGTTTTGCCTGATCCGGAGGAATATAAAGCATGTCTCCTCTCCCAAGAAGTTTTTCAGCTCCCGGCATATCAATTATTACTCTTGAATCAACCATCGATGAGACATTAAAAGCAATACGGCAGGGGATGTTTGCTTTTATAAGCCCTGTTATAACATCAACTGAAGGCCTTTGGGTTGAAACAACAAGATGGATTCCCGTGGCGCGAGCCATTTGAGCAAGACGAGCTATCGCATCTTCAACTTCAACCGGAGCAAACGCCATAAGATCTGCAAGTTCATCTATAAAAATAACAATGTAAGGAAGCGCCTGAAATCCTGAAAGCTCATTGTATGAATCAATGTTACGGACTCCTCTTTCGGCAAAAGTTTTATAACGTCTGTCCATCTCATCCATTGCCCACTTTAAAGCTGCAAGTATCTTCTCGATCTCCACAATAACAGACGTCATCAGATGAGGTATACCGTTATAGCCAGTAAGTTCAACTCTTTTTGGATCTATAAGAATGAGTTTTACTTCAGATGGCGCGGCTCGAAACAAAAGAGATGTTATAAAAGAATTTACAAGAACAGACTTACCCGACCCTGTAGTTCCAGCAATTAAAACATGGGGCATTTTTGTAATATCCGCAGCCACAGGGTCTCCGGATACATCAAGTCCCAAAGAAACAGTAAGTTTTGACTTGCTTTTCCTCATCCTGTCTGATTCAAGCATTGTCTTAAGCGTAACAACTTCAAGACTTCTATTGGGGATTTCTATGCCTACTAAGCTTCTTCCGGGAATAGGCGCTTCAATTCTGATTTGTCCGGTCGGCGCTTCTGTTGCCAGAGCTAAATCGTTTGTAAGGGATGTGATTTTTGAAACTTTTGTTCCAAGAGCAATCTCAAGCGCATATTGAGTAACCGCAGGACCCAAATTTACTTCAACAACTTTTGCGGCAATGCCAAAACTCTGAAGGGTATTTTCAATAACATTTGCCACTTTTTTTACATCTCCTCTATCTGCCTTTTGCGATGATGACTCTGAAAGAAGAGATAAGGGTGGATATTCCCATACTTTAGAAGATAAAGGATTGCTAACTAACTTATCAGACAAAAGAGAAGGATCTTTTTTGACTGGGGGAATTACTGCCATTTCTCTGCCTGATGGTCCCGCAATATCTTTCATCCCTCCTTTTATGGTAATCTGTCTATCTTTAAAAACAGGCGACGGTTTCTTCTTAAAAAAAGAAAAAAGTTTTGTTGGAAAAAGCTTCAAGATAATTTTCCAGAGAGAAACTAAAAAGTCTAAAAGTTCATCAATGGACGTGTCAAAAAAAACAATAAGCCCCACAATAATACCTGCTATATAAACAAGTTCTGCGCCGAGATTCGTAAGGATGCCGGAAAGCATACTAAAAAAATATATCCCCATCTTGCCTGACCTAAAAAGAGCATCTAGACAAATAAAAAAGAGCAAAAATCCGATTGAGACATTAGTGCGGGACAAAAACATCTTAAGTCTCAAAAAGAGAAAACCCAAGAATATAAGAAGGAAAGGGAAAAGAAAAGAAACCAAGCCAAAGTACTTTTTTAAAATATTGTTCAAAATAATAAACGAGGTCTGGCTTCTGCCAAAAGATAGAAGAAGAAGAAGTCCTAGAAGGATTAATCCAAAGGAAAAAATTGAATAAACGGTATTTTTCTTAAGTTTAATTTTGAATTTTCGTCTTCTCGCCATACGAGTTTATTATAACCTATATTATATACTTATGCCTCAAGAACAACCGGAACTACAAGAGGCTGCCGTCCTTCTCTAAAAAGCAGCTTTTCAGTAACTCTTTCTATGATTTTTTTATAATAAACCCAGTTTGAGACTTTTTCCTTTCTTGTCCTTAAGGATTCCTCCAGCATAAGCTGGATTCTTTTTGCCAAATTTTTTGTATTGTCGTATTTAAATCCTTTCGTAAGCACATCGGGCATTGCGGAAAGACGACCGGTATTTGAATCTACCTCAACTATTACAACAATAAGGCCTTCTCTTGCTATTTTAGCTCTGTCAAATACAATATAATTTTCAATCGCTTCTCCTGTTATTTCATCTACAAATATGCTCGACAAGGGAACCTTCTTCCCAAAAGAAGAACTGTCATGGGTAAACTTTATCTCTTGTCCATCATCAATTAATAAAACTTTATCCTCATCAAAACCCAAATCCGCAGCCAGTATTCTATATCTAACCATTTGCTTATATGTCCCGCCGATTGGGACAAGAAATTTAGGTTTGGTAAGACTCATAAGGAGTTTTAGGTCATTTTCTGAACCGTGTCCTGATACATGAAACTCGTCAGTTATTCCTGAGTAGATAACCCTTGCGCCTTGTCTTGCTATCGTATCGATTAGAGAATTAATACTGGTTTCGTTCCCCGGAATTGGATCTGAAGAAAAAATAACAAGATCATCCTTTGCGATATTTATATCCTTATCTTCTCTATTTGCAATCCTAACAAGAGACGAATCCTCTTGCCCCTGGCTCCCGGCAACAAGAACGAGGACTTGAGAGGGATTAATTTTTCTCACATCGTGGGTCTTAATTTCCATAGAGCTCGGGTATTTCATATAACCAAGCTTTCTGCCTACATCTCGAGATTTAAGAAGAGACCGTCCGACAAAGCAAATTTTTCTATTCATCCTGACAGCTACTTCAATTGCCTGATTTAGTCTTGAAATGTTGGAAGAATATGTGGTTACAAATATTTTACCCCGGGTTTTTCTAAATTCCTCTTCAAAACTTTGCATTATTGCCTTCTCAGATGGCGAATGCCCGGGCCTTTCCGCACCTAAACAATCAGAAAAAAGACAAACAATACCTTCGCTTCCTGCTCTGACAATTTTTGAAAGCTCTGATGGTTTACCGTCAACCGGAGTAAAATCAAATTTAAAATCACTTCCATGGTAAAAGTTTCCAACAGGAGTTTTTATAAGGATATGGGCTGCGTCAATTATTGAATGCGTGACTCTTATAAGAGAAGCCTGAAAGTTGCCCAAATTAAGAATTTTATTAAAATCAACTGTTTGGACGCGGGTCTTTATTTTAAACTCCGAAAGTTTTTCATTGGCAAGAGCAGCTGTCAGAGTTGAACCAAATATCGGAAAATCCGGAAGGCCTGATATTATGTAGGGTAGAGCCCCTATATGATCCTCGTGTCCGTGAGTTAGTATCATGCCAACAATTCTTTTTGCTTGCCCCGAGCCCTGTTGAAGGGTTTTCTTAAGATAAGAAACATCCGGAATAAGAAGATCAACGCCCGGCATTGTTTCATCGGCAAACCCAAATCCACAGTCAATAATTAATATTTCACCTTTATACTCATAAAGGTACATATTTTTTGTGACATCTCCGATTCCTCCTAAAGGAATAAAAGAAAGTTGATTATCCATAATTAAGAGCTTAAATTTTTAAACATTTATTTTTTATTGAAAATTTTAAATTGAAAATTGAAAATTAAATTCATGTTTCTAAAAATTGTTTAAAATTTTCAGTTGTTACATGAATTGCTGTACCCTCCGGCACTCTCCCCTCCACAATAAGTCTTGCTGTCTTTCTGCAAATCCCTCCAATTGTCCGCTCAAGACTTCTTATCCCCGAATCAAATCCCAAAGGTCTTATAACGGCCGGCCAGATAGAGTCATCAATAAATATTTGATTCTCAAAAAGACCTGTCTGTGAACGAACCTTTGGAAAAAGATAGCTTTTTGCAATTGTTGTTTTCTCCTCATCCGAATAAGAAGGCATTTGGATTATCTCAAGCCTGTCTAAAACTGCTGTTGAAATATTGGTTGAGTTATTCGCAGTAGTTATAAACAAAACCCGCGACAAATCAAAGGGATAATCAATATAGTGATCCGTAAACGCCTTATTCTGCTCAGGATCCAAAAGCTCTACCAAAACTCCCATAATGTCTGACCTGGCATCCTCCGTTACTCTATCAAGCTCATCAAGAAGGATAACTGCATTTTTACTTTGCGCGTGAACCAGTTTTTTTATAATTGCGCCCGGCTCTGCATCGGCAAGCGCGCGTGATTGGCCGCGAAGGGCTCTCGCATCACCCATTCCTCCAAAAGGTATTCTTTCAAATTTGCGACCAAGAGACTCTGCAATAGAAGAAGCAAGAGTCGTTTTTCCAGTTCCCACAAGACCGATTAAGCAAAGGATCGGGGCGCGAAGCGCTGTATCGGACGCATTATGCTGTATGCTTAAAATAATTGACGCTAAATATTCAAGGACTCTATTTTTGACGCTCGCAAGTCCATAATGATTTTTATCCAAAATCTGTTTTGCCATCGAAAGATCCAGAACATCTTTAGTTTCTTTGTTAAATGGCAGGCAAGAAGCCCAATTGACATAGCTTGCTAGACTTTCAAAATTTATAAAAGATACATTGCCGCTTCTAATACTTGCTCTTAATAAACTAATCATCCCCGCTATTTTTTCCAAAAACTCTTCCGGCAAATTAAGAGATTTCACTTTTTCTTCAAGCTTTTGTATCTGAGTCTCCAAAGAAAAAACGGGCAAGGACTGATCCATGTAATTATAATACTACAATCTGAATTCTTTTAACAACAAAATGGCTACTATCTTCCGTAATTATTTTTTCCAAAACGAGGGCGACGGGGTCCCTGAGAGAAATTTCGGGATTTGCCAAAACTCTCAGCACGTTCTCTTCTAAATTGTCTTGATAATGGATGTTCTTCATTCTCCATAGCACGTTTTTCCGGCAGTTGACCTCGGGACTCGCCGTCTGGCCCAAATTTCATGGTAAGATTCACTCTTCCCTGTTCATCTATTTCAAAAACTCTTACTTTTACTTTTTGCCCGATAGATACAACATCAGCGGGATTTTTTACAAACCCCTGGCCCATCTGGGAAACATGAACCATGCCTTCTTTCCCAGGAAGAAGTTCCACAAATGCGCCAAATGGCAAAATTCTTTTAACTTCTCCTTCAAAGACCTCTCCGACTTTTATCTCGCGCGTAAGCCCTTCCACCCACTCTACGGCTTTTCTAACTGATTCTTCAGTAGTTCCTGAAATTGCAACAGTTCCATCGTCTTCAACATCAACTGTTGCGCCTGTCTGCGCAATAATATTCCTGATTATTTTCCCTCCGGGGCCTATAACCTCTCCGATTCTTTCAACAGGAATGTGGAGAAGCTCTATTTTTGGCGCATATTTTGAAACCTCTTTTCTTGATTTTGGCATCACAGAAAGCATCTTGTCCAGAATAAAAAGCCGTGCAAGCTTTGCTTTTTCAAAAGTTTCTTTTATCTGCGCAATTGCTAAGCCATCTATCTTTACGTCAAGCTGTATTGCCGTAATCCCTTTTTTTGTTCCTGCAACTTTAAAATCCATATCTCCTGAAAAATCTTCAAGTCCTAAAATATCGGTCAAAATTATATATTCTTTTTCATCCGACATCATTCCCATTGCGATTCCTGCAACCGGATTTTCTATCGGCACGCCAGCATCCATAAGCGCCAAGGTTGAACCGCAAGTTGACGCCATAGAAGTTGAGCCATTAGAAGACAGAACCTCTGAAACTACCCGTACCGTGTATGGAAAAACCTCCTGTTTTGGAATAACAGCAAGAAGCGCTTTCTCAGCCAAAGCTCCATGCCCAATCTCCCGTCTAGACGGAAAACCTATTCGGCCTGTCTCTCCAACCGAGTAAGGAGGCATTGAGTAGTGGTGTATATAACGCTTGGACTCTTCTCCCTCTGCAGTCTCTACTAATTGCTCCAGCTTTGGTGAGCCTAAAGTAACGACAGTTAAAACCTGGGTGTCTCCCCTTTGGAAAATTGCCGAACCATGGGTTCTGGGAAGGATAGAAACTCTTGAATCTATTTTTCGGATTTCATCAATTTTTCTTCCATCCGGTCTTTTTCCATTTTTCAGAATATTGCTTCTGATAATTTTGAATATAACCATTTCTATAGCTTTTGCCACAAGCTTTTTATCTAGTTGGGTCTGCGGATCTGCTATTTTCTCTTCTTCAAAAATCTTATTTGTTAACTCATCCGCTGATGAGACACTTGTCTCCTTATTAACTCTCTCTTTTATTAAATCTGAAATTTCTTCTTTATAAGTCTTTTCAAGTTTCGCAACGAGCTCCAAAAGGTCAGAATTAGGAGAAGCATTTTCTTTCTTGGCGCCCGCCTTTTTAACTAATTCTTCTATAAGTAAAATTATTTTACTGTTTTCAGTTTGAGCTTTTTTAATTGCTTCAAGAACTTTATCTTCAGGGACTTGAAGAGCTCCTGCTTCAATCATCACTGTCTTTTCTTTGGTTTGGGAAACAACTAAATCAAGCTCTGAAAATTCTCTTTCAGCAGCTCCCGGATTTATTAAATATTCCAAATTTCCGTTGTTTTTTTCTTTTACCAGACCAACTCTTGTTGCACCAATCGGACCTTTCCAGGGAACTTTGGAAATAGCAACTGCAGCTGAGGAAGCAATAACTGAAAGGACATCAGGCTCGTTTTCTCCATCAACAGATAAAACTGTGATAACTATCTGAACATCCCTTCTATATTCTTTTGGGAAGAGAGGTCTTATAGATCGGTCTATGAGGCGAGCTACCAATATCGCATCGTCGCTTGGTCTTCCTTCTCTTTTTACCCATCTTGAGCCTTTTATTCTTCCTCCGGCATAAAGTCTTTCAACATATTCAACTGTAAGAGGAAAATAATCTATATCTTCGCGCGCGCCCCCTGCCACGAGAGTTGCAAGTACCATAGTATCTCCTAATCTTGCTAGAATTGAAGATGTTGCTTGTCCGGCAAGCTCCCCTGTCTCAAGCGTGAGCGTTTTTCCTGCTAATTCTAAACTTAATGAGGTTTTATTCATTTAATCTTTCAAAGCGAGACTCTTTACAATAGAAGAGTAACGAGTTTTATCTACTCCTTTTAGAAAATTTATAAGTCTCCTTCTTTTTGCAATCATAGAGAGAAGTCCGCGTCTTGAATGTATGTCATGGAGATGTTCTTTTAGATGAGCTGTCAATTTATCAACCCGGTTAGTCAAAAGAGCAATCTGGACTTCAGGACTTCCTGTATCTCCTTTTCCTGTCTGAAACTTTTTTATGATTTCTTCTTTTTGCTTTGGTGTAAGCGGCATAGGTTTATATTATAGCAGAGTTTAGAAACGAACTACAAGAGCCGGCTTTGGTGTTTTAACTTCCAATACGTCTCTTACTTTTGCTAATAAATCAGCGTTCATTTGAGTCATGTTCTTGACTTCCTAATAGATTCTTTGATTTAAATGACCCTGACGATCGTCCCTTGCTGGCCAAGCATCCATACGTACTCCGCTTGTTACTTCATGCCCATCCTTATCTTTGTACCAGTGGGATTCCCAAACATCTACATCGATTAAGTTTTGGTCATGTATATAGGCAACAACCGATAAGGTACTCTGGGCAGTGTCCGAGACATATCCTCTTGTGCTCAACCAGTCATTAAGTTCCACTTCTTTTTTTGGTCCTTTTAACTCAATTCGAGGAGAGAAGCCGGGTCCTCCAGCTTTATCAAAATCATAAATTGGAACGATCATGTATCCTGGTAGAACTGCTGCAATTCTTCTAAGAGAAGGCTCAGCTTCTGTTCCTTTAAGTCTTTTAACAGCTTCCGTAAATGCAGCTCGCGCTTTTGGATATCCCGCAAGTCTCTCTGCTTCTGCCTCTTCTTTTTCTCTAACCTCAGCTCTTACCCGTTCTACTGTTTTATCAATTTCCCGTATTCCCATAAGTTAGTTAACAATCCTCAACTCAAATATTTGTTGAGCCTTTGTAGATTTTTGGAGTTAACCAATCATCCGGCGGATTTTTCCTTTGTCTTGCAGTTATGTCTCTCTTAACCTGTCTTGTAAAAGGTAAATCCTTCTTGTCATCAACCGGATTATTCTCATCAACATCTTTAGGAGAGAAAATTGAAGAGATTTCTTCAAAAGCCGCCGGTTGTCTTCTGGGATTTATTTCTCTTCTTCCTGCTCCCCTTTTCATAAGAAGGGCGGCCATTTCAAAAGCTTCAGGGCTGGTTTTTGCATCTTGGAAATTATTTGTTCCGCTTTCTATACCAATCATTAAATTTTGGGCAATATCAATATCCATAGGAAGATCTAAATCGAGTAAGAGTTCTGAAATTGTTTCAGATACCGAAGAACTCGCTAAGGGAATCAAAACTATATCTCCAAAACCCTGATTGTCACGTTTGTTGTCAATATTTATTACTGTTGTATCTCTAAGCGCATGTGGATCATAAAGCTTATCAAGATCTGACAATCTTGGAGTCCCTATTACGAAAAGAAGTCCTGGGTACCCGTTGGATCTTCTGAAGATAACATCTCTCTCGCTAAAAGATAGTCCTTGTTCTTCTGCTTTAACTACGATATTTAAAAATCCGTCCTCAAGTGTATAAGAAATTTTTTCTATCTCTCCTTCTCTGTAGGGAAAAGAAACTATCATATCTCCTGTTGCATCCTCAAAACTCTTTTCTACCTTATCTATGCCAACAAGAGAAGAGTGCTCAACGAGTACATCGGAAGGGCAGGCAACTGTTACATTCTTGCCATCTATAATAAGAGAAAGATAAAGAGCAAGAACTCCTCCCATCTCGTCAATACCCGGATTTTTACCCACAGCAATTCCAATCTTTTGATTTTTAGAAAGACACTCTCTTATTTGTTCAAATGATCTTTTATCCATAGCTGTAAATTTATGCAAAAGATATTACCATATCTCCTATAGTAAAGTCAAGAAAAGGAAAGATTATTGCTCCTGCCTCATTGCCCTGCTCAGCCTTGGAAACAGAATTTTTTCCCTGCCTAAGAGATGATATCGTGCTTTCTCCAACTATATCATCGTCTCTTGTCAGTCTTATTCTGTCTCCCTTTGCAATTCTCCCTTCAATAATTTTTATTCCTGCGACTTTGGTTTTTTCAAAAGGAAATGAAGCTATAATTTTCGCACGACCCAAAATCTCTTCCTGCATCGACAACTGTTTCCCTTCCAAAACATCTTTTATTTCATCAATCAATTCATAGATTAGTGTGTAATTTTTGACCAATATCTTTTCTGCGTGAATAAGTTTTTCAACTTCAGGTTTGATTTTTATATTAAATCCCAGAATTATAGCTTTTGTTGATTTTGCAAATATTACATCAGCGGGCGTCACTCCGCCTGTTTTTTGTGAAATTACATTTATTTCTTTGGGCAACGCATTAACTATTGCCTCCAAAGAACCCAAACTATCGGCGCGGAGAATAACTGATAAAATTGATTCTTCTTTTTGAAAACCGGCTTCACTTCTCTTTGCTTCGAGAGGCAAGGCAGCGCTTACGCTGGGATGGGCGGTCTTCGCATCTTTTTTTATAACTATACCTCCAACGCCGGGGACTTTTTCAAACCCCAAAATTTCAACTCCCTCACCTATTGTTACGCTATTCAGCCTTTCTCCTTTATCATTTATGATTGCTTTAACCCGACAATATATACCATCTGCAGCTAATTCATCCCTTACCGATAATCTTCCATTTTTTATGACTATAGTTACGAGCGGCCCCATCTTTGGATCTTGCCTTGCCTCAATAACAACTGCCTTAAGATCTTGATTCTCTGAAACAGAGCTATTAGGATGCAACTCATGGACAAGAAGAATCAGCTCTAAGAGCTCTTTTATATTCGTATTAGTTTTTGCCGAAACCTCAACAACCGGCACATCTCCTCCATAGCCCTCGAGCAAAACCTCTTCTTTTAGGAGTTGCTGCTTAACCTTTTCTGGATTCTTCTCTGGTAGATCTGCCTTTGTCAAGACAACTATAAAAGGTGTTTCTGCTTCTTTTAATAATTTTATGCTTTCTCTTGTTTGCGGCATTACTCCATCAACGCAAGACACCACCAAAAGTACCAAGTCTGCCGCCTGAATTCCTCTTCCACGCATTGAAGAAAATAATTCGTGACCGGGAGTATCAATAAAAGTTACTTGTCTTTTAACTCCTTCGTTAAGAAATTCTATACTTGACGCTCCTATCTTTTGAGTTATTCCGCCTCTTTCTCTCTGCGCAATGCTGGTTTTGCGAATCGCATCAAGAAGGGTAGTTTTTCCGTGGTCAACATGACCCAAAACCGCTACAACAGGGGGAGTGTAAATTGAGATTGATGATTTTTTATTTTGCTTATCCATAAGATATCTTCAAAATCCGAAATTCTAAAGTCCAAATCCCAAACAAATCCTAAATTTAAAATACCAAATGTTTTAAACATAAATTTTGGATTTTGTTTTTTGATTATTTGAATTTATTTGTAATTTGACATTTTGGTATCGTAATTTATTTTTCATCTTTCGATTTAGCCCTGATTTTCTTTTTTTCGGCAACTTTCTTTTTGGTAATTTCTATCTTTTCGCTCATCGGAGCTGTTTCAGTAGGAGTCTCACCTTCTATTTCAATCCTATATCCTGTAAGTTTTGAGGCAAGCCGAACATTTTGTCCCTCCTTGCCAATTGCCAAAGAAAGTTCTTCAGCCGGAACAAAAACATGAGCTGTTTTCTCTTCTTCATTAATTTCTACTCTAACATTTTTGGCAGGAGATAATGCTTGGGATATGTAATCTTTTTCGTTTTCTTGCCACTGGATAATGTCAATTTTTTCAAGTCCCCCAAGCTCGGCAATTACAGCCTGAACTCGTACGCCTTTCTGTCCAACGCAACTTCCTACCGGATCAATACCGCTTGCGGATGAATAAACAGCGATTTTACTGCGGTTTCCCGGTTCTCTTACAATATTTTTTATCTCAACAGATCCTTGGGCAACTTCGGGAACTTCTCTTCTGAATAATCCTTCCAAAAGGCCATTATTTGTTCTTGATGCTATTAATTCCTCTCCTTTTTGACCTTCTCTTGTTTCCAAAAGATAAACAGTTAATCTCTGATTGGGATAATATTTTTCATTTTGAATTTGCTCTTGTGTAGGCATAATAGCCTCTGTTTTGCCAATATCAATAATTACATTTGGTCCTGCAAATCTTAAAACCATACCATTTATAATGGTCCCCATTCTTGCCTTGTAATCCGAGAGTATTGCTTCCTTTTCTTTTTCTCTTATTTTCTGAAGAATCACTTGTTTGGCAGTTTGCGCTGCAATCCTGCCAAAGCCCGGAGGAGTTACATCTTTATCTTTATAGAAAATTCTTGCTTCACCTATATTTTTATCTAGAGTTGCAGAATAATCTTCTACATCTATATCCGGATGGTCTTTTTTGTAGGCAGCCAGGATAGCGTTTTTGACAGTCTCCAAAACCACAGAAACATCAACGCCACGCTCGTTGGCGACCTGATTTAGCGCTAATGCAAATTCACTTCTCTGTATTGCCGGCATAGTTGAAACAGTATATCAAATAATAATGTCGTATTCAATAAAAAGCAGTCTAAGATTTTGATATAATTGTCGTGTAAATATGATTTTCTTCGAATATAAAGCTAGATATTCAAAAAAGGAGGCCTTAGAAAAATTAAAATTGCTCAAATTAAATAAATTATTTATTCAAAATGTTACTGATATTTACTTAATTTCAAAGAATAACAAAACTCAAAAGATTTACGAAACAAAAGATGGAATTTTCTTTATAACTGTAGCTCGAAGTTCAAAGGGATTTGCTATGAATCAAGAAAAGATAGATGTAGGTAGGAAGGAAAAATTGATTCAGAAAAATGGTATTGAAAAGATAATGAAAAAGGAAAGAAAGGTATGGAAACTTAAAAAAGCAGAAATAACATTGGATAAAGTTAGAGGATTAAAAGGTATTTTTATAGAATTGCAAAGTTTTGACAAAAATTATCTGGATATACTTTTGTCAAAGCTAAAAATAAAGAAATCAGATCTTATAACTATCCCCTACAATAGGGTATCAAATTAGAATTTATGGTTTGAATAAAAGGATGGAAAATTTGATACCCGACACATTTTTGACATATTGACATATTAGCATATGTATAGTAATATAAAAATATGCTAATAAGAACTACTTTAAGAATTAAGGAAAATCTAAAAAAAAGTGCGGAGAGAAAAGCTTTGCAAACGGATACCACCCTGCAAGATATCTTTAATACCGCACTGGAGCAATACTTGGAGCAAGATGCAAAAAAACAAGCAAAAAAAATTGTTTTCAAAACACATGATCTGGGCGTACCCCTTAATAACCTGAAACGGGCTGATTACTACTTAAAACCTTAATAGCTATATGCTTATTGACTCAAATATTTTAGTTTATTCTATTAACTCTTCTTCTCCAAAACATAAGAAATCGCAGAACTTTTTACAAGAGCATATTGGCATTTTAGAAATAGCTCACCAAAATATTTTTGAAACAATCCGTGTGCTCACTCATCCGAAGTTTTCAAATCCGATGAAAATTCATGATGCTTTAGAAGCAGTTGAAAATATTCTAAAGGCAAGTACTGTTGTTTCACCTGATTACAGAACGCACCGTATCGCACTTGAGCTGATTAAAAAATATAAGCTTATCTCCGATCAAATTTTTGATGCTTACTTAGTCGCTACTGCAATAAGTAGTGGCATTTATGAATTGGCAACAGATAATGTAAAGGATATGCAAAGATTTTCAGAAATTACAGTTATTAACCCCTTTGGAAATTAGAAATTAGAAATTAGAAATTGGTTTCCGTCAGTTGAGACGGAAATTTTATCTCCTCGTTTTACTTCATCTTTTAAGATTTTTTGTGCAATTAAATCTTCTATATTATCCTGGATATATCGACGTAAGGGACGCGCGCCAAACTGCTCATCAAAACCTTCTTTAATAATCTTCTCAATTGCCTTATCATCAAAATTAACAGTAATATCCTGTTCCTGCATTTTTTTTGAAAATTCCGATAACAAAAGTTGTGTAATTTGGGCAATTTCATTCTGTCCTAAAGGCTTAAAGACAATAATTCCATCAAATCTGTTCAAAAGTTCCGGTTTAAAAATTCCTTTTGTCTGCAGAAATTCAAGAAGTTTTTCCTGAAATTTTTTATTTACAATCGTGCCCCTGTCTATTTCCTCTCGGATAAACTCTGATGCGGCATTTGATGTAGCAATAATAATGGTATTGGCAAAAGAAACTGTTCTACCTCTATTGTCGGTTAATCGTCCGTCATCTAAGACCTGCAAAAACAGATTGAGAATGTTAACGTTTGCTTTCTCAAACTCATCAAGAAGAATCAGGGAAAATGGATTATCGTAAACTTTATCCGTCAATTCTCCTCGGGATTCTTCCTCTCCCGGCATTGAGCCCAATAATCTCCTTTGCGCATCTTCCTCTGAATATTCGCTCATATCAACTCTTATCATCTTGTCTTCGCCTCCGAAATATAAATGTGCCAGTGTTTTGGCAGTCTCTGTTTTTCCAACTCCTGTCGGACCAAGAAATAAAAACGATATAGGTTTTTCCAAAGTTGTAATTCCTGTTCTAAGCCGGCGCAAAGCCTCTGAAACTTCCGATACAGCCTCATTTTGGTCGACAATATATTTATGCATTTCATTTTCAAGATTGAGAAGCAGTGCTTTTTCCTCCCCTTTCGGCTTGCCTATCGCAATTTTAGTCTTGTCTTTTACCTTTTCAATTACATCCTGTTCTTCAACATCTTTTTTGCTATTCAGCGAATTACTGTTGGCACAATCTGTAAGAAGGCTGACCGCTGCTCCGGGCAAAAAACTTCCGGTGAGATATTTTTGTCCATATTCAACTGAAGCGGCAAGCGCTTTGTATGTAAGATTAACATTGTAAGCTTCTTCAATATCGGCAGTTTTTTGAAAAAACATTTGAATTGCCAGCTCCTTATCGGGCTCATCAATTCTTACGACTTGGAATACGCTTAAAAAAGTCTCTCGGGATTCTACAAATTTTTTATATGCTCCCGGCGTAATTGTGGCAACTATTCGGATAACTCCTCTCTCAAGATATGGAACCAAAACGCCTGAAAGATCAAGCTTGAATGAGGAAGCGCCCAAAATATTTTCAAAAAATGGGACATAGATAATTATGTTCCCCGAATGGGCAAGTTCTGCAATGACTAAGTCCAGTCTTTCTTCAAGTTCCCCTTGATTTTCTGAACCTGCCAGAAGAGCATCTACCATCAATTGAAAAAATCTCTGATGATAAAGATTCCCTTTTAAATTGCCTGCAAAACTTTCAAAAGCAATACTTTTCATAATTTCACTTCTTCCCACTCCTTCTTCGCCTACCATAATAATGCTCTTGTTTTCATACAAAGATTCTACAATTTGCTTTGCCTCCCTTTCCCTTCCAAAAAGAGTCGTCTTTTTTCGCAAAATCTCTGGTGTCAGATCCAGCATATATTTTTTAGTCTCAATTGTCCAACCTGTTACCATAGGCTCTCCAATTCCCTCGCCCCAAAAATTTACTCTATAAGGTTTTGGATTTTCTTCATCTGGAAATCGCATGCGAGCAAAATTAAGAATATACATAAGTTCTTCTTTTTTTAAGTTTTTATTGAATAAAAGTTTCTCTTGGTCTTCAATTAACAAAAGATAGGCTGTCAAAATATCCATTGTTGTAACAAATTTTCCCTTTGCGTTTTTTGCAACTTCAAAGGCATACTTTCCCAATCCCTCTTTTGGTAAATCAACAAGCGGCACTTCTTCTTGTCTAATATCCGATTTATCAAGAATAAAACGGGCAGGTTCTTGTCTAAGAAGCGATTTTATTATCGATGAAGTCTTACTGCCTGAAAAAATATTTAAACTTTTGCGCGTAAAGGATCTAAGGATTTCGCCGTTGTTTTCTGAAATCAAAACTTTCGGCGTTATCCTTGAGATCTTAAAATGCAAGAAAACCTCAAGCATTAAAAAGACAGATAGCAAAGAAGTGGAGATACGAAGAGCAATGGATAGAAAAGGGCTATAGGAAAAAAGCAAAATAATTGTTGCTATTGGCCAGAAAATAAATGCAATGAAAAATATTAATTCAACCGCTAGGAGAACAAAAAATAAAATTATATCAGCCAAAATGACAAAAGTTTTTACAAAAATTCCCATGGCAATAGAAAACCTGACCAATCCTTCTCTATATTCATTTTTCCAGGGCTTAAAATATGTTCTTATAAGAAGTGGGAGAGAAAATAACTGAAAAAATGCCCTATTTAAAGAAGCGAAAAAACTTATAAGTCCTTCCGGCGATTCTATGAACCAGAATTTTAAGAAAGTGAGCATTGATTTTAGTGTAAGAGGTTTTTCCCCAAATTGCAATTTACTGTGCTGGCACCCTAGATGACGTACAGAGGAGCTCCTTTCTGTTGGGAATGAATC
>CAYZEE010000006.1:0-35057 GCA_964477485.1 uncultured Gammaproteobacteria bacterium
GGCATAGAATCTTAAATCCTTAAGATTCCAATATGTATCACGACTTATTCACATATTCAAAATTACTATAGTTTCTTTCAATTTTCCAAAATTTCCGTAATTTTTAAAGAAAATATAAAGCAAAGCTAAGAGAAGAATAACAAGCACAAGAAGAGAAACTCCTATAACCTGGTAAAAATTTGAATGGAAAATATAAATTAAAATAACCTGAGAAACTGCCGCTAAAACAACGAGTATGGAAATATTCGTCTTGTTAAGCGAAAGAAAGAAGTTCACGCATACGTTAACCAGACTAAAAACAGTTAGGTATAAACCGAAAATCCCAAGATATTTTGAAACACTAAGATACTCTCTTCCTCCCAGAAAGAGATTTATTACAAAATTCGGAAATGCAAAATAAAAAGAGGTAATTGCAACGGAAGGCAAAATTACTAAAGTAAGCGCTAAATAAAATAAATTGACAAAATTTTTCCCCGTGGCATGTCTTTTAATAAGAAGCGGAAACATTACCATTGGTATTGGAAAGGTAAAGTAAAAAATCACTTTTCCTATTAAAGAAAGACCTGCATAGAAACCTGCTGCATGCGGACTGAAAAAATGCTTAACCAGTATTACGTCCATTGAAGTAAAAGAGGTGAGAAAAAGAATTGTAATGAATGTAGAAATTGCGTAAAAGAGTATCTGCCTAGTATTTAAAGATATTTTTTTGTCTGAAGATTTTCCTTTAAGAATTTTTACAAGAGGAGCATATGCTACCAAATACATCCCCAGTGTCATAAGAAGAATAGCCCAAAGTCCCCCAAAAGCTCCGTACCCTACGGTAACCAAAATTACACCAGAAATTAACTTTATAAAGCTCCCAAAAATATTTAAAGAAGATATAAATTTAAATTTGAGCAGACTTTGAAGAAATGCATTGTTTAAGGTAACCAAATAGGAAAAAGAAATTATGATTCCAGAGGTAATTATATACCAAATATTATCTATATGAAGATAATTCTTTAAAGGGGCGGAGAATATAAAAAACAAAAAAAATACAAATAAAGATAAACCCCAAACAAATTTAAAGAATAGCAAGTAAAGAGTCTTTAGTTTAGCGTTTTGTTTCCTCACGAAAAAATCAGTAGCAAATTTTACAATAATAATATTTATTGATCCTGCGGGAATAGAAGCAAGCGTTATTACGGACAAAAGAGATGCAAAAATTGCATAATCAGCATAAGAAAGGGTTCTGGCTAGGAAAAGATTTAGAAGAAAAGCAAGAAAATTGCCTAAAATTGATCCAATAAATATATAAAACGTTCCGTTTATTAACTCTTGTTTTAGTAATTTGCCCACTATTCTCATAAACATTTGATTTTCTATCTCAGAACTTGTTTGTAAATTTCAAGTGTTTCCAACGCCGTTTTTTTCCATGAGAATTTTTTAGCCTGCTCAAATCCGGCATTTGATAATTTCATCCTTAGTCTTTTATCGCCAACAAGCAGTTCCACGGCCTTTTGAATTTCTTCCACATTTTCCGGTTCAACGTAATACGCCGCTTCTCCTGCTACCTCCGGTAACGAACCGCGATGAGAAGTTATAACAGGGCATCCACACGCCATTGCCTCCAAAACAGGCAGGCCAAATCCCTCGTAGAAAGAGGGCATTACGAAGACCGAAGCCAAATTATAAAGAGCACTAAGATCCTCATCTGAAACAAATCCCAAGGCGCGAACATCTTTACTCTCCTCGATTAGTCTTTGGACTTCTGCTAAATCCTGATTCCAGAAATTTGTTCTGTCGAAGTTTTTTTCGGTTACCGCTTTTCCAATAATAAAGAGGGGTACGTTGGTATTCTTAAACGAGCTAACTATATTAGGTAAATTTTTATTCCAGGTAACATCACCAACATAGATAGCAAAGCTTTCAGGTAAATCGAACTTTTCCCTTGCGGCCTTAAGTCTCAAATCATTAGTTTTAAGTCTCTCAAACTGTTCGCTTGCGGCAAGATAAACAACCGAAATATTGTTTTCTGCAATTCCCGCGTATTTTGCTATATCTTTTTTTGATGATTCAGAATCAGTGATTATACGATCTGCTTTTTTAAGCCGATCCTTCTGAATAAGCCATTTTAAATTTCCTTTTATTCCAGACGGGAATTTATCGGAAAAAACTAATGGAGTCATATCGTGAACAGTGACAACGGTTTTGGTTTTATTAAAAGAAGGAAGAGTAATAAAAAATGGTTCAAAATAAGGAAAATGCACAATGTCTACGTCCGAAGGTAAGTTCTCGTCTCTACTGAAAAAGGTGTAATCATTGTCAGGAAAATATTTAAGAAGCGCGCTCTTGAGATGTTCCAAATAAAATCCGGTTCCCCTTACTCTATGCTGAAGAAAATTCCCTGTTTTAATCGGTGATATATCAATAGCTATCTTCATATATTATCAAGCAGAAGCTTAATTAAATTATAACGTTTTAAAAATTCCATTATTCCATATAAAGAAACTATATATAAGAATGGGATTAAAATAACAAAATACCTGGAGGATATCTCCCCAAAGCTGAAAAATAAAACATAAAAGATAAACCAAGACATTAATACTTCAACGTTCTTATTTCTATCAATCTTTTTAAATAAATATAAAATAATTGTGACTATTGAGAGTATTGTAACTATCGGCCACGTTATTGACCATTGCCCATCCGATATAAACGGTTTATTCCCAAACCAAACATACCATTTATTTATAAGTAGAAGAGGCCATATAGACAACGGTAATATAAGCTGACTTTTGTGGTAAAGGAAAACCCACTTTTGAATACCCAAGAAGTTGCGTAAATTATACCCAAAAGCAAAAACCCTAATATAACTTAGGAGTAGAATAAATACTGCTACCGGAAAAGTTAACGTCAATTCCAAAAGTCTCTTTCTGTCTATTTTGAGAAGCAAAACAAAATAGAAAGCTGCTTCTATAATAACTCCTGTTATAAAAAATTTCGTTGAAATAAATAAACCTACAAAAGCATTAGCCAACAGTAAGAACAACAGCGATCTTTTTGAGTTAAGCGCTTTGTTAAAAACAATAAAAGAAGATAGCAAAAATACCAACTGTATAATATCCAGAAGTGGTACAAAGACAAGTTGATTTTTGAATATTGGTTCTAAGCTTAATAAGAATGGAGGTATTAAAGCTAAAAGTTTTGAGCTAAAAATCTGGTAACTTAATACATACAATAATATTAAAGAAAACATTACGGAAAATAAGATTATGGTGTTTTCATTATTAAATACCACTGCAGATAAACCAATTAAATATTTTCCAAGAGGTGGGGTATCAGGAAGTACGTACACGGGATTTATTCCTCTAATGAATGCTCCTCCTGAATATGCCTCTATATACTCGTCTGGTATCCAACCTGCTGGATGTTTATTTACGTACTGTGAGCCAAGATACATTTTTTCCAAAGCCGGAAATCTTTGCCAATAATTTGCAGAAAAATATTTATCCCGCAGGCTCCAAACAGTAGACCCGATATTGAAGATGGTCGTCCCCAAAAGAATAGTAAAAATTATAAGCTTAAATAATTTTTCATTTTTCATTTGTTGTGCCATTTCCATGCGCTATCAACTATTATTTTGAGATCTGAATATTTCGGTTCAAAACCTAACTCGGATCTAATTTTTGAAGGATCAGCTATTAAGTTTTCTGCATCGCCTGGTCTTTTTGCTGAAATTTTAATTTTAAAATCTTTCCCTGATATTTTTTTTATCGTTTCTAAAACTTCTTTGTTGGAATACCCAAATCCCGTACCAACGTTATAAATGTAAGCACCAGATTCTTTCTTAAGTTTTTCAAGAGCAAGCAGATGCGATTCTACAAGATCAATTACATGAATATAATCCCTGATACATGTACCATCCGGTGTATTGTAATCATTGCCATAAAGAGAGAATTCTAAATTTTCCAAAGCGGCTTTTATTGCTAGGGGGATTATGTGCGTTTCAGGTTCATGATTTTCGCCCATTGAGCCATCAAGAGACGCTCCCGCCGCATTGAAATAGCGAAGACAGGCGAAATTTAACCCATAAATTTTGTTATACCACGAAAGCATCTTTTCAACCATTAATTTGCTTTCCCCGTAGGGATTTGTCGGAAATGTTTGATGGTCTTCTGGGATTGGAGTCTTTATAGGACTTCCATAAACACCGGCAGTTGAGGAAAAGATAAAATACCTAACGTCATTTTTTCTTGCATGTTCAATAAGCTCCAATGTTCCGCCGGTATTGTTATAAAAATAGATCCCCGGGTCCCTCATGGATTCTTCCATAGAGATTAAACCTGCAAAATGTATAACAGCGTCAACTTTATGATTCTTAAAAACTTCCTCTAGCTTGTTCCAATCCCAAAGATTTGCTTTGATAAAGATTGCTCGTTTGTCTATGTTTTCTTCATGTCCCCTCTCAAGACTATCAACCACAATAACTTCATCTCCTCTTTCAAAAAGTCGCTTTACCATAAAACTGCCAATATAGCCTGCTCCCCCAGTTACCAAAATTTTCATAAAGTTAAATACTTAATATAAGATACAGGAAATCTAAGGGATGAAAAAAGAGAAAAAATAAATCCTGGCCATAAATCCATAAATCCCTTGTGTCTTATGTATGTCGACAGAAACCAATAAACTGGCTTTACAAAAAGATACCCAATTCCATATAGAATCCTAATGCTGAAATTCTTTTTCTTTAATTTTTCTTTTATCTGACTCGCCGAAAGATTGTTATATTTATTCCATTTCATAAGATAAGTTGAAAAATCTCTGTAAGGATAATGGAGCAGTGCTTCTTTCAAGTATCCGGCCTTGCCTTCCACTTCTGCTTGCTCATGAACATCTTTTTGCGGAAGCCTGCCTTTGCCCTTTTTATAAAGCCTTAAAGTGTAATCAGGATATTGTCCTCCCTTCATGAGAAATCTTCCCAAGAACCAGTTTTTCCTAGGCATCCAGTAGCCATTAAATTCGTTATTCTTTTTATCAAGGACTTCTTTTATTTCTTTTTTTTGCTCTTCCGATACGTGTTCATCCGCATCAAGCTGCAGAATCCAGTCTTTTGTTGCCATATCTATGGCAATTTGTTTGTTTATATGAAAATTTGCTTTATTTGTTGTAATTTTTACCCTTGCTCCGTATTTTTTTGCGATTTCGACGGTTTTATCTTTGGAAGTTCCGTCTACAATTACTATTTCATCCGCAATATCTTTTACGCTATCAAGGCAGGCGGGGAGATTTTTTTCTTCATTATAAGTTGCTAAAACAACCGAAAGTGTTTGCCTCATAAAAATGATGATACTAGAAACGTTTCTTTTTTACAAATCCCAATCCAAAAAATGCGAAGACGGTTACAATTGATGCCGCAGAAATTAAGTCCGAAATTAATCTTAATTTCGTTTCTCCATATGCTACCGCAACGTTATATTCCCCGGGGCTAAGGCGAAAGGTCATAATACCCCTGTAATTTTCGTTTTGGAATTGTATACCAACCGGTACGCCATTTGCTTTTATTTCCCAGCCGGGAAAATAAAGTGTGTTTTCCATAAACAGTGTCGGCTTCAACACGTCTATTAGATAGCTATGTTTTGTAATAGTTCTTTGAAGCTGCGATATTTTTGCGCTTCCGTCTATAACTTGCATGCGGACGCTTGGCGCGTGTTCCATAAACCTTACGGACCATATCGGAGCGCTTTCGCCTGTATCGGTTGTACCGTTATATATTCCCGTATAAAAGCTTTCCGGTTTATTGATATACCCTTTTGGTTTCCAATAGAAACTGCTTATCGCAACTATAACCGCTATACATAACGCAACTATTTTCAGGTTTATTTTATTTGGAATAATTTCAAAAAGAAGTGCTCCTAAAACAGCCATAGAAAATACAACTATCGATAAGAATCTCCAAGGAAACTGGAAATTCTGCAAAAGTATAATTCTTGCCCAAATAAAATTTGAAATAGGAAGCATAATGAATATGGACAATAAACAGGAAATAATAAGCAACAAAATAAGACACGAGTTTTGTTTATTTTTCCTGAATTTATACAAAGTTAGAGGGGAAAGTAAAAGCGCTATCCACTGAAATGGACCGAATTGCACCGTGAATTGTCCTGTCTGACCATAATTCCATCCTCCGTAAATCAAACTTCCAAAAGATACAAAACTTTGAAGATACCCTCCTTTGGTTACTATATTTCTTAAAGTATACTTTCCTTCAAAGAGTCCCGGTATCCAGAAAAATGCGGAAAGACAAAAACCGGAAATTATTAAAAGTACAAAATTTATGGCGTAGGATTTCCTATTTTTTGAAGAGTAAAAGAGCAGCAATCCGTACAAGAATATGAAAGGGACAAATATCGGGGCAATCGCGTTATGCGAAAGTATCAGAAGCGCTAAAGAAATTCCACCAAGGATTGAATTTTTGTAATCGTTTTTCTTATAAATTCTGTAAATGAAATACAAAACCAGAGGTACAAATGCAAAAGCAAGATTTTCTCCTATATCGCCTCTGACATAAAGATCAACGAATCTATATGGAGCATAGGCATACAAAACTGCTCCTGAAAGCGCTGAATACCTGGAAATAAATTGAGAAAGCCACAGAAACATAAAGACCAAAGATAAAATCATGCCTAATCCATAAACAATTTTTACGGAATTTACTAAAGACAATCCCAGAAAGTGAAAAAACGAAGTAGTATACGAAGGCAAGGGGTACAAAAATTCAAGTATCGGGTGCCCGTACCCCCAGTTAAGATTTGCCGCCCACCTGGGAATTATATTTCCTTGCGTAAGATTTGCATAGAAATTTGCAATCCTTGCAACATGATCTTGCCCGTCGTGGGTCCATGGAAGTCCCGGATGAAACAAGGAAAAAATTGGCAAAACCGCAAGAATTATAAATGCAATTACAAATGCTCTTGTGTTTAGTTTTTTCATCATTTTATCTAAAACCCAAGCCCGGGTCGATATTTGGAACTGGGGCGATTTTCATTTCCTCACTTGTCAAGCTGTACTTTTCTATTTTATACCCATTCCCGAAAGCAATCGTTGAAATCGGATTTTTTGTAATTTTAGCTTCGTTTTCTTTCCACCACTCGTAGCTTAAATAAGGATTGTTAGACGCAGGAGGTACAACGATAATATAGGTTGTTGGCTCTTTTACCTCAAGTAAAGCAGTTTTATCTTTATAGACATTCTGCTGATAAAGCATTGCGTATTTAGGAGCATATCCTATGGTATCAGGCGTATATACAAAGTATCCAAATTCTTTTTCATTCCCCTGAAAAACCTTCGAGGACATTTCATTCAAGAATTTCCAGGAAGTCTGGTCATTTCCCATGTAGGACTTAAGATTAGCCCTAGCATCTGCTACGGCAGTTGTGGAATTCATTATATAAATTATGGCAAATATTAGGATAAATAGCTTTGAGTATTTAGATGTAACAAAAGATGCAAAAATCAAAAATACAAGAGAAAATATGGGATAAAAATAAAAAGAAAGAATTGGGCCTCTATTTATAAAAGTCGTCACAAAATAACCCACATAAAAATAAATGAAACTAAAGTAAGCAATTTTGTATTTATTGTTTTTAATTTGATTTACAAGAAATCCAATGAATATAAGAGACGCAATTAAATTTCTATTGTTTGGGTCGGGGCGCACAAATTCCACCTGGCTTATAAGAAGCCTAAATCTATCGTATATTAAATACCCAAAGTTATACTTGACTGAATTTCCGCTTGATGGAGAAAGGTATCTAAGCACCGCGTGCGTCATTAAAAATCCGTGCCTTACGTCAAAAAGGATAAACGTAGAAAGGGGAATTAAAATTACAAAAAAAGACAGGAGATGTGCTTTGTGTTTGGATAAAATTATCTTTATAAACAGGTACAAAAATGAAAGGATAGCAAAAGGAATTCCTATTGCCAACTCAAATTGGATCATAAGCCCCAGAACAAATATGTGGGCGATTAGATATTTTGCCTTAAGCGTTTGAACATAACGTACGAAGAAATAAAAAAATGTGGGAATGCAAAACATTGCTCCAATTGGATTTATGAAACCACTCGTATGAAAAGACATGTATAGAGACATTATTAATGCGTAAAAATATGCCGCTTTCCTGCCAAAAAGTTTATCCGCTACAACATAACAGGTTCCTGTATATATTGCCGTCATAATTACCCACCACCAACCCACAAAGAGAGGATTTCCGCGGCCAATAAGATAGGCAGGAAAATTAAGATAAATCCATAAAGGCCCATGGAAAAGTCCCATTACGCTTGATTTGGGACCTATGAGAATAAAATGCTTCTGGGCAACTTGATTGTAGAGAAGAAAATCACGCGCTATATCGGAACTAAAAAGAAGGTCGCCATTTAGGACAAACCATGAGGCAAAGAAGAAATTTATCAAAACCAAAACTACGAAAAAAATCTTTAGATATTTTCCGGCTGGAATAAATTCCGATATTTTCTTATCTATTTTCTTTGATGGAATTTTTTTCCGGAATTTATACTTTTTACCTGTTTTTTGAGACATAAACTTCTATACCTTTTATGGTTCTCATATAATATTATAGTATAAATAAGACTCCGGCACACCAACTTGAAAATTTATCTTTATACCTTTACTGATTTTACTCTTAACCTCCACCTCCTTATTCAATAGGCCATTATTGTCTTCATAGGGTAAGTAACCTAGGACATTGGTGTAGGTTATAAAAATCAATATACCCGCGATGGCAAACTTGGGAAGAATATGTTCTATATCCCAAATTTTAGCGAAAAAATAAGAAACTATCAAAAGGGCAATAAATCTGTTTATGTCAAAGTAGTAATCGCTTATCTCTCCTGCATAGGTTGCAAAAACCAACCAGGGGACAATAAACCAGAGTAAAATAAGATAACAAAATATAAATTTTTCTCTTGATACGGATTTATAGAGATAGACCGGAAAAAATATCGGCAAAACAATAAACTTTAAAGGAACGAAAATATTTTGAAATAAATAAGCATTAAACTAAATTAAAGCATCCCCAGTAAGCTGCATTACTCTTCTTAGATGAAATCCATGGTAATAATTAGCAAAATATGAACTAAAACTCTCCCCAACAGATCTCTGTTGCAACTGATATACGACATTGGGAACTAACCAAACCAAGAATAAGGGAATTGATATCAATATATATTTTAGGACTTCTTTTGTCTTTGGGAAAAAGGGCAAAGCTAGAATAATAATTATCGGATAGAATATCGAAGTAAAATGCACGCTGAATGAAAATCCTACCAATACCGCAAGTGCCATGATTTTTTTAACATCTCCTTGGGTTATTCGAAAAAGCACATAAAATATTAAATAAGAGATTGAGGGAATTAGGTTTACCGGCCATTGGACTCTGTCAAACATTATGGCGGGAAGAAAAAAAGTGTTTATAAAAACAGCAAATATTGCAACTTCTGTAGAAAATAGTTTTCTTGAAATATAAAATATAACCCAAAAAGTAAATATACTCGTAACTCCTGCGAAAACCGCAGACGCAATCGGATTCAAATTAAATATCCAGTAAAAAATTGAAATTAAATAATAGTAAAAGGGTCCTATGTACATTCCGCTATTTCCTTTGGCGACCATGCCGACCAGCGGCCATTGGTGGTTCACTATTAAATTTTTTGCTGCCCATGCATTATCCACCTGATCGTAACCAAAAGGATTTTTTACATCCATTTGATGGAATCTCAAAAAAAGTTCACAGATGGAAATTAAAAGAACCAAGATAAAAACTTTATGTTGGTAAAAAATCTTCCAGTATTTTTGAAGGTTCTTCATGATTAATGCACCCTCATCTGTACGATAATTCCGCTTGGCAGTCTCTCGCTTTTTATTGTTTTGCCATCACCAGATCTTTGCTCTAGCCAATTAGCTAATCTTTGCGGATATTGCGTATCCGGCTCCAGAATAAAAAACGCTAAATTGGATTTAACAAACGGCGAATAATGATATTTATTGGGCCCATACCAGAGAAATAAATATCTATAGGCATAGTCATAAACAGGCGGCGTGTAAACAACATACTTAAAATTCCTACCCTTGGCTTCTTTATAAACGTAATCAATAACTGCCAACTGATTTCTATAAACTGCCGCATTACCGACCCAGATAGGAGAAGTAAGACTTTTATAAACGCTCACTGGATTAAGGCTTATGACAAATAAAACGGCAACTACAACAATAGGAAGTATGTTGCTTTTTATCATTTTTCCAAAAAGATAAAGGCTAACTACGAAAAGAAAAATGTAAAATACCGGAAGCCCTACCAGATAATGCGGCCAGATGTCATGACTAAAAAATGCCGTTCCTATTAAAAAAACCACAAGGACTATGACTGATGTTTTGATAAAATTCATGATTTTCTTATCTGTTTTTCTAAATAAGAAAACAGTAGCGCAAAAGATAAAAACGAGAATAACAATTCCTAAGAATTTGTTATCCAAAGCAACTGTTGAGCTAAATTCGAAAAAAATTATTCCGAATCTATTTAGTAGCACGCTTGGCAAAGAGGAAAAGTTACCCGAGGAGCTACCGCTGGATAAGAATTTTAAAAAACTATGCGTCATTAAAAAACCGTGTCTTAGCTCAAATACTATTCTGGGCAATAGTATAAAAAGCGCACCTGCTACAAAATAAGCAACCGGCAAAATAAGTATTTTCTTTCTTGCAATAACTATTACGGAAATTAATATGCTTATAGAAAAAAGCAGTCCGAAAACTATTTCAAAGTCTGCTATTAAGGCGAGCAAAAGTCCTAAAAACAAGTAATTTCTAAGTCTTTTGTCTTTGGGATTATATATATTTAGAAGAACAAAAAAAACGAGCAAAATAAAAAGAGGTATGATGTTTGGATTCCATATTTGGGCTGCTAAAGAAACAGTGACGGGAGACACACTAACTAAAGCGGCAAACGAAAGACCAAGAAATTCTCCGGAGAGTCGTTTTCCAAAAACATATGCAAGGAATATAGAAAGTATTCCGACCAATGACATCGTAAATGCTATCCCTTGTGGATTTGCGCGAAAAATGATAAAGAACGGAGCAAGCATGTAATACCACCATGGTCCGTAGAAAATTCCGGGAAGCCCCGTAGTCGCACCTATCAGGGGAATTTTATGGATGTAGACAATATTCCATAACTCCAGCATGTCTCTTCCCACATCATATGTAAATGCAAATGAATTGGTAAAAACTCCCTGCAGTCTTAAGAAAGCACCTATTAAAATTATTAAAGCTAGCAGGCAGAAATTAAGATTTACAAAATAAGACCTAAAAAAAATTTTTCCTTTTGCCTTTTGAGTTTTGATTTTTTTAATCATGTTCCACTTATTATTATGGCTTGAGTTCCGTTTAGATTATAAATTATTCTTTGCGCCGCTCCTTTAGGAATTTCTCCCGGTGTTCCAACGTACAAAACATCCTTCGTTTGAGAGTCTTTGCTCCAATCAATAGGCCTAAATACGTACCTACCAAAGTGGTGATGGGACGCAAATCCGCCCGAACTTTGTTCACCGATACTTTGATAATCTTGAGGCGGGTATTTAAGATAAAAAAGAAAAAACATATAAGATTTATTGAGAGGGTTTTGATCCGAAACTACAATTTGCTTATATCTCCCCTGTACTTGTTTTACGTAATTGACCGCTTGCTTATACCCATACTGCCAGTCTTGTGATGTGTAATAATTTAATTGCACAAAATATTGGTCAAGATAGTATGAAAAATTAAATATAAAAAATAAAATACACAAGGCAAATATTAAATAATTAATTTTTATACTTAATGCTTGATACTTAATGCTTGATATTTTTTGCGCAGCAAGGATTATGCCTATTGCCGAAAATATTTGCCAAGTTGGAAGAAAATTAAGAGTTCTTACTGCATGCGGAACACCAGTTGTAACGCTGGCAGGGATAGGCGCCAAAAGTAACCAGGAAAAAATGATGTATTTTGTTTTTTTATCAAAGTCAGAAAAGACTAGACCATAAATCCCTAAAAGTATAAATGGAATCTCAAAAAGATAGATAAGACCCATGTTCGGAGCATGGTGTCTTGAAATATCTCCTGTTACAAACAGCCAATTGGGATCAAAATGGGTGATATATCCTTCGATAATTGTTTTTGCGTATATAAATCTTCTATTATCAAGAACTAAACCAAGTTTGTCGCCGCTTGTGCTATCTTGATTAAGCTTGGCTATATCGTCTTTTAAAAGTGGCGTCTGGGACGAAAATACGCTTGTCCCCGTAACTCTTAGAAGTGCCTCTTTGTTACTTATAATATATATTACCATCGGAGTTACCACAATTAGACCTATCACGATTGCCAAAACCAGATATTTTTTACTTAGAGAAAAAAGTTGTTTTCTGTAAATCATTGCCAGCGCTAAAACCAAAAGGGGCGTAAAAACTTTCTCACTTTGATAAACATAAATATTCAATCCTGCAAAAATTGCCGAAATTAAAAGAACCCATGGCTTCTTAAATCCTTTTATAAAAAGAAGTGCCATCAATATATTCATTGCATCTCCCACATTTGCCTCAAAGCCTACTCTTGAAAATTGCAAAGACCAGGGAGATATGGCAAGAAGAAAACTTGTGACAAGCGCCAAATAGTCTTTGTATTTATATCTTTCAAAAAGTTCTCTTATTAGATAAAAAACCGCAATCACGGAAATTATTCCAAAAATTGCAGAAGGAAGTCTTACCGCAAAAACAGTCAGGCCGAAAATAAAAACCGTAGGAATTGAAAGATACGCATAAAGAGCAGGCTTATAATCATCAAAAGATCTAAGAACGACCGGCAAAAACTTTCCAAATTCGTCTCTTCCCGTATGAATTATTGAATAAGCATCATAACCAAGTGCAACTTCGTCCCAATCCGGAGAAGGAGGAACATGCCATAATTGCCAAATTCTTAGAAACGCAGCAAGCACAACTATTAAGGTTAGAATCATGTATATATATTTTTTCTTCATAGGTTTTATTAATAAGTTGACTAGTTTTATATTAACGTCTTAAAGGCTTCCGATTCTTAATCCACTAACCCGTTGACTCTTTAATAAAAGATTATCAATAATTTATATTGTGTATGCCACCAATACCGGCTGGCCATCCAAAAGATAAAATGTCTTTAGAATATGTATGTTCTTAGGCAAACTATATGGCGTATTTATATATAGTACCTTTTTAGTTTTGCTTAAAGAATAAGTATAATCCTTTGGGAAAAGATATTTACCGAACTTTTCAATAGTTACGAATCCGAATGCATCTCTATGAATGGCTGCTGTTTTTCTGTAAATAGAAGGATTTACTTTTAAATAGAAAAGATAATATATATAAGGTCTTCCCAACTCGCTTGTCACTTGAACACAATCATAGTCTTTCTGCACAGATTGCACATAAGCGATTGACTGCTTATAGCCGTATTGCCATTCTCCGGAAAACTGCGCGGGATAATGTGCAAAATAATCGTGGTAGAAATATAAAAAGTTTGCAAAAAGTAAAACAAGAGCAATAACAGGAACTACATAATAATATCTACCAAAATCTTTTCCCTTAATTTTTAATTTGAGCTTTTTAGTCCACAGTATAAAACTAACAAATCCATAAGCGGCCAGAATCTGAAACGTAGGCAAAGTTGCCTCTATCCTTAGAGCGTGCGGAGTTTCTCTGGCGGTGGCGGCAGGAATTATACCAACTAAAAACCACAGAGGAATCACCCACCAATTGTCTTCTCTCTTTTTAAATAACAGAAACGCTCCTCCAGCAAAAAACACAATATCCCATATGTACATTTGACCAACAGACTGGGTAGAAAATTTGGGATTCCCGTCTCCCCTTATAAAAAGAAACAAAGGACTTAGATTATCAAAATAGTGTTTAATAAAATCTACGGCATATAAAGCTCTTCTATTATGGATCGCTTTGGACCAAAAGGCGTTGTGGTCATTGGCTATCTCCTGATTAGAGGTTTTTACAATATCGACATCACTAAATATATTTACCTGTTGAAAACGAAGTCCTGCTTGAGGAGTAAAAAGGAAACCAAAGGTAGGTAAAATCATAATAAAACCGATTACCGCGGAAACAATCACAATCTTTTTTATTTTCCATAATTTATTTCTAAAAATCATTGCAAATAGAATAACCAATAGCGGACTTACTACTCTTTCTGTATTAAACGTGTAAATAGTTATAGCAAACGAAACTGCAGAAATAGGAAAATACCACTTTTTATCCTGAACAGCCGCCAAAAATGCCCATATCCCCAAAACAAAAAAGAAAGATGCAACATTAGCCTCAAAGGCAGCCCGGGATAGAAGAATGTGCCAGGGAGAAATAGCTAGAAACAAAGCCGAAAAAAACGCGTATTTTTCTTTATCTTTAGAGTTGTAAAAAATTCTCTTTACCAAAAAATAAGTTAATAAGACCGTCAGGACACCGAAAAATGCCGATGGAAAACGCGTAGAAAACTCATTTAGTCCTAAAACTTTTACTGGAATAACATCAAGATAAGCATACACAGGCGGCTTAAAATCCCCGAATGACTCAAGGTAATTAAGCGGGAGGAATCTGCCGAACTCGTCTCTGCCGTTAAGACCTAAGGAATAGGCATTGTAGCCCCAAGCCACCTCATCCCAGGTTAAAGAAGGCGGATTGCTCCCAAGCTGATAAAACCGCAAAAACGCCGCAAGAATAACAATTAATATTAATATAAATTTCCAGTTAAATATCCTTTTCATAATTGAAACCCGGGATTCATTTGGGCCGGACCTGTTGCTACATATTCCATCAATTTAAATGCTGGCGAATTATCCTGCCATTTAATTACACCAAGTACCTTTGTATTATGCAAAGGAGTAACGCATGTACCGTTATCAACGTACAATATCCCAGGTTTACCTCTAACGGTTCCTTCCCCATCTTTTCCTCCCGTAAGAGGACAATCCAAAGGAACAAAATAATACTTATCAAAACCTGTATAATCCAAATCTCTCGGTGAGCCCTATGCCTGATATTTTGCCGGGTCATATTTGCTATAAAATAGAATATAAATGTAAGGGCTACCCTGAGTTTTGGTGACCACAATTTTCTTAAAATCCGGATAATATTTTTCTAAACCACTCACTAATCCTTTATAAGCATATCCCCGATACCAAGGCTGGTGCAAATCAAAATGCATAAAATACTGATGACTAAAATATAAAAACTCATAGATGCCTAGCAAAAGCAAAACTGAAAGAGCAAGACCGAATATTTTTTTAAATTTTACAAACGGCTTGTAAGTAAAAACCTCGTAGACTCCGATTGCGATAATTGCTGCAATTGCCGGAAGCACTATAAAATTCCTATGCACATTTGGAATTTCATCATAGGTAATTATTGAGGGTATTAATAAAACAATCCACCAAAGCAAAAGAAATACTTCTTCTCTTTTTCTTCGCTTTATGATTAGGTATATGCCGGCTAATAAAAATAGAAATTCCCAAATATAAAATAATCCGGTGTCCGGAATCCTTTCTCTTTTCGGATAACCTCCATTTAGGAATAAATAATCAAGGGTAAAATATTGACCGGTATTTTCCAAAATTGTTCTGGTGTAATTTACAAGTTTATTGTGAAAAAATCTTGTAATCAAAGGCCGGGTAAATTGATCTTCTCTTATCTGCTCGTTAAGAATAAGCTGGGTTTGGGGAGTCGAAAGAATAGAAACTTCGTTGAATCTGGCGATAGATGCCTTAAATGTATAAACCAATCCGATTAAAAATACTACTATCGTTATGAAAAGAGCCGCTTTGCTGAAATAAAATCTTCGCTTTACCCATTTTATGGAGATTGCGAAAAAAAGAAAAGGAATTATAACTACATAAAACCGGAATGGAGCGTAGGAAACGATTGCGGCAAAAGCAGAAATTGCCGCGACGATGAGATATTTCAGGCTGCTTGTTTTCTCCGCTCTAATTATGCTGTAAGACATAAGCAGACTAAAAAAAACCGCAGCAGTAACATCCCCCGTAACTCTTGAGATATTAATACTCCACGGAGATATGGCGTACAAAAAACTTGCAATAAGAGCAACGTTTCTATTGTTTAAAAGTTCTTTGATAAATAGAAAAATTAACAAAATTGTAAGGGTATCTAAAATTACCGAAGGCAGCCGAACCGCAAGAGGTGTTAGTCCCAGAACAACAATAAAAGGAATATCTAAATATGCATATAAAGCTCCTTTATAATCCCCAAAGGATTTTAGGACCAAAGGAAAAACCTTCCCATATTCGTCCTTTCCCATATGTAGCAGGGAATAAGCATTGTATCCAAACGCGGCTTCATCGGCGAAAAAACCGGGAATGCTGCCAAGATTATAGACTCTAGAAATAAAACCCAACAGAATAATTAATAACAACAATAATTTCCAATTAAATATCTTTTTCATTATCCTTTTGCTTTAAGTACTGTTTTATGCCGGAAAAGTTAACTTTTAGTATTCTTATTGTACCATTATTAATTAGTACATTCGTAAACTCTGCAGTGTCGGTTGAAGACAAACTATCTTTGGAAAGCATATAAACATATCCAATGTTATTATTAAGAAGCGCTGTGCCAACGGCCGCAGGATCTGTTCCGGAAAAGATAGTATTTCTTACTTTAAGCCTCTGCGAATAATTTATCCCGTGAGCATCAAGTTCATCTACCTGGCCAGACAGAAACATTTTTTTATCCGTCAGGAAACTTAAGTAAGGAGCTTGGAAATCCATAGATATGGCAGGATCTACAATAACAAGTTTTGAAGTATCTTTTTCCAAATCAAGAAGCTTAATTGCATTTAATTCTTTAGGATAAATCGTAAAAGCGCTGCCTCTTATAATAGAAGAGAGGTTATTATATGCCTGATTGAAACCTCTTATTGCGGTAAGCGAAACTATTGCAATTATAATAACCGTCCGCAATAAAGATTTTTTTCCGGAAAGCCAATAATAGCACGCAAGCGCAGTATAAATAGACCCTATTATAAAAACCGAAACAATAAAGTTAAATGTATTAGAGCCTCCCACTGTTTGATTAAAAAACATCCCAATTATGGCACTTATAATAATTCCCGTAATTAAAACTGTGTGAAGTTCTTTGGGTATAAGACGCATAGATTTTTTATTTTGTATAAGCCCTAAAAGTTTTGTTCCAAAAATTGCAACAATAAAAAACGTAGCATAGAAAAGTTCATATGAAATTACTCTCAAAAAAGAATGATGGGCAATGTACACGGCTCTTGATAACTCTAGTTTTGGCAAACTTCCAAAGTATCCCTGCAATATAAAATTCTCAAACCTCCATGTACCAACAAAATAAAGCCCCCCCGCTTGAGAATTAACGGGAAGATAAATTAACAAACCCAACAATGCTGCAAGGATAAGAGCAACTATCATAGAATAGTACCTTTTGAAAAGATCGAAAAGACCTAATGCTCCTAGTCCAAAAAATACAAAAAGCCCGATATAGATCTTAAATCCTATAAGCGTTGCTGCAAAAATTGCCATCAAAAAACCCGACAATCTGTCTTTTTTCCTGATCCATAAAAGAAAAATAGAAACGAATGCGAAGAAAACGATAACAGCAATAGCCCTTGGAATGTTTTCTAAAAATTGTTGACCGCTTTCCAAAGGATGCATTGCAAAAAGATCTCTTCCTCTAAGAATTCCTACAAGGAGCCAAACAAAATCTCCGCCAAAATATAAAAAGAAAACGATCCATCTTGCAAAGATCTTGCCTAATCCTAAAAGATAAGAAAAGGTTATTGCTGAAAACCCTAAGAAAAGCGAAATAAAAACAGTCATATATTGAAAATCCGTTGCTATTAGAGGAAGGCGAAAAACTCTTATTAGTTCTCCCATTACCAAACTATCCCAGTAATGGTAATTTTGTATCACCGAGGAAAACATCCCCGGTTCCAAAGGAGGAAAATTTTTAACAACTTGGTTGGTTATAGCAAGTTGTAATAGATTATCCGGAACGTTTCCGCAACAAAAAGATAATCCTTTAGAAGTAAAAATGCCTGTAAACCAGACTGAACTAAGCTGGAGCATAACGCCAAAAAAAACCAAAAAAACCAATATATAATCTATGCTTTTCTTCTTGAAAAGAACTTTCCATTTTCTAATAGATGTAATACTTTTGTGATTTGCGTGAAACCAAAGTATAAAGAAGAAAAGAAGATATGGATAAGACATCCATCTTATCCCAATGTATCCAAAAACAAATCCTTGCCAACCCCAAAGAGTCATTCCCGCTAAAAAGGACAGGACTGTCGTGGGAAAAACCGACAAAGACAGTCGTTTTATTAATACGTTTCCGGGGATGTAAAACGCAAGGAATATCGCCAATATAAAATAGAAAAAATAAAGCCAGAAAGAAAAACTTAAAAAACCAAGCATAATTTTAATCTGTAAAGCGGTATTTTAATAAATACCAAAGGGCTTTTGTTCCGTCTTTTACCGTATTTAATTTCTTGCCCTCCTTGTAACCTCTTGGTTTTGTCGCAATCGGCACTTCTTTTATTTTATATCTTTGTTTTAACAATTTGGCCGTTATTTCCGGCTCAAATTCAAAACCCCTAGCATTAATTTTAATATTTTTTAATGCTTTTTTCGGAAAAAGCTTGTAGCAGGTTTCTATATCGGTAATCCATTGCCCATAAAGAACGCTCGTTATCAAACTTAAGAATCTATTGCCAAAATAGTGAACTATAAATAATTTTCTGCTCTCCTCCTTGCCTAAATGCGGCATTCTATTAAGCCTCGTTCCATATACAACTTGGGCGCTGCCTGATTCTACCTCTCCTACTAAACTCTTGATAAATTTAGGATTATATTCCAAATCTGCGTCTTGAATAATGATATAATCGCCAGTTGCATTTTTAATCCCAGTCTTAACAGCTGCTCCTTTTCCTTGATTTATCTTATGTTTAATAAATCTAAAATTCTGAATTCTTAAATCTGAATTTTGAATTATTGATTCCGTCGCATCGGTTGACCCATCATCTACCACTATTATCTGCTTCTCAACTCCAGGAATCTGAACTTTGACGACTCTGTTAAGAATCTGGCTAATAGTTTTCTCTTCGTTAAAAACGGGGATAATAATAGATAATTTCATTTTCAAAATTCCTTAACTACTTCCCTGTCTGACTTAGTAAATAATTTCTGCGACTTGAAACTTGATCTTATAATCTTTGGCAGTAAAATAAAAGCTTTTAAAAACCCCATAAAAAAAGGCCAGTTTCTTGATAATAAAGATTTTATAAAATAATATGGCAACCAGAAAATATGCAGGAATTGGAGATCTAAATCCGTCGCATTTTCCCAAACAAAAATAAATTGGTTTTTGTAGGCAATGGTTTTTATATACTTTTTTGTATACTTCTTTTTTATTGCTCCTATCTCGTGCTCATGGATAACTATGCTTTTAGGCTCGAATAGAACTTGGTATCCTGATTTAAGAGCTCTGTAAGATAAATCAATATCTTCCCAATAGAATGGATTATAAAGCTCATTGAATCCTCCCAATTTTTCCCAAATTGATTTTCTAAAAGCCCCACTTCCTCCTGAAACCCAAAGAGTATTAGTTTTGCTAACTTCTCCCCTATTGTGAATCAAAAATCCCTTTTCCCATTTCCCAATACCTCTACCTCTTAAAATAATTCTATCTGCCTCAATGCTTTTATCCATGCACCCTACAGCAAAAATACTTTCATTGTCAAAATGTTCTAAAAGTGGTTCTAGAAAATTTTCTTGTGGCGCCACATCGGTGTTTAAGAAAATTAAAATTTCTCCTAGAGACTCTCTTACCCCTCTATTTACAGAGGATGAAAAGCCTAAGTTTTTTTCATTTTTAATAATCTTTAATTTTGAATTATAACCTTTAGCGATCTTAATTGAATTATCACTTGAAAAGTCATCAACGAAGATAATCTCAACTTCCCCCTTTTTATAAAACGCTGCGGCTTTCAAAACTGCAGGAAGATTTCTCTTTAAAAGTTCCTCTCCGTTATAATTTGGAATAATAATGCTAACTCTCATAAAAGATAATCAACAAAAACTATCTGATGTTTTCCTCTCGGAACAACAATACCTCTAAAATTATAATCTGTTAAAAATATTTTTGTTTCTCTTCCGTCAATAAATGCATGCCACGTTGGATAATAAGAATCAGCCAAAACCAAAAAGCCCTCTCCTTTGTTTTCTGTTTTAATTATTATTTTGTTTCCGGTATATTCAACGATTTCTGCTTTGCCCCTGGACAATTTTAGCAAAGGACTTAAAATACCAGGTCTTTCTATTGCTGCCGTGTCCTGGAATTCAAAAGATGGATTAAACATTGTGTCAATTGTATCTTGTTTGTTTCCTGTAATTTCTATTTTTTTGACAAAAAATGTTCGGGGTAAAACAGCTAAATTTTTATACACTCTTGTTTGTCCTTCCTGAAAGACTTTAACAAGGGCTTTTGAGGAAATGTCTGAGAGACTCAAAATATACTTTGCTCCCAAAAGATTTATGATTTTTGACGAATAATTATGTGGAGTAATAATTCTGTTGAATCCAAACGGCGGGCTAATATCTGGCTTTCCTCTTTCTGAAGCGGCTATAAGTTCTGCATATCTTCTAAGATACAAGGGGTCGTATCCATCAATACTTTCCAAATTGTACATAATAGAGAAATTAGGCGGAAGAATCCTTGAATCAGTTGTCATAATTCTAAAAATTCCTTTTTGATTCTTAAGAAAAAAAAGAGTTTTTGTTGTTGGAAAAAGATACCCCCTCTTAGTGAATGGAGTAAACTTTAAACCAAATCTCAATAAATCGAAGACAGTTAATCCCACTATAATAATAGATATCACTAGAATAATATTCTTATTGATTTTTCTAAAAAATGCCAATGTCAAAAGAGAAAACCCTACCGCCAGAAACACTACGATTGGTAAAATAAGATTATGTTTTGCAATAGATAATTTTTCCTGTGAGACCAGTTTTGTGATATGCTCTCCAAAAATAACAAATACCAATAAGAACAGAAAAACTATAGCCACAAACCCTAATGGATATAAAATCTCTCTATTGCTTTTTGGGTCCGACTCGATCGGGGTTGGTTTCAAGAAATAGTCAAAACCAAAAGATGCAAGAACTGCAAGAGAAAAATCTGTTATAAATAAAAGTCTGGTCGGTTGCGCAGTATCTATAAAGGAGAGCTGAAGTAAGAATGGGATCTTTGCAAAAATTGTCGGGAGAGAAAAAATAAGAGAGAGAAAAAATAAACTACCAAAGAATAATGTTTTTTTGTCATGGCGAAAAAATAAAGCAAATAGAGCCATGATAAACGGCGCAATGCCCACATAACCAACAAACTCTCCATAGTTCCAAACTCCCCAATAATTAAGAGTCGCAGGATTTCCAAAAAAGTCTGGGGCGAAAAATTGAATAAGATTTTGCCACGGAATAAACCAACCCGGATTTTGCCAAGGAATTTGATCTATATTGCGCCCGGATTGCAAAATAAATTGCAACATTGGGGCCCATTGAACCGCCGTTAAAATAACAAATAACAAATAACAAATAACAAATAACAGAAATGCTCTGATGTTTTTTCCATGCTGCAGCCATCTAACAATTAAATAAATAAATGAAACTGTAAATAAATAGAAAAATGTTTGTAAATGTCCAGCAAAAAATGATGAAGCAAGTGAAAAAATAAAAATTAAACCCCAGACCAATAATTTTTTATTTTTAAAATACGTCTTTGATATTTTTTCTAAACTCAAAAAAATTTTATCTATTGCAAGAAGTATTAAAGGCAACCATAATGCTGTATGTAGGATCGTTCCCCATTCCATCCAAGCGACGAAGAATCCGGAAAATGAGAACGCGACTGAGCCTAAAAAACTTGCCCATTTATTCAGTCTAAGATTATCAAGATATAAATACAAAAAAAATCCTGCCAAAAGAGGCTGGAGGAAAATTAATAAGCTCCATGTATCAACAAAGGGCAGTAGAGAAAACAATATATTTAAAGGGTAAAATGGGGCGGACTGATGATTGGCAAGAAGAGGTGTTCCCGCAAAATCGTATGGATTCCATAGTGGCAACTGAAAATTTTTCTCAATATCAACCGCTAAATACTTCCACGGATACAGCTGTCTAACAGGATCTGTTATTAAATAGTTTTTAAATGGGACACCTCGTGGATATTCTTTCGCATATAAATCCCTAAAAGGATGGTAAAGTCCTACGATAGTATCTGAAGGGATAGGAAGAAGTCCCTTGAAAATAAATTGCCAGAAAAATATTGCCGAAATTACTATAATTAAGATAGCCGGCAATATTTTTTTTATATTTTTTTTCACAGATAGATAAGGATTATACACAGACAACCCGGAGGTGGATTTAGATTGACACCTCAGGAATTAATAAGTTTTGAAATTTCTTTGCAAAATTTATTATCGGCAAGAAGTTGAGCTCTTCTTGTGGCTTTTTCTGACATTTCTGCCAGCATTTTTTCACTTTTTATTAAAAGGCTCGTCTTGTCAATTAGCTCGCTCAAAGTATTCCATAAAAATCCGCTTTTCCCATCTTCAACTATTTCTTTTTGTCCGCCAGCGTCAATAACAATAGCTACGGCGCCTGCTCCCATTGCCTCAACAGTTGAAATTCCAAAGTGCTCTGCGTATTCAGGATGCTCTTTAAGATTCTCACCAAAGCCCGATGCATGCCAGTAAATCTTTGCTATTGAATAAGTATCCCAAAGCTCATCATTGGTCTTATTGACTAAGAATTCAACCGGTAACCCTTCTGCGGCTTTTTTAAAAATCTGAAAAGTTTGATGATCCTGTTCTTTAATACTGGTAGCAATAACTAATTTCCATCCCTTCAATCCTTTTGCCATCATCTTTCTAAATGCCTCAATCATTATTCCTTGTTTTTTATAATCGCCTATGCCAACCTTAACGTCTTGAACTCTTGTTACAACATCTCTGACTCTAAATCTTCCAACATTAAGGATTACATTTTGTTTCTTGAGTTTTTTAGGTTTAAGTTCTATCGGAGGATAAATAACTAAGCTTTTTATTCCTAAGGATTTGTCAATATATGATTTTGTGTATTTTGAGTTACAAAAAAAATTATTTATTCTTTTTATCTTAATCCTATTCTTGAAAGTTAATCGAAGTTTCTGGATCGGTTGCTGAAAATGAATAAATGTTTTTTTTGACAGAGAAAATGGAATACTCCCATCGCTTAAAATAATAATGACATCATATTTCTTCGTCTCCCAAAGTCGATTAAGAATACTTATCTTTGGAGAAAAAATATTTTTTACCAAATTAATACCGGACAAATCAATCAAAAACCTATCTGATAAGTCCTTCACGTCTTCTCTGTTATCCCAAAAAACATCGATGCTATGATCCTGTAACAAACACTGAGCAATTTTCATCATATATTTTTCTCCGCCACCTAAATCATCGAGATATGGATCAAAAATACCAATCTTCATAGTCTTAATTCTACCAACTTTTCTGCCACTTGCAAAGCTTTTTAGCTTATGCTAGGCTCTAAGATATGAATTATCTTAATACATTAAACCAAATTTCACCTTTTGCTCTTTTTGTAATCTTTCTTTGGTCTCTTATCTGGAAAGGTCTTGCATTGTGGAAAGCGGTAAAGCTTAATCAACGAAATTGGTTCATTGTAATTTTAGTTATAAATTCTATAGGGATACTTGAAATTGTCTATCTTTTTGGCTTTGCCAAAAAGAAAATGGAACTTTCGGAACTTAAATTTTGGTAATCACTTCCATAAACTTCTTCGTGATGTAAATATACTTGCCCCAAAAATCAATATTAATCCTACAAAAAAACCATAAACGCCAAGTCTAAAACTCAAAGGATCATAGATAAACTCAACCATATGTTTTCCTATTGGGATAGTAACTGCCCTAAAAGCATAATCTGCTCTATAAATTTTGCTTTCTTTCCCATCAACTTTAACCTTCCACCCATTATAAAAACTGTCTGATAGGAAGAGCAAGCCTTGATGATTTGCCTGAACTTCAACATTTATTTTATTCGGGCTATATTTTATAATTCCTGCGCTTCCTATATCGCCTTTTGTTTTTTTAATCCCTGGATCTTTTTCCAAAACAATTTCTTTTCTTAGATTAAAATTATTATCAAACATCGTATCAATTATTTTTTGTCTATTTGTAATAACTTTATATTCATCGGCCAAAAATGCGCGCGGAAGGGCAGCTTTATTTTCTAAAACCTGATATTCCCCATCATCGTAAATAAGATTGAAATTTCCTTTTGGGTAAGACCAGAATGGAAATGCCCAATTCATGTGATCATCAGAAATTTTATGAATAACGTATCTTACTCCTAAAAGATTAATAGCTTTTGACGTATAGATTCCACCTCTTGGAAAAGAAACAACCGATCTTGCTGCTTCTTTGACTTTACCATCATTAAGAGATGAGATAAATTCACCATATCTTTTTATATAGACCGCATCATAACCTTCGATTGAAGGAAGTTTATAATAAACTAAAGCCTCTGCACCGAGATTTCCTAAAACCCGATCATATCCAGATAATTTTGTAAATTCTTCTGTTGTTTTAATGTTTGGATAAATCAGATTTCCAGGATCGAATGCTTGCCATTTTACGGCAAAACGCAACATGTCAAAAGAAACGATAAAAATTAAAAATAAAGAAATTATAAATATAAAAATAGGACTTTTACTGTGCTTTTTAAAAATAGATGCAATAATAATTAGAGACGAAGAGATAAAAAAAATAACAGTCGGTAAAATAAGATTCTGTCTGGCAACGGAAAGTTGCTCAAAAGGGATAAATAACTTCAGCAAGACTATCGCCCACAGAGCTAAAAAAATCAAAAGAAAGATGACAAGCCAATTAACGATTTTTCTTAATTTTCCGCGTTTGATGTCTTCTAAAAACTCGTCAAAACCAAAAGATACAAGAACGGCAAAAAGAAAACTATAGACGACGATGATCCTACTAGCAGCACTTGTAGAAATAACGGGAATATGTAAATTCACAATAAAATTTAATAAAGGTGTGTTAAAAGCCAAAACAAAGGCAATAATACCGAATATGAACAAAGAAAGTGCTTGAACTCTTTTTTTACTGTTTATTGCATAGTAAGCAAGCATTAATGGTAAAACTCCTATATATCCATTCCACTCTGCGTAATGCCCAAACCAATCATTTCTGGTAACAGGATTTCCTAAAAAATCAGGAGCGATAAATGTTGGAATGTATTGCCAGGGAATTGCTTCCTGAACCTGAAATAGTCCGCTTCTAAATGACTGAGAATATAATTCTATTGATGGAAGCAGTTGAGGCAGAGACATAAGAATGCCCAAAAAAGCATACAATATTAAGTATAAGGTATTAGGTATATTTTTATTGGTAAAAAATTTATAAAGGATATAAATACAAATTACTAGAAGAAAATATAAGCTAATTTGAAAATGACCGCTGAAAAAAGATAAAGGAATAGTAAAGGAAAGTAAGATTAAGAACTTGAATTTATTTGTCTGAGAAAACTTTTCTATCGCAAAAAAAGAGAGGGGTAAAAATAAAATTGCATATCCTAAAGTTGCATAACCCATCCAAACCGTAATAAACCCGCAAAACATAAAAGATATAGACGAGAGAAGACTTGCGATTTTGCTCCTTTCAATACTTCTTGCAAATATATACATAAAAACGCCTGCCAAAAGAGGCTGGAGGAGAACTAAAATGCTCCATGCTTGAATAAAAGGAAGTAAGAAAAATAAAAGGTTAAATGGAGATAGTACTGCCGACTGGTAATTTGCAAGATGAGGAGTCCCAGAAAAACTATAAGGATTCCAAAGTGGGATTTGACCCGATTTCAAAGTTTCAATTGTAAAATGCTTCCATGGGTAAATCTGAGTAATAACATCTGGCATTGCGCCGTTTTTAACAGGTCCTGCAAACTGTGGATAGGCACTCCAGGGGGCAAAATTGTTTACTTGATAAGTTGATGCGAATGGCACTTTATCTTTTAAAAAATAAGGGCTTGAAAAAATAAACCAGATTAAAAAAATAAAAACAATAGGCCAAAATCGGAAGAAAAGATTCTTGATTTTTAATTTTTCATTTTTCATTTTCAATTTTTGATTTATTTTGCATTTCCCATAATTTTGCGTATGTTATAAAGATGCTAAAAGCTTGATATATACTTTCAATTATACCTATCGTTCCTGCCTTCCACCCTTCTTGTTTTATATAAGAATCTGAAAATGCGCCTAGCATTACACGGGGGAATCTCCACCATGTCATTCTGGGATGTCCCGATTTAAACCGTAAATCCGCTTCAATCGTTGACCACTCTATTGTTTTGTTAACCATAGAGGATAATTCTCTATGGGCGTAATGAAGCAAGAATCCATCCAGTTCTCCTATTTCTCCTTCAACAACCGGGCTCTCATGGAGTTTTCCTTTCCATCCTTTCAAATTTTCCTTCTTAAACAATCTCTCAAGTTTTTCTACATACGGCCATTCATGATTACCTAAATAAAAATTCTTCCTTTTAATTTTAAAAGCCGAAATTCTCGTACCAATACTTAATACTTGACGCTTAACATTTGATTCCATCTCCGGCGAAACTCTTTCATCTGTATCCACGTACAAGATCCAATCTCCTGATGCTTTGTTTAGTCCAAAATTTCTCATTGCAGCAAAATCATTGGACTTAAACTCAAAAACCTTTGCTCCCATCCTCTTTGCAATCTCCGCCGTTCTATCAGTTGAGTTATTGTCAACAATAATAATCTCATCACAGAAAGAAAGAGAGTCGAGGCAATCTGCGATCATATTCTCTTCATTCTTCGCAATAACCACAGCCGAGATTTTCATATTTTAAAGCTTCCTTTTTCAAATCTTCTTAAATAAAAATCCAAAACCCCCTGTTTTTGCCACTGTCGACCGTTGAATAATAAACTTAAACTTTCTTTCAAAAGTGCCAGTTTTGACTTAAAAGGAGCGTATTTAACTCCGAACAGCAAACGATTCCTAGTAATATAATAATCTTGAAGAATAGAACCGGACCCGCCTGTGGATGAAGCATTCTTATGCCAAAGAATTGCATACGGTGTATACATAATTTTAAAACCTGCTTTTTTTACTCGCTCTGAAAGATCACTATCCTCATAATAGAGAAAATATCTCTTATCAAAAAAGCCAATTTGCTCCAAAATTTCTTTTTTTATAAGCATACAACATCCGCTTGCAAATTCAGTTTCGCAAAGTTTATCATATTGGCCTTTGTCAACCTCATCAACTCCTCTATGTTTACCTAGAACATTCCTCCAATCCATCTTTCCTCCCGCATACCAAATTACTCTCCCCAACTCCTCCTTCTGATATCTTTTTTTATGAAACTCATACCCTTTAGCAAAATAAATTTTTGGAACTGCTATTCCAATGTTATCTTTAAAAGTTTTTATAAGTTCTTTCAGGCAGCTTTTATCAAGCAGCGTATCATTGTTTAGAATCATGACAAAATCGGCATTTTTTTCTATTGCGTACTTAAGAACAATATTATGGCCCTGTGCAAAACCCTCATTCCCACTCTCCGATATGAATTTAAATGGAACTTTCTTTAAATTTATGTCCCGCTGACTAAAAGACTCCTGGGAATTGTTATCTAAAATGACAACCTCGATATCTATACCTTCCTGTTCCAGATTGTCAATGGTATTTAGACAATCTTGAGTATCTTTCTTGCTATTATAATTAATGACAGAGATGACAACTTTCATTTATGGATTCTGTGAAGAATTTTTTCAACAGGACTGTTTGCCGATTTAATTTTTTCATTTCGAAACCAAAAAGAAATTTCTTTATTAACTTTTTTAATTTCTTCTTCAGTTTCAGCTAAAAAATTTGCAGAATTGTAATCGGTAAATCTCTTTTTTTCCCAAATCAAAGCAAAAACTATAAAATGATAAAAGGCCATAAGAATAGATAAAATAAGTCCGTGAAGACCATCTTTGTAGCCTTCCCTTGTAAAAAAACGGCTCATAAATTCATCCACAGGGAAGCGAATGGAATCCCATTTTGAAAAGATATATCCCTTATCAAGCTTTTCTTCTGCTTCATTTTGCGCATATACAATAGTTTTGTTTAAAAAACCTGAGATTGAATCATAGTTATAATGAAGTATATGATTTTTTAAATAACCTTTTTCTCCCCTAACTTCTAATTGTTCGTGAACATGTTTTTTGGTAAATTCCCCTTTCCCCTTTCTGAAAAGTCGAAGCTGATGATCGGGATACCACCCTGTATGTTCTATCCATTTGCCAAAAATTATATTTTTTCTTGGAATGTAATATGCGTTTTCTTCGGAATCTTTTATTACTTCTTTTATCTCCTTCGCAAGTTCTTCGGAAACCTCTTCATCCGCATCTATACTGAGTATCCAATTATAGGACACCTGACTAAAACCGTAATTTTTTTGAATATCTATTTTTTGCGGATTATTCACCTCCTGAAAGATTTTTTGGGTATACTTTTTGGCAATCTCTAAAGTCTTGTCTGTTGAAAAATGGTCTACGACTATAATTTCATTTGTAAAACCTAAGGATCGCAAACACCTCTCTAGCTTTACCTCTTCGTTGTATGCGGAAATTACCGCTGATATTCCCATCATATTATCGTTTAAGATTCCTTTTGATTAATGCAATATTATCAAGCATTTCCGCTCTCGCCATAAAGAAAATAAGCGCTAAATAAAATATACCACCTAATACAATCATACTCAAAACACCAATTAAATTTTTAACTACCATTGGACTTAGAAGGTAAATCAAAAGACCCATTAAAGCAGAAGACAAAAAGGGATATTTAATGTTATTTACTAGAGAAAAATCTATATATTTTTTAGTTATATAAACTACAATTACAACCGATACTGAAATCACAAAAGACGCCAGAGCAACCCCGTTAAAACCCCATAAAAATATGGCAAGCGGAGTAAGTACCCAGGTTGCAAAGGTCCAAAAAATCATAAAGTAGAGGGTAATTTTTATTTTTCCAATAGCATTAAGCGCATTTGTTAAAGGTGTAGAGATAGAGGAAAAGGCAGCGTTGCCGGCAAAGAAGGTAAGCGATAAAAGTGCCGGCTCCCATTTGGAGTATTTAGGTATGACATTGATAAAATAAGGACCGAGTGCGACTAAGCCAACGAGAGAAGGAAAAATTACAAAAGAAGCAGCAAAAATTGATTTTTCTATGGCTTTTGCGAGAAGATCCTTATGCTCCTGGAGTCGAGCGAATGAAGGAAAAGTTATTCTGATAACATTGTCCATAATAAGCCTTAACGGTGTAAAAGCCCATTTTTGGGCAAAACCAACATAACCAACTTGAGAAAGAGGAAGAATTTTACCAATATAGGCAACAAAAAGATCGTCCTTTATAAGTGCCAAAAAACTATTAGCCTGAAAGGGTATCCCAAAAGACAACAGTTCCCTGGCTGCTTTTTTGGAAAAACCTAAACCCATCTTCCAAGGCTGAATGACATAAATAGCAATGACACCTGATAAGCCTCTAGCCAGAACAGCAAAAGTAAAGCTCGTTATGCCAAAGCCTTTAATTGCCAAAACCACAGCTACAACACTAAAAAGGAATGTTTCGACTATTTGGGGAATAACTAGACGTTCATACTTCAAGTTTCGCTCAAGAATAATTGACGGTACCGTTTTAAGAGACGACAGGAAAAACGCAATAACTAATGCCTGATAAAGTCTGATTCCTTCCGTCTCAAGATGGTAAAACGAGCCGATAGCACTAGACAAACTTAAAGCGACAATAACCACGGCAATCACTAAAAATTGCTGTATGGTAAATGTGGTTCTAAGCTCTTCCTCCGTTATTGCATCTTTTTTCTGGATTAAAGCCGCTGCCAAACCGATATCGGAAAAGTAGGAAAGGAAGGCAATTGCCGCTGACACTACAAAAAACACACCAAATACAGCAGGAGAAAGAAAGATAGTTAGTAGAAAATTACTGGCGAAGCTAACTATTTGTATAGTAAAAGTTCGTGATACCAAGGCAACTACCCCATGTATCGAACGTTTTGTGATAACTTCTATGTCAACTTCTTCCATAATTAAAATTTAAATATTTCCACAACAGCATACTCTCTTTTATTGCTCTTAAAATAACTCTTAGGTTTCCCCCGCTTTGGTTACCATACTTACGAGGATAGTGATTAACTTCTACCTCTGTTATTCTCAATCCTTTTCTCTTGGCTTTAGCTAGAATTTCCGTTGTTATCATTGCCCCTTCGGATGAAAAAGGCATAATCTTCCTCAAAGCTTCCTTTCTAAACAGCTTAAATCCGCAATCAATATCTCTAAAATAAAACCCAAAAAAAACAAAATCCCAAATTTTAAGAAAAAGCATCAAAAAGTGCCTTATCGGATGATCTGATCGTTTCTTTCTATAGCCAATTACAATATCCGCGGTTTTGATTTTTTGTAAAAACTTTGATATTTGAGAGAAATCAAATTGGCTATCTCCGTCCATAAAAACAACTAAATCATATTTTGCATGAGTAAATCCTTCTTTTAATGCGGCTCCATAACCTCGATTAGGTTGATGAGAAATTACCTTAATATTATTATTTCTTTTTGCTATTGCCTGGGCAATTGCCAAAGTATTATCCGAGGAACCGTCATCTATAACCAACATTTCCCACTTACATGCGCACAAAGACGCTACAGAAATAGCCCTATCCACAACATCCTCTATATTCTTTTCTTCGTTCCAAAAAGGGAAAAAGATAGAAAGCTCATCAGTTTTTTCTAACATAAACTTTTATAACCAACGCAATAAAAGCAATTATACCAATAATTGAGATTAAATTGGATAGCTTCTCCGCTAGTGTCTCTCTAAAAATAACCGGCGGAATTTTTCCTTTTTGCTGAAAATAAATAAATAAATTCTTTTGATTTTCCACATTAATTAATACTGGAGGCAAAGAAAAATTAGTGAGAGGGAGCTGTTGTTGTGTCTTGGGCAATAAAACATTCTTTTGCAGATACTCATGAGATATCTTAGAAACTGTCCATTCAAGATAATTATTGTGGGTGTAAAAGCTTGCCGGATAGCTGGTATAATTTTGCGGATTAAAAAATTTAACGCTTAGGTAAAGAAGGGCAGCAATAACAGCGACAATCGCTCCTATATATAGATAAAAATTAAGTCGCATCCTAACAAAAATATCCCGCAGTAAATAAACCGCTCCTCCGGCACAAAGTGATGTGAAAAATGAAGCAAAAACCAAAAACCGCCACGGATACTGTAAGAATGCCATAGGAGAAATTAAGCTCCAGATAGGACTTGAAATGGCAAGCGTAAAAAAAACTGAAATAAGAAAAAGAACAAAAGAAAAAACGATAATTTTTGCTTTATCACTATATTTTTTCCAAAAAATAACGGCCAAAACTAGAGCTGCCAAAGTAACCAAGATGTGTAATTTACCGATCATAAAAGACATACCGTCGACACAACCCGGTATTGATCCGCCAAATCCCCATGGACTGGTCCATAATTGAGAAAGACAAACAAAATTCTCTCTAAAATTCGCTCCCCCTACGATCTGGGATAATACATTAGTATATTTCATTTCAAGAAGAGCAGGTAACCAGTAAAAAGCAGAAATAGACAAACCTAAGAATATAGCGTATAGCGAATAGCGTATGGTAAGTAATTCATTTTTCCTAAAAGCAACGAAACAATATAACAATGTAACAATTAATAAAAACGGTGCTACCATTAATGCTGTTAGATTATGAGAAAGGATAATTCCCGCAAATCCAACCGCTTCAACAATTACCCAAATTACTTTTTTGCGCGGGTATGCAACACCCTCCATAAAGATTTTAAACAATCCTAAAAACATCAATGGAATAAACGCATATGCCCAAAATTCTCCTACATCTCCCCGGACATAAATATCAACCGCATGATAAGGCGCATAAACGTAAAAAAGAGCCGAAACAATTCCGCCGGCTTCTCCCCAAAATTCCCTTGTCAAAAGATACATAAAAACACCTGCCAAGAGTATTCCTGTGGCCATCATTATTTTTGCTGAAACCAAAGCATTTAAGCCGAAAAACATCAATAAACCACCAAAATAATAAGCAAGAGGTGCATAAAAATTAAAAATTGGATAACCAAAGCCATATCCCAAATCCTCAACCCAGCGGACCGGAAGCATTCCGCCGGCAAGTGATTTATGCATTTCAAATACTCTGGCAACCTGCGTATTATCATGCATCGGAAAAAATCCAGGAGCCAAAAGGGGCTTAATTGCCCAAAAAGACAAAACTAAAACAGCTATAATAGGAAAAAACTTTTTTATAAATTTCACTTTTTTTTCAAACTCCTTTCTCTTTCAGCCAAGAGCAATAACACCGCTAAGCCCAATAAAGAAATTAAGTCAAAAATTATCCTTATGGGAGTTTCGGCAAAATAGATATCCACGTTTTTCTGCCCGGGACTTACCGAAAATCTTATAAGTCCGCTGTTGTTGTTATATGAAACCGGAACAGTCTTTTTATCAACTTCAACCGTCCATCCGGGATAATATATGGTATTAAATTGGACAACAGAGCTGGAAAAAGCATTTAAAGAAAAGGAGGCCTTATTGCCATTGGCAAGTAAATTTTGTACCGAAGCCCGACCGCTTACTACGGTAACTTTTTCCCTAGCCATGGACTCTGGAATTTGTTTTACCCATTTTGGCATATACTCGTTTCTTACTGTTGTCGAGTCCTGATTTGTAGAATAAAAAGTATCAGGAAACATCTGATAGCTTTTGGGGAATAAGTAGGGCCATGCCGAAACAAAAATCAAAACTAAAGTTATTATAGCAAAAGCTAATTTTATTTTCCCTTTCAAAACCGACACTGCAAAAGCGGACAAAAACGATGTGGAAACAATTGCTAAAGATAAAAACCTAAAGGGAAACTGGATAAATGAAACAGGCAGAAACCTCCACACGAAATAACTCTGCGGAAAAGCAAGAAAAACAGATAAAATTCCTATAATAAATACTAAAGCTTCAAGTTTATATTTTTTTATATTTATTTTTCCAAAGACAATAAGAACAAAAAACGCAAGAAAAACAAAAATAAACGACAAGCTGACTAAGCCGGGAGGGGAAAAATAATTACTCCATTGCGATACTGTTGTTTTAAAAAATACTGTATACTGCAAATCGTAAAGAGCTGGAACCCAAAAAAATGAAGACATGGAAAAACCTAAAACTAATGATTTTAAATAAAATAGTAAAAGTTCTTTCCTTTTCTCCGCAATGCATACATTTAAAATCATATACAGAAAAACAAGAGGCATAAACATTACGGCAAGAGTATTATGAGCCAGAATTAAAAACGCAATCCCAATAGACGTCCATACTAAACTTTTTCTTTCTGTCTGCCAGAAAAGAAACGGAAGCACCGTTAAAGAAACTGCCTCTCCCACTGAACCTCTTTTATACACATCGTACAAATGATAAGGAAACAAGACATAAAGGGTTGCACCGACAAAAGAGGAAATATTGTCAAATAACTTTCTAAGCCACAAAAATGTGAAGACAGAAGATAAAAATATGCTTAGGCCCAAAATTATTTTTATCGTATCGATAAAATTAATCCTTAAGATATGGATTGGAATACCAAGATACATAAAAAGGGGATAAAGGAAATCCGCAACAGGATACCCATAACCATTGTTAAGTCTCGGCAGGAACCTTACCGGAAATTGACCGTTTCTTAGAGCTTCATAAAATGCAGAGAACCGGATTACCATCCAGTTGCCGTCGTCTGTTGGAAAAAATCCGGGATGAAAAAGACCTATTAAGGCCGGCATTGTGAATACTAATGCCAAGCATAAAAACAATAAATTACTTCTTTTTTTCATAAATTTTTATTCCAAATATAATAATAAGAAACGTCAATAAGGAAAGAACCGACAGTTTTAATCCTAGATAAAATAACGGCGGATTATAAGAAAAAGTTACGATATGGACTCCTGAAGGTACTGCAACTGCCCTGAATGAATAATCTGCCTTTAATATACCCGTTCTTTTGCCATCTATCAAAGCTTCCCAGCCATTGTAGTAACTGTCTGAAAGAAAAAGCAAGCTGTTCGAAGATACACTTGTCTTAATTTCTACTTTATTGGAATTATAAGAAATAAGACTTGCCGACCCAATTGCGTTACTGTCTATTTTCAAATCTGGTTTATTATTCAAAATAACGGTTCTCTCAAGATTAATATTTTTATTATACACATCTCCTATTGAGACGGCAGAATTTGTCGCCACGAGAAAATTTTCCGCGATAAAGAAACGTGGTAGGGCATCCATATTTTCGTAAATCTGCCATGGGGCATCCTGCCAAATCAATTTATATTTATCTTTCGGAAAAGTATCTGTATCATCATATAAATTCTGGCTTAAAGCGTCATTTTTATTTAAAACGTATTTTACTCCCAATAGATTAAGTAGTCTTTGTCTATAGTAGTTACTCCTCAGATCGCTCTGTCCGTATCCCGGTGCAATATTTACGTCTGACCTTGGAATAAAATTTGATATATGACCGTTTTTAGACGAAGATATAAGCTCAGCATATGTTTTTATATGAAGCGCATTATATCCGTCTGTTGTAAAAAGTTTTTCATGTACTTGGATATTGGGACTTATGTATGCGCCTCCATATCCCCAGGAGCGATTTATTCCCTGGATTTTCTTAAGCTCTGTTAAGACTTTCGTTTCGGGATAAATCGTACTCGGTGGGGAAAAGGGCGTAATTTTTTGAAAGAAATAAAATAATTCAAAAGTAGTTAAAACAAGAAAAATATAGAAT
>CAYZEE010000007.1:0-31064 GCA_964477485.1 uncultured Gammaproteobacteria bacterium
ACCCAAATATTGTAGAGAAAATTCCTATCGCTTCTAATTTAAGATTTTCAATTTTCGTTGAGAACAGAAAAAAATTAATCCAATTTCTCAAAGAATCAAATATTTTTATTTCGGACATTTGGTACGACGACGTTGCACCCCAGTGTCCAAATGCAGTTGAGATTTCGCGCGTAATTCTAAACTTGCCAACTCATATAAACGTTACGGGAAAAGATGCTTTAAAAATTTCAAGAAGGATAAATGAATGGCTAAAAAACATTCCTACTTCATGATTCTTTAAATTATGTCAAACATTATAACAAGAACAGTTGAAAATAAACAGGAATGGGAATTCTTTCTAAATAAGAGGCAGGAGGCAAACTTCCTGCATTCTTGGTACTTCGGAGAATTTCATGAACTTCTGGGAAAGACAGCAATAAGAACCGGATTTTACAATAATGACAAATTAATTGGAGTAATGCTATCAATCGTTGAGAATGCAAAAAGAGGAAGATACTTAACTATCCCCGGAGGGCCAATTCTGGACTGGAAAAATGAAATTTTTGTCAAAGCATTTATTGAGGAAATTAAAAAAATTGCCATATTGAATAATTGTGTTTTTGTAAGAGTCCGTCCCCAGCTTATCTCGGATAATTTCTCAAAAAATTTATTCAAAAAATACGGTTTTATAAATTCGGCCATGCACCTTCATGCGGAATTAACATCTCAGCTTGATATCATGAAAACAGATACCGAACTTCTAGAAAACATGAGAAAAACAACAAGATATGAAATAAAAAAAGGGGAGAAGGATGGAATAAAAATAACCCAAACTTCTAATCTAAAAAACATAAGACAGTTTTATAAACTGCAAATCCAAACTTCAAAAAGACAGAAATTTGTACCATTCTCCTATGAATATTTATATGAACAGTTCAAGGTTTTTGCAAGAAACAATATGGCTCTTTTGTACAGCGCAATTCTTAACAAGAAATTATTAGCGCAAGCTTTTGTAATATTTTATGGAAAGGAGGCAGTCTATCATTATGGAGCGTCTACTGAAGAGGGACGAAAATATCCCGGAGCTTATCTTATCGAGTGGCAGGCAATAAAAGAAGCAAAAAGAAGAGGAATGACTCGTTATAATTTCTGGGGAGTTTCACCGATTAATAAACCAAACCATAGATTTCACGGACTGTCTATTTTTAAAAGAGGATTCGGTGGGGAAGATGTGGAATACCTCCACGCCCAGGACTTGATAATAAATTACCCTAAATATCTATTAAATTATGCAGTTGAGACAATCCGCAAAATCACAAGAAAGGTTTAGGCAATTTTCTCTTGACGAGAATGCTATAGGATGATACAATGCTGTACATAATGGAAAATCGATTTACCCCAGAACAAGAAGCAAGAAGACAAGCTTGGTTAACGCAACTAGGTACTTTTATTGTTAAAGCAAATAGAGAAACCTGGGCAGCGGACAAAGGAGAAATTGACCCACTTTTGCCTTTTGATAAAACACACGAATATAGAGAAAAGGATTGGTGGTTAATAGATAATTATTCGGCATATTTTACAGCTCCAGGAATGACAGTTGTGCGATATAGACAATATCCTGCTTGGCACATGTATTATGGTGGAGAAGGAATGAAACCAGCTTATTACGACGAAGTTAAGGAAACATTTGCTTTTCTAAGAGAGGCCTTAATGCAAGTTACCCCGGAAATGCCGCTTAGAGGTCCGACTATATATAAAAATGGCAATCGCTTATATGCTCTTGAAGTAAGAGGAAATATTGAAAATTGCGAATGGACTGAAATGATAACCAGGGACCACGCATTGGTGTTTACTCAAACAGGAAGAACTGGAATATATATTCATAAAACCCCCGATAGAAACCCTTTATACCCCTGGGACATAAAATAACCCCAACCAGCATATTTATATCTATTTCTTAGAAGGCAACGTCATATTTCCCCTAGAAATTATTGTTAATTTTTGGTATCATTGATTTATGGCATTATCGAATTCATCTTCAAAATCAACCTCTGATTATTCTGCAAAAACCATACAGGTCCTTGAGGGACTTGAACCTGTCCGAAAAAGACCAGGAATGTATATCGGCTCAACTGATGTAACCGGCCTTCATGAAACACTTCGGGAAATTATAGATAATGCTGTTGATGAAGCTTTAGCCGGTTTTGGCAAAAATGTCTGGGTTGTTCTAAATAATGATGGCAGTGCGACGGTTATTGATGACGGCCGTGGAATTCCCGTTGATGTTATGCCGCAATACAAAAAATCAGCTCTTGAAATCGTAATGACCAAACTTCATGCAGGGGGAAAGTTTGGAGGTTCTGCCTACAAAATTTCAGGAGGTCTTCATGGAGTAGGTTCATCTGTCGTTAACGCACTATCAGAGTGGCTTTGGACAGAGGTCAAAAGAAACGGCAAAATCTACAGACAGGAATATCAGAGAGGAGTCCCAAAAACAAGAGTTGCGGAAATAGAAGAGTCAAAAAGTCCTCTTCCCGATGTCGCCTCAAATATAAAAACAGGAACAACTGTAGCTTTTCTTCCCGATAAACAGATTTTTGAAACACTCAAATTTGATTTTGACATTATAAAAAAAGCTATAAGAGAAAGGGCATATCTTGTTCCAGGTCTTTATTTTCACCTTTATGACCTAAGAACCGAACAGGAAAACGAAACTCATTATTATTTTGAAGGCGGTATAACTTCTCTGGTTGCAAAAATTAATGAGAACAAAGAGTCTCTTCACAAAGTGATATTTATAAAAAAACAGGAAAAAGATGTAGAGGTTGAAATTGCTCTTGCGTACAATAACGGTTATTCGGAAAATGTGGAAAGCTATGTAAATGTCATAAATACGGTAAACGGCGGGACACATCTGACCGGATTTAGAATGGCTCTTACTCGCGCGATAAACGATTATGGTAGGAAAATCGGAAGCTTCAAAAATGATGAGGACTCTATAACAGGGGATGATGCAAGAGAAGGTTTAACTGCTGTTGTTTTTGTAAAAATGCCCCAGGATAAAATTCAATTTGAGGGACAGACAAAAGGAAAACTTGGAAATGCAGAGATTCAACCTATAGTTCAGGTAATTACAAAGGAGGGGCTTAGCACATATTTTGAAGAAAATCCGGCAGATGCGCGAAGGATACTTGAAAAAGTTTATCTGGCGGCAAAGGCGCGTTTAGCAGCGAAAGCGGCAAAAGAGGCAATCCTCAGAAAGGGAGCGCTCGAAGGTTCATCTCTTCCCGGAAAACTTGCCGATTGTCAGGAGAAAAACCCACAGGTTAGCGAACTCTATATTGTAGAAGGAGATTCAGCAGGGGGAAGCGCAAAACAGGGGAGAGACAGAAAATTCCAGGCAATTCTGCCAATTGGCGGAAAGATATTAAACACCGAAAGAGCCCGGCTTGATAAGATAATTGAACATGAGGAGCTGAAAAATCTTATCATTGCGCTTGGGGCAGGAATTGGAGAAAGCGTACGCTTTGAAAAGCTAAGATACCACAGAATTATCATAATGACTGATGCTGACGTAGATGGAGAACATATAGAAACATTAATTCTAACTTTTTTCTTCAGGCATTTACCGGAAATAATAAAACAGGGATATTTGTATATCGCTCAACCTCCTCTATATAAAATTCAGGCGGGAAAAGAAATAAGATACGCATATTCGGATGAAGAAAAAGACAAAAAAATTAAAGAAATTAAAAACGGTTCAAAAATTAATGTTAATATTCAACGGTACAAAGGGCTTGGAGAAATGAACCCCCAGCAGCTTTGGGAGACAACTATGAATCCGCAAAACAGAATCTTAAAACAGGTCTTAATTGAAGACGCCGAAGAAGCCGATGCGGTCTTTACAATGCTTATGGGAGATGAAGTCCCACCAAGAAAACATTTCATACAATCAAACGCCAAAACAGCAACCCTGGATATATAAAATTTTAAATTATAAATTATAAATTTTCGGTAGGGTGACTAGAACTTAAAATATGAATAACTTATCTATAGGAAAAAATCCGCCAGAGGAAATAAATGTTTTTATAGAAATTCCGCAGGGAGTTTCAGTAAAATACGAGCTCGATAAAGAATCTGACGTGATTTTTGTGGACAGATTTCTATATACAGAAATGGAATATCCTTTTAATTACGGATTTATTCCAAATACGCTGTATGATGACGGAGATCCTGTCGATGTCGTACTTTTATCAAGCAAGCCCGTTGTACCGGGAGTTGTAATCCCGTCTCGCCCCATAGGAATGCTTGAGATGGAAGATGAAGCCGGGATTGACAACAAAATTATTGCAGTACCGCTTGCGAAAGTCGATCCTAAATTCAAAGATTATAATGATGTTTCGGATATTCCGGAAAAAACAAAAAAAGAAATTAAATACTTTTTTGAAAATTACAAAAAAACAGAACCGGGAAAATGGGTAAAACTCAAAGACTGGAAAAGCAAAAAAGAAGCACTAAGAGACATAAAACGGGCAATTAAATAAGCGACTAGCAACTAGCTACTAGCCACTAGTAGCTAATGATATCTAGTCGCTAGTTGCTTAATTATGAGCGACATTGGAAAAGTAAACAAAGCAGAGATAACAACTGAAATGAAAGGCGCGTATCTAGATTACGCGATGTCGGTTATTGTCTCCCGTGCCCTTCCCGATGTTCGTGACGGGCTAAAACCGGTCCACAGACGCATTCTCTATTCAATGCATGAAATGGGCCTGACGCATAGCGCGAAGTATTCAAAAAGTGCCAAGATTGTCGGAGAAGTAATGGGTAAATATCATCCTCATGGAGATATGCCGATTTATGATGCGCTTGTACGTCTTGCCCAGAATTTTTCCATGAGATATCCTCTGGTTGACGGACAGGGAAATTTTGGTTCGATGGACGGAGATCCTCCGGCTGCAATGAGATACACCGAGGCCCGGCTTGCGGCAATAACCACGGAGATGCTTTATGATCTTGATAAAGAAACCGTTGATTACCTTGATAATTTTGACGCAACGCTCAAGGAACCGGTCTTTCTTCCGGCAAAACTGCCAAATCTCCTCCTGATGGGAAGTGAGGGAATTGCAGTTGGAATGGCGACGAAAATCCCTCCGCATAATCTGGGCGAAGTAATAGACGCAATTGTGTTTATGATTGGCAAGACAAAATTTGAAGAGCTAAATCCTGCGTCTAATGTGACAGTTGATGAGCTTTTGGAATTTATCAAAGGCCCGGATTTCCCAACAGCAGGTGCCATATACGACGCAAGCGAGATAAAAAATGTCTATATGACCGGAAAAGGAAGAATTTTAATCCGTGGCAAGGCAGAGATCGAAGATATAGGCCTTGGAAAATCGGCAATTATCATTACAGAGCTGCCTTATCAGGTAAACAAAGCTCTTTTGGTCTCAGGAATTGCAGATTTGGCAAAAGAGAAAAAGATAGAAGGTATTTCAGATCTTCGGGACGAATCAGACAGGCATGGTATCCGAATAGTTGTCGAGCTTAAAAGAGACACAGCGCCAAGAAAAGTTTTGAATAACTTATTCAAGCATACAAATCTTCAAACTATTTTTTCGGCCAATATCGTAGCGCTGGTTGATGGAACCCCTCAAACACTAAATCTTAAAACAATCCTTGAAGAATATCTAAAACATAGATTTCTAGTCGTCAAAAAACGCTCGGAATACGAATTGAGACAAGCTAAAGCAAGGCTTCATATTCTTGAAGGCCTCAAAATTGCAGTTGATAATATCGATGCGGTAATAAAAACCATCAGAGAATCAAAAGACCAGGATTCTGCAAAACAGAACCTGATGACCAAGTTTAAATTAACAGAGATTCAGGCAACGGCAATTTTGGATATGCAGCTTCGAAGACTAGCGGCGCTTGAAAGGCAAAAAATTGAAGATGAATACGAAATGGTTAAAGAAACCATTGTATATCTTGAAGATTTACTTGCGAATCCGCCGAAAATTTTAAAAGTTATAGAAGACGAACTTCTAAAAGTCAAGGATAAATTCGCCGATACCAGACGAACCAAGGTTTTCAAAAGCAAGGTCGGTGAATTTTCAGACGAAGACCTTATACCCAATGAATCCACCGTAATGACTTTGACCAATACAGGCTATATAAAACGTCAAAGCTTGACCAGTTTTAAGACTCAGCATAGAGGAGGTAAGGGAATAAGAGGCATGACTACCAAAGAAGAAGATACAATTGCCCATATAAGATTTGCGCAGACTCATGACAATCTGCTTTTCTTTACAAACAAAGGAAAGGTTTATCAGCTAAGGGCTTATGAGATAAATGAATCGGCAAGGACAAGCAAAGGAGCTGCAATTGTTAATTTACTAAATATTGAGGCAGGAGAAAAAGTGGAATCCTTTATAAATTATAGAAAAGACGAAAAAAATGTTTTTATATTCTTAACGACTCGAAAAGGAACGGTTAAGAAATCAAAACTATCGGAATTTGACAACATCAGAAGAAATGGAATTGTAGCCATTAAGCTAGATAAGGGGGACGAACTGGCGTGGAGTGAGCTATCAGACGGGGAGAATGATATCATTCTGGCAACCAAAAACGGAAAGGCAATTAGGTTTTCGGAAAAGAGCGTAAGGCCAACCGGAAGAGCAACAAGGGGAGTCAGAGGAATTAGACTTGACGCAGAAGATATTGTAATCGGAATGGACGTAATAAGTAAAGAAGGAAACGATGACCTTCTGACAATTATGGAAAACGGGCTTGGCAAGAAAACTGCCTGTAAACTATTTCGGGGACAGAGTAGGGGAGGCAAGGGAGTAAAGGTTGCAAAAGTGACTTCAAAAACAGGCAAGATTGGTTTTGCACAAGTTATTCCGACAAATTGCGAAGAAATTATTATTACATCCAAGAAAGGTCAGATTGTAAAACTTGAGATTTCATCTATTCCTAAGCTTGCGCGCGACACCCAAGGGGTAATTCTTATGAGATATTCAAACCCAAATGACCACGTCGCTTCCGCAACATTCATAGGAAAGGACTAGATGAAAATAGATGGACGGGAAATTGCACAACAGATCTTCGATGATCTTAAAAAAAGAGCAAAGGAACTAAGGAATAAAGGCGTTGTTCCGCATCTTCATATAATAACTCTTACGACCGATGAAGCATCAAAAGCTTATGTGGGACAGAAAAAATTAAAAGGACTGGAAATCGGAGCTAAGATAACAGTAGAGAACTTAGATCCGAAAACCAAAACTCTAGAACTTTTGAACAAGATTAAAAAGTTAGATAATGATTCAAATATTCATGGAATAATAATCCAAAGACCGCTCCCTTCCCAAATTAAAGAAACAGAAATAGCAAAATCTATAAGTCCCAAAAAAGATGTCGACGGCTTCCATCCTCAATCTAAATTCACTCCACCGATAGCCCTTGCTGTTTTAAAAATCTTAGAAAATATTCAAGTCTCAACCCCTGAGGTTAACGCACAAAAAAATAAAAATTTTAACGAGTGGATGAGTTCAAAAAAAATAGCAGTTATCGGCAGGGGAGTAACCGCAGGAGGTCCGATCATCCTAGCTTTGAAAAAACTTGTAATTAAGCCGGAAATTGTAACCAGTAAAACTGACCACAGAAAAGAAATTCTGAAAAATTCAGATATCGTAATAGCCGCTGTTGGGAAACCAAACATTGTCAAGGCGGAAAACCTCAAGGACGGGGTAATTTTAATTGGAGCCGGAATGTCTCGCGGAAAAGATGGAAAATTCCACGGCGACTATGATGAAGATGAAATAAGAGGCACCTCTTCTTTTTATACTCCCACACCCGGCGGTGTAGGTCCCGTAAACGTCGCCATGCTCCTCTCAAACCTCATCAAAACTACAGATTTCTTTTGACATATCAGTCTTTAAGGACAGGATATAATTCGGTTTGCAAAAAAGCCGTACATTTTGTCGGGGCATTCCCGACATGAGTAAATACGCTATCGAATGAATCTTTTATTTCATCGGGATTCAAGACTATGGTAATTCTTCTGTCTCCTGATATAAGCTGCACCATTGGATTTGGTCTTCCCAATCTTATTTCATCACGAGCGGTTTCAGAATGCCCGGCTAGAATTTCATGAGCTTCTTTTCTATCCATACCTTTCTTTACTAACTTTGCCATGATAATTTCTGTCATCATAAAAGGCGCATATTTTTCCAAGTTAGTCCTGATAGAATCTTTATGAATAGCCATTCCTCTTACAATTCTCTCCGTTCTTATCAATGCCTCATCAACGATCAGAAAACCTTCAGGCAACCAGCTTCTTTTGCCAGCCGAATCACGAAGTGTCCTTTCAAGTGTCACAAAAGCCCCAGTCATCCAGGCAGAAAATAGCCCACCGGGAAGTTCCTCTGTCAGAGAATCTATGTTTTCTGCGTTAACAGGATTTTGTTTATGCGGCATGGCAGACGAGCCGATTTGCCTTTTTCTTCTGGGCTCTGAAACCTCATCAACAAAAGAGGATTGCAAAATCTGCAGATCAAGAGCAAACCGGTGAAGAGATTGTCCAATACTTGCCAGAGCTGTTCCTGTTAAAAACAAAAATTTTCTTGGATAAGTTTGATCTGAAATAGCTACGGAATCAATTCCTAACTGATCCATTATTCTTTTTTTATGCTCTTCAACAGTCAATCCTGTATCCTTAAGAATCTCTTCAAAAGACGCAGAGGTTCCGACTGCTCCGTTTATACCTTTTCCTTTTATCTGGCTTTTGACAAAATCCAATAATCTTAAATCTATCAAAATGTCCTGCGCGTATTTTGCAAATCTGTAACCCATGGTTGTTGGCTCGGCCGCCTGAAGATGGGTATAACCCATGCAGACCAGGTCTTTGTTCTCATCAATCCGTACTGCAAAAGTACCAAGCGTTCCTATCAGCTTAGGTCTTAAAATACCAAACGCTTCCACTACCTGCATTATCTCGGCATTTGATAAGACATCTTCAGATGTCATACCCTGATGAAGGATTTCTCCGCCAACCGGCGCACGCTCACTGAATTCTGCAATTGCGCCTGCCACATCGTGTCCCGTTTCCCGTTCAAGCTCAAGAATTCTTTCAACTGACGGCCCATCTTGACACCCAATAAGATCACTTAATTGATCATCGCTTACTAATCCGACTGTATTCTGAACTCCGGCAGCAGTAATCCAAATATCATTGACTTTTCCCCAGAAATTTTGCTGTGACCAAACTCGTCGCATTTCCGGCGAGCCGTATTTATAGGAAAAAGGGGAGAGATATGTTTCAAATCCTGCAGAAAAAGGGGCAGATGAAGGACGTTCGCTTTGCGGCATAAAACAAAACCATTATAACTATTTCGTTTAAAATGTCAACATCGTAAAAGGTTGACACAAGGATATTATTCTGTTAGAGTTCAATCCCAGAACCAAAAAAAGTTCTGGGTTTTTTTATGGTAGAGAAAGGACCTCCGATAAGATTAGAAAAAGGACCTGATGCATGTGGTTTTGAAGGTGTAGGCCAAAGACCTGACGTGTGTCCGAACAACCCATGGCGATTCCCAGAGAACTACCGGCCAAGAATATGTCAACAGTGTCCAACAAATCAGAATATATGGAGGACAGCGCTAGATAAATTGCCGCAAGAATACATAGAACATAAACAAAATGAATAAGAAATAAATCTAATTTGACATTAAAATATGCAGTATCTACAATAAAATGGCGAGTAAACTAAAGAAAATGGAAAAACAAAGTGGATTAGTGGCTGCGGTAATAATTTTTTTCATCGGGCTTTTTATTTACACTAGGCTTGCAGGCCCAATTCCTTTTTTCGTAAACAGCATACAGACGACTAAAACCGGTCTTTTTCAAGCAGAAGGCACCGGAACAGCCGCGGGAATTCCAAACATCGCAAAAATCTCCTTTGGTGTTACTAAGAACGCTCAAATCGTCAAAGATGCACAAAATCAGGTTAATTCAAATATTGATACTATTTTAAAGTCGCTGAAGAGTCTCGGACTAGAAGACAAAGACATAAAAACAACCAACTATTCTATCTATCCAAATTATAGTGGGGAGATAGTGCAGATCTCCGGCTTCACTGCTTCGCAAACTATTGATTTAACGATAAAAAAAATTGATGCAGTCAATCAGGTTGTTGACGCGATAACAACAAACGGAGGAAATATCATAGAACAGGTTTATTTTGATTTTGATGATAATACAAAAAAAAAACTTGAGGATGAAGCAAGAAAAGAAGCAGTTAATAATGCAAAAGAGAAAGCCCAAAGTCTGGCGAATGCTTCGGGTATAAGCCTTGGCAGAATTGTCAATGTTGATGAAGCAACACCTCAGCCGCCGATTGGAATGCAGCCTCTTGCGATCAACGGAACAAACGGGGTAACTTCGCCGTCAAATATTACGCCTGGAGAAAATACAATAAAAATTACGGTAACTCTATCCTACGAAATCCACTAGGCTTCGAGGTTCAATTCCCGGGGCCGGAAGCTGAATTTTAAGATTATTTATTCCCGCTGTGAAATGCTTCATGCACGTCGCGGAGCTGCTTATTCGTAACGTGGGTATAGATTTGGGTGGTTGAGATATTTTTGTGACCGAGCATCTCTTGAACTGAACGAAGATCCGCTCCATTTGTCAGCAAGTCCGTCGCAAAAGAATGCCGTAAAGTATGAACCGTTGCGTCAACCGGAAGACGAGCAGCCCGGACATATTTTTTAACAATCCTTTCAACCGATCTTACCGTAAGTCTCATCTTCTCTCCGCGGTTTTGCGGAATTTCTTTGCCTGAATATCTTATAAAAAGCGGATTAAATATATCTTCTCTGGTTTTTAAGTATTCGGATAACCACTTTGCGCAGCGCTGAGATATAAAAACCACCCGAGCTCTTCCTCCTTTTCCGATTACTCCAAACTCCCGCCGCTCTAAATTTATCTTGTCCCGATTTAAATAAACAAGTTCTGATACGCGAAGTCCGGTAGAGAAGAGAAGTTCCAGAATTGCCCTGTCTCTTTTCCCCTCAGTTGAGCTTGTGTTAACTGCAATTACCAATCTGTCAATCTGATCTCTATCCAAAAACTTTAAAGACCTGCTTTCTGTTTTGGGCAAATCGATTTTTGAGGGCTCAAGAGTTTCATGATCATTTTTTATCAGATAGCGCAGGAACGAACGAAGAGCAATGACGTAATAATTTTGTGTAACTCTTTTTAAAGTTAGACCTTTTTCATCAACTCGGTTTGATAAATAAACCCGGTATTTCCTGACGATTGATAGATCCAAATCTTCTATACTTTTGTCCGATTGGGTAGAGAAGAACCAATTTTTAAAAACCTCAAGATAGTGCCTGTAATCTCTTATGGTAAGCTTTGAGCAATTCCTCTCAACCTCAAGGTACTCCAAGAATTCATCAACAAGCTCAGGTAGTTGTTTCATAAGCTATTTAAATTATAAAAGTTTTTTTCAGAAAAGTCCATTCTGCGACACAAGTGTCTGCAAAATGGACTTAAATTGTGTGGCGAATTTGCCTGCACAATTTTTATTTTGCGACATGCAAGTGTCACTTCGTAGTTGACAAATTACTAGCATAGACTAATATTAAATATAACATGGCAAGCTTGCGTCCTGATTACGAATTAGAGTACAAAGACTGTCTTGGCTACATAGATAATTACTGGAAAAAGATTATTCACAAACCCGCAAAAAAGAAAATAAATCATAATTTTCTAACAATTCCTTATAACTTCTTTACTCCAAACGACGGTAAATTTACTTATATGTTCTACTGGGACAGCTTCTTTATGTTCAAGGGTTTGATGGGTACGAATAGAGAATGGATATTGAAAGACATGATAGAGAATTTTGCTTATATTTTTAATAGATACGGAGTTATTCCAAACTTTAGCTCTTTTGCCTCTGTAGGAAGATCCCAACCCCCATTCTTAAGCTCTATGATTCTTGACGCCTACAAGACTTTTAATAACGGCAACGGCGCTTTATCCAAAATTTCTCTAGCAAAAAAAATTTTATTTAATCCTCTGGAAACTTTCGGCCACATAAACTGGCTCCGTGAAAAAACCGAAATTGCAAGAAAAGAATATGACCACGTTTGGAACAATGAGGAAACTTATAATCACCTCGTCAGAAAATTCGGCCTCAACAGATATGGAGACAGAGACATTGGCTATGCGCATTCATCTGAACTTGAATCCGGCTGGGATTTTACATCCAGATTTTACAACAGATGCAGTGAATTTTTACCGATAGATTTAAATTGCTACCTTTATAAATATGAAAAGGATTTCGAGATAGTAGCATCGCTTTTTGGCGACAAAGAAAAAGTTGACTATTGGTCAAACACTGCCCGAAAAAGGAAAAAAATAATAGATAAACTTATGTGGAACAAGGACAACGGATTTTTCTTTGATTTTGATTATATTAATAATAAACAAAGTGGGTTTCTCTCGCTTGCCGGTTTTGTGCCGCTATGGGCAGGGCTCGCAAATGAGAAACAGGCAAAAAAAATGCTAGACAAACTTTCATATTTTGAGACAAAGTACGGTCTTGTTGTTACGGCCAAAGAATCTTTGGCGCCGACTTTTAATCTTTCGGAAATTCCCGCAAATTTTAGGCCCGCCATAAAAGAAATTTTAATGCCCAAGCAATGGGACTATCCAAATATATGGCCGCCCCTTGAGTATCTGGTAGTCATAGGACTTCTTAAATACGGATTTATTATGGATGCAAAAAGAATAATGCAAAAGTCTATTAACGCCCACGCAAAAATTTTTAGAAGATACGGCACTTTTTTTGAGAGAATTGACGGAATTACAGGCGACAAAGCAAAAGATTTTCATTATGAAATACAGTCAGGTTTTGGCTGGACAAATGCAATCTTCTACCGCTATACAAAAATTCTTAATGCGCTTGAAGACGGAACAGATATCTACGCAGCGCCAAAAGAAGAAAAACCTCCTTACGATCTCTCCATCTTGCATTGACAGACACGACTCGGGATTGGTAAAATCAATTTATGACAGAACAAACAAATAGTGTTATTAGAGAAGCTGAAGATGTTGCCCGAAGGGCTCAAGAAAGAATGCACCGAACAAGAGTAGGGCGAAGGGGCTTTCTGACAGGGGCGACAAAAGCATTTGGAGCAGCAGGAGCATTATTGCTAGCGGGAGCGCTTCTTTCCAAAGGAGCAGGACCGGCAGTACATGCCTTGGAATCTGCGACAAGTCCTGATTATAACCCCAGCGAGATTTACGAAGGAACGGTTGAAGTTCTAAAAGGGGTCAGTGTGAGGAAAAGTCCGACTATTCCATCAGCAAGTGAAGCTCCCAATACCGTTGGCTGGGATAAAATTGTAAAACTGAACGGAGTTGAGCTTAATGGAGCAAAAGGCTTTAAAATTCAAAATCCTGAAATTTATGAAGGCTACAACCCCAACATGATAAAGACAATTTCTCCCTGGATAATGCTTGTTGCAGAAATCAAAAACACACTCGGAGGATCTTCCAATCATATAGTTTATCTAAATATGGGTCCGGAAACTGCAGATTTTGTGAAATTTGATGGTAGTAAACCCTTTCTTCCAATAGAAAAAGACCAGCAAGGCAATTCATTTGCACAAGGAGAACAAGGACAAAATATAATTCTCGATCAAATCGGATTAGTCACTCCCTTAATCTCCGAAGTTAGATAAATTAAGGCGTCGCCGAAAATCCCCGGATGGCTCTGTCAACTGCAACTGGCGGCATAAACAATTAGTACGGCACTCAAGGAAAAAATTTTACTTGGAACCTATAGTAGGGGAGATGAAAGATTTTTATCACTGGTTTTAAAAAGAGAATAAACGAGCAAAATAAAGGAGAAGAATAAAATAATCAGATGAATTCGCAGAAAAATTATCGCAAAAAAGACCACTTCCCCCAAACATCATGGCTGGGTAATGTCGTAAAAGTATTATTGTACGACATAATCACTTTCATCTTCCTTACCGCTAGTACCATAAATTTTAACCCTCTGGCCATTCAGGGAATAAAAGAGCAACAATCATCATAATAAAGACAGAAAACATTCTCCTCTCTGTCGCTATTAAGTCAGAAATTTGATGATTTTTTCGCGCAGGCGTACTCTTCTCTTGGTAAGCTATGGCGGTACTCAATTTAAGGCTTGAAATCAATCTAAGCGTTAATTTTTAGCCTTGGGAACATAATTGGACAGCGTTTATGTTAACTGATTTGCAATGAGAGCAAGTATACAATCAGCGTTCGTATTTTTTTTGGTTGTGAAAATTTAATAAAAATCCCGTGAAAATTTAAATAATAACCTATAATATTCTAGTTAGTGTATCAAACTATATCATCTAGAGTAGGAGGAATCCATTGCTCTTCCCTCTTCTCCGCCTTGGTATATTATTTTTTTAACTTATCCATGAGGTAAATAATATAAGAGTTATAAGCATTACTCCTGCTACCCAGATATACTCCCACATCACGCTCTTAAAAAGCCTCTTCTCCAGCCAGACTTGGGTTAAACCAATTGTAGTATAGAATACTCCGGTTAAAAATATCGCAAGAACTGTCGGTGTGCTTGGCCAGAACCACAAAATTACACCTACCTCAAGAAGACACAAAGTTAATCCCAAAACAGTATGAATTTGAGAAAATAATTTCTTTTCAAGAGTGTACGTCCAAATCGAATGAAGAACAAGTGGAAAAGAAAAAAGTAAAAGCAGGAATAGAAAAAGAATTATATTAAGATGCATGGAGAATAGCACATTTATCAAAAAGAAGTAAGACAAAAGTGAGATTACAAACGATACGGTTCTGGCTGATGAGAAAAGTGCAATTGTACGAATTGAAGAAACTGTAAAAATATTCTCACTTAAAAAAAGCGAGTAAAGTCCTACGGCATAAAATGAGGTTATAATAATCCTTGTAAGATACCTTGCTGGAACTAAAAAATAAAACAAACCAAAAGAAAGACTAAAGAAAAATGGAAGAATAAAAACCTGAAGAAATAAATTACCTTTTAAATCATCGTAGAGGGCTATTAGCAAAAAAACATCTGTTAAAACCGCAAGAGTGAAAACAGTATATAATCCTGATTTTCCTAATAAGTGCTCCGAAACAAACAAGCCTATAGATAGGACTAAAACAGCTATAATAAAACGCTGTCTCTTGTTAAATGAAGCCAATACTTTAAATATTTCCCTTCTCTGCGACTTAGTCTTTATTCTACGATTCATATTTTATTGCTGTATTGAATATATTTTATGTACTATTTTCAACTCTTTATAGACTCCAGTAGTCTATCCGGAATTTCTAAATTGGAGTAAACGTTCTGAACGTCATCAAGCTCTTCAAGTTTTTCTATCAAAAGGAGTATCTTCTTTGCTGTTTCAGAATCTTTTACTTCAACAGTTGAGGTTGGATTTTTATAAAGTTGTTCATTTTGAACAGTTAAGCCTTTCTCCTCAAGGAAATTTTTAACTACATAAAGCTCATTGGGTTTCGTGTAGATCTCTACGGTATCATCTGCTTCCCTTATATCCTCTGCCCCGCTGCCGGCTGCTATCTCGAAAATTTCATCAAAACTTTTACCATTCTTTAATACATTGATTAATCCCTCATCTTTAAACATCCATGAGACTGAACCTACGCTTGCAAAAGTTCCCCCGCTTCTTTCCATTATTCCTTTAATTTCCGAAGTTGTGCGGTTTTTGTTATCTGTTGCAGCTTTTATAATTAGAGCAACTCCGCTTGGCGCAAATCCTTCGTAGAGGACCTCTTCTATTTCCCCTGCTTCCTTTCTAAGAGCTCTGCCTATTGCCCTTTCGATATTCTCCTTGGGCATATTTAGAGCCCTTGCGGATTCAATTGCAAGTCTTAGTCTGAAATTTTGACTAGGATCCGTAACTCCCCCACCCTGTTTAACAGTAATCGTTATCGCATTGGCGAGTTTTGTAAAAACGAGCCCGCGCTTGACATCAGCTTTTCCTTTTTGTCTTTTAATTTGTGCCCATTTAGAATGTCCGGACATTGTATTAGCAATTAGCGACTAGCAACTAGTGGCTAGTTGCTAAATTATACCCTTTCCCCATTGACTTTTGCAATAAATAGTTGTAGAATTTTTCAATATTTAAAAGGCTCCGGAAATGATATCAATAAAAAATCAAGCTATATATACTGCACTAAATGGAGATTGGGAGAAAGCAATAACGCTCAATAAAACTCTAATCAAAGATAATCCTAATGATATCGATGCTCTTAATCGCCTGGCTTTCGCGTTCTCCCTAACCGGCAGAACAAAAGATGCAAAAAATATATATAAAAAGGTTTTGAAAATAGATGCCCTAAACTCTCTTGCTCTTCGAAATCTGAAAAAAATCGAGGCTGGCAAAGAAGAGGTAAGCAATATTAAAAAAGATATCCTGCCTACCAACGCCAGCAACACTTTCCTTGAAGAACCTGGAAAAACCAAAATTGTCGAAGCCGTAAACATTGCCCAGCCGCAAGTAATCAATATGCTCCGTACGGGAGAACTGCTTGAGCTTTCCGTAAAAAGACTTAAAATATTCTTATTGGCGGAGCCTAAACAATATGTCGGCATGCTACCTGACAATATTAGCAGGAGACTTATCAAATTTATAAAATCGGGCAATATCTACGAAGCATATGTCAAATCAGTATCCGATCATCACCTTATTATTTTCATAAAAGAAATAAAAAGAACAGCCAGGTATAAAGACCAACCCTCCTTTATGTCGGGGGGAGAAAAAACATTGGAGCTAAATAGAAAAATAGGGTCTAGGCAAAAACACCAGGAGGCAGAAAAAGACTACGGCAGCGATGAAGAGGAAGAAGAATGATCTTTGCTGTAAACCACCCTGCCCCTCAACAACTCTTTCGACGCTTTTTTGAGTTCCGACTTATCTCTTAAATTTCTTAACGATAAAAGAGCCAATAAAACCGAAATTAACGCTATAATAATTAATATAGCAGCAAACATAATACTTAATACTTAATACCCGTACCGTTTTCTCCTATTTGTATTATAACATTTCCAATAGATGAAGCATTATTTTTTATAGCAGGGAATCCCAGAAGGTTCTCAAGTTTTAAAAGAGTATATGTTTGACCACCTGAATATAAAATTTCAGATTTTTTTGTAGTATCCGTTGCTGTTGAGACAAGAACAACATTCCCGCCCATATTGCTCACAAGTCTGGCAATCCTCCCCCCTGCCCCGGCTACATCAGATGCGTTTACAATTTCAACGCTTACATTTTCTTCTGAAATTTTTTCATCAGAAAAAAAAGAAAGAGAAATTTTGTCTCTCGTCTGCATATCAGAGCCCGCGGACAAATGTTTTTCATAAATGTTTTCCGAGGGCACAATCTTGGCAAAAAGCAAAAGTCTAACAATATCAACAACATTAATACTTGAATTAACATTTTTATAGTTAAACAGTACAGCTGATAATATTTCTGAAGGACTTTTTTTAAAATCAATGGAATCCGAATGCATATCTGCGTCGATTGGAATTTCTAAAAATCTATATAAATTTAGGTTTTTGTTTCCGTCAAGCTTAAGTATTGATATGGAACGCGTTTGCGGAGAAAACGACACTACTTCAAGATTTCTATTATTTGAAAGACTTATTGTAAAACGATGAGCATTATCAAATTGACTTTCTGAAATAAGAGCAACTATTTTAAATATAAGCGAGAAAACGACAATACCGACAACAAGCGCAAGAAAAATGAAAGCAAGTTTGGTATTTTTTGAAGACTTTTTTTTCTTTCTTTTCACAAGACTAATAAGGTTTTTTCTTTTTCGAGATTATCTCAGGCATCGTAATAGTCGGAGAATAAATTGAAGAACCCGAAATATTTTTTCCAAGGTCTTTCTTTTTTTTCTTTTTCTCTCCTTTATAAAAACCGCCAAATTGTCCCATTCTTTATCACCTTCCCTGCCCACCTTAGACGGGGTTTTATAATTCTATATAAAAATATATCAATAATCTAGTATAAAAACAATCCTACTTTTTCCAACATTTTTTCGATATGGGATCGGTAGAGTCATACTAACGCACAAACTGGAAATTATTCGTACGTCAACCCCTGGGGTCAAGCCCCGAATTATTCTAAAGTCAGTAGAAATTTTCTTAAGTCATCCGGGAGAGGACTTTTGAAAGAAACTAATTTACCGGTTGCCGGATGAATAAAACTGATTTCGCAGGCGTGGAGGAAAAGACGAGGCAGAAGTTTTCTGTCGTTTCTTGCCGTCTTTCTTCCTGCGTATAAAGCGTCTGCGAAAACAGGCTGGCCGGAATATTTTAAATGCACTCGTATCTGATGAGTTCTCCCGGTTTTGGGATAAAGCTCCAACAAACTTAAGGACTCTTTCTTTCCGTTTAACGCTAAATACTTAATACTTAATACTTTATACTTCGTAACTGCCTCCCGCCCGCCGGAGATAACGCCAAATCGTTTTCTATTCCAAGGCGTCCTTCCTACCGGCACACGTATCTCCCCTTCTTCGGGTACCACTTTTCCATGCGCAAGCGCAATATATTTTTTTTCAATTTTCCTCTCCTTAAATTGCTTTTGAAGATTTAAAAAAACCTCGGGATTTTTTGCAATAAGTAAAACTCCCGAAGTCTCCTTATCAAGCCTATGAACAATCCCCGCCCTACTGGTAAATTCCAAATCCCAAGCAGCAAATTCTAATTTTTTTTCATTAATTGAATTTTGTAATTTATTTGTGATTTGTGATTTGTGATTTGTGATTTTTAGATATTTTTCTACCCAATCCTGTATAGTATTCTCCCCTTTTGTGGTATCTGATTTATTAACAGTAATTCCCGATAGTTTATCAATTACCAAAAGAGAATCATCTTCATATATTATTTTTATATCCATACAACCTACCCTAAATTAGCTTTTCCTGATCTATAATAAGTCCGACTGAAATAACAGACATAATAAGCAATAAATAATTTTCCGGCTGATTTAAAAATCCAAGTCCCTTAAATTGATTAGAGACATTAAAGAGAAAAAATAGCAAGGAAAATACCAGAATAAAAATAAAGCCTGTTGTCCCGTCTTTAATTTTCCCTTTCAGAAGCCGGTTTCTAAAATATTTAATGAAAGCGAAAAAGATAACTATAGACAGGATAAATAACAAAATGAATTGCAAGGAAAGTTTGGGGCCTGACAGAAAAAAATACCCTAAAATTCCAATAGGCAAAGCGCTTAGAAAAGATATAGAGAGAAAGTCAAAAATCCGGCTTATCGGTATAGTCTTTTTTTTTGAATATATATATAAAAAAATTGCTGCACCCAAAATTCCGCCGGTAAGCGATAGACCCGGAAAATACGGAAAAAGAATAAATATAAAGGGGTGTAAGAGAATTGAACTTTTATAAAAGACTCCATAAAAAAGCCTGGAGAAAAAAAGACCTACAAGAAAATCCATAAAAGCTATATTAAATATTTTTTCTATCGATATATCTTTACGAAGAAAAATCAGATCATCATGGGACAAAAAATACAAAGAAAAAAGAAAAATCAAGAGACAAATTAAGAGAACGAGAATAAAAAAAGACATAATTATTCAAAAAACAAAAAGAATATTCCTCCTAAAACCAACATTATAATACCAAAATCTGCTATGACGGTAGCAATCCCTAAGACATCTGAAAGTCCACCCGCAAGTATAACAGGTAAAAAAGAAACAGCCCCGATTAAAGCATTTAGCAAGCCATAGATCCTACCTCTCATTCGTTCGCTAGTTTCAATTTGTATCGTTGTATTTGAAGGAATAAAGACAAGAGAAATTGAAAATCCTACAACAGCAGCCATAACAACGACTATATGAAGAATTGTAATATTTAGGACATGAGGAAGCAAGCTATTAATAGCCTTTACAAAATCATGGGATGAGACCTTATTTGCAAGAGGAAATAAGATAAAAACAATCCCTGTTAAGATAAACCCTAAACTGCTTAGCCATTTACGATTAAATTTTTTTCCGATACTTCCAAGAATTACAGCTCCAAAACCCATACCTACTGCGGCAGGCGCAATGAGAATCCAGGACAGGCTTTCCAGCTGAATTTTAAGTATGGTAGTTGCATAGCCGGGAGTAAGTACCGCAAACATGAAAATTACAGCCTGCGCTATAGTTAGCATAAGAAGCGCATGCATAACCTTTTTAGCTCGCCTTATAAATGAAAATATTTCCCGCGCCTCGTGAGTGATAGAAGAAACTATTTCTTTTGATGCAACTTGTTTCTTTTTCTTTGGCAGTGATATAAAAAGAATAAAAAAAGTGCTTAAGAAAAATAAAATTGCAAGAAAAATAAATGTAGATTTTTCGCCTAAAATAAGCAGGATCGGTCCTGAAAGTATGTATCCAAGAAGGGTTGTAGCGTAAATTCCCAGTGAAAAAACAGCATTTGCGGAAAAAAGAAGATCTTTAGGTACAAGACTTGGTATAATTGCGCTTTCTGCCGGAAGAAAAAATTGGGTAGCAACTGCAATGAAAAATGTCAGCGTATACACAACGCCAACCTGAAGATGGGGAATTAAAAAAGGCAGAAGAAGAAGACCCCGGATAAGATTTGTGAAAAATAAAACGCTTTTTTTATTCCATCTGTCCACATATACCCCGGAAACTAAACTCAACAAAATAGCAGGAACTGTAAAAGAAAGAATAATTCCCGAAACCGCAGTGTTTGCGTGAGTAAGCTCATAAACCACGAAAATCAACACAAAGTGCTGCATATTAAATGCGAACTGAGAGAAAAATTCAGAAATCATCATGAAGGAGAATGGACGAATACGAAGGACCGAAGCTATGTCATTCGCCCTAAAGACTCTCTTAATAAAATTCATAGTCTTACAATTTTTGAGTGTACTGTCCTGTTCTTGTGTCAATGCTTATTAGATCCCCTATTTTTATAAAAAGAGGTACTTTGGTTTTTAATCCGTTTTCTAAAATCGCGTCTTTAAAAACATTAGTTGCGCTGTTGCCTCGGACTGCCGGACCTGTTTCATTAACTTTCAATTTCATTTTTGGCGAAAGGTCAAGAGAAAGTGGCTCACTGTTGAAAAAATTTATAAAAAAATTTTCGCCTTCTTTCAAATACTCATTGCCTTCGAGCTTATTCAGAGATATCGTAAACTGCTCAAATGTTTTAGGATCCATAAAATAAGCGTTTTCTGAATCCCTATAAAGAAACTGAACTTCTTTTCTTTCAAGCTGTACGTCGTTTACGCGGGCTCCGTTTATGAAGCTTTTGTTGGTTATTGCACCGCTTTTAAGATTCTTGATTTTGATCTTAATATTAGCAGACCCTCTGCCCATTTTGATATGCTCATAAGACATAACCTGAAGCAGTTGCCCCTCATCCTCATAGATTGTACCGTTTCTAAGTTCTGTTACTGAAATCATAAAAATTAGCGTCTAGTGTTTAGCGTTTAGGGCTTAGGGCTTAGGGCTTAGTTGTTTTCTAAAACTTCTATACGCTATTTACTAAACGCTACGCCTTTCTTTTAACTCTTATAAGGCCTGAGCAAGGAATCACTTTAACACCGCGCTTTTCAAGCGCGTCTAGAAATATATTGGCTCCGATTGAATCAGATGCCATGTGTCCTGTATTCACGACATTGATATGAAGTTTTTTAAGCTCTGTAAGTGCATCTTCTGGAATATGCATATCTACAACAGTTCCGACCCCTGCATCCGTTAACTTCATATAAAGCTCTTTTGAAGGATTTGTCCCGCCAGTAAAAGCCATAAATATTTTCCCCGCTCTTGATTTTTCAGAACCTGATAAAATCATAGGACCGAACTTTCCTTTTCTGGCTTCTATATATTCTGGCAACTTACTTATCTCTTCAAGAATCTCCCCAACTGAATAAAATTCTCTTTTTGCAAGAAAGTCTTTCATAAATTTATGAGCAAGATTATCCCAAATGGTATGAAGTGCCAAAAAGGGAACATCTAAAAGCCTTGCTGCATCAATATATTCAGTATGGTTTCGGGGATCCAGTCTTCTTTTGATTGTAGCTTTTCTCTCATCGAATAAAGCCTGTGCCACATTTACAGGAATACCCGCTTCTTCATAAAGGTCAATCTGCACGTCCATTACCTGATGCAAACTAGCAAGCGCATTACCGGAAGGATGATGAGAAATAAGAAGATCAATTTTTTGACCTTTTTGATTTAATCTGTCAAGAAGCAATAGATCTGCCGTAGAAGCATCTATTCCTGCCATTAACTTTTTAATCTCTTTTTTCGGATCTCCGTACAAAATTCTTGAGTCGGAATAAGGGTTTCTCAAAGATTCTTTGTCGAAAAACTCCTTTGTTTTGGCTGGCATCTCCTCGTATTCCTTTCGGGTCCTCTGCAAGAATTTTTTAACACCGGTTGCGCCGCGGGGATCCGCTTCTACCGCCATCTCAAGTCCCAAATCGTAAATTTGTTGAAGCGTCATAAAAGAAAGTATATAATAAATAATACCAAAATTCAAAGGCCATCTCAAAAGCCGGAGTGGCGGAATGGCAGACGCGCGGGTCTCAAAAACCCGTGAGATTTAAACTCGTGAGGGTTCGACTCCCTCCTCCGGCACCACATGAACGGAATAAAATCATTTATCAAAAAAATTAAAATCGGAAAACATCATTTGGATTGGATTGCGGGTGCTCTTTCTATCCCTGTGCTTTTAACAGTAATCTTTCTGAATTTAAACAATATAGCTTCTCAGAAGAAAAATACCGTAAATCCTCCAACGAATCAGCCGACTGAAAAAATCATTGTAGTTCCTCAAAATTCAAACCAAGAGCCCTCCCCGACTACAACTCCGACAAGCTCCGCCTGTAAAAAAGAAGTTGGTCCCATTTCTATCACATCGCCTGCCGAAGGAGACACTGTGACCGGAAATCCTGTATGCGTAACTATAAAATATGACGACCCTAGCTACTGCTCTGTTGTTTGGTCTTACAGAATAAATAATGGAGACTGGTCTGGTTATTCAAATAATTCTCCCTGCATTTATAATATGCCTTCGGGAAACATTAAATTTGATTTAAGAGTTCAAAGCACTGTCTCACAAGACCAACAAAAAACACTATCGCAGAATTTTGAGTATCAAGCAATAACTACTCCCACCGCTACGCCATCGGGAACTACCAAATAAAATTGTAAATTACGATAATTTTGCTTTTGGATTTTATTTTTGTTAAAATCCTTACATGATAAGACGAGAGAAAGAAGTTGCCTCTGCCCCAGCTGAAAGACTTATCGGAACACGCTTTCATTTAAGACATGCGCCTCCTGTCAAAAAGGACATGTGGGTCGACAGGACTCCAAAACAAGAAGTTGACCTGATTGGAGCCGCCGTCCTTAGATTCATTAGGATAAAAGACCAGATGGTTATTATTGGAATACGCAAACTCACCGACGATCCTGATCAACAAGAAAGATTTAAAATAAGACCCGGATTCCCATATAGAATGGTAGAGTCTGGAACGGTCTTTTCTGCACAAGTAATTGACTGGTCAAAAGGAGAAATAGTTCCTAGAGTTCGGTTTCACATCGATCATCCGCATGCCATAAACTTTACTACCAAAAAAGGTCTCACGGTAGTAAAAAAACCGCACGCCCACCCTCGCTCTTTTTCTTAATTTAGACCTTTCTCTTAGGCACCGATTTTGGCTGCAATCGCCGCTAATTTATCTTCAATTCTTTGTAATGCTGCCATCATTTGCTCATGAGGTGGTTCTTCCGGCACTCCCATTGGCATATTTCCTCCCGGACCTCCTGGCGGAGGCGGCGGAGGCGGCGGCGTTGCGCCCATCGACGGAGGCGGAACACTCCCCGGTATATTTTGATTTGCTGTATCATCCATTAATTATCACCCCCTCCTAAAACTAGCAACTAGTGATTAGCGACTAAATTCTAGTGGCTAGTTGCTAATTGTTAATCGCTGACTTATTCTTCTCTCTTTCTCTCCACATTATAAAATCTTATCCTATCTCCTCTGAAAAGTAAATCTATTTCTCCGGTTGGACCATTTCTGTGTTTAGCAATTAAAAGTTTTGTCGGTATCACATTACCAAGTGCATCTTCTGCTCTATATAAAAACATTACAACATCGGCATCCTGCTCTATTGCACCGGACTCCCTTAAATCCGCAAGCTGTGGCTTTTTCTCTCCCCTATGCTCAACAGCTCGAGACAATTGGGAAACTGCAATAACAGGAATTTTAAGTTCTCTCGCCAAATTCTTAAGTGATTGTGAAACCATAGAAACCTCCTGTACTCTATTATCATAATGCCTTCCTGGATCAATAAGTTGTAGGTAATCAACTACCAAAAGGCCGATATTATGTTCAAGTTGAAGCCGGCGGGCACGCGTTCTAATCTCTGCAACAGAGATTCCAGGACTATCATCGATAAAAATAGGCGCATCTGCCAAAAGCCCCATTGCCTCAGACAATTTTGCGAAATCTGACTCTGAAAGCTTACCCGTCTTAAGTCTCCATGCATCTACATCTGCCTGGCCTATCAAAAGCCTGTCAACTATTTCCTCCTGGCTCATCTCCAGGGAGAAAATACCAATTGGTATTTTCTCAGTTACTGCAACGAATTGAGAAATATTAGCAATCATGGCTGTTTTCCCTTGTCCAGGACGAGCCGCAAGAATCAATAGATTCGCAGCCTGCATGCCGGAAAGGATATTATCAAGATCGGTAAAACCCGTCCGTATTCCCCTAAACCCCGCGCCCTTTTTATGGAGCTCATCTATCCTGTCAAAACTCTCAGCCAGCATCTCTTTAAGAGATTCAAAGCCTTTCAGATTATGTCCTTGAGAGATCGCAAAGATCAAAGACTCTGCTTTGTCAAGAAGTTCGGGAACCGGTTTCTCATCGGTAAATCCCATCTCTGCAATCTGCCCACCTGATGATATCAAGGCTCTTTTTGTCGAATCTTCCTTGATAAGGCTTGCATAATGTTGTACATTAGCGGCTGTTGGCACGACATTTATAAGATTCGAAAGATACACAGAATCAATTTCCGCTGCTGTTCTTTTCTTCTTGAGATTCGAGGTTAAAGTCAAAATATCTATAGGCTTTTGCGTTTCATAAAGGGCGAGCATAGCGGAGAAAATTATTCCATTAGTATTATTGTAAAAATCTGAGGGTTTAATAATCTCAGAAACTATATTTATTGCATTGTTGTCTATAAGAATTGCGCCCAATACGCTTTGCTCTACCTCTTCATTGTGAGGAGAAACTTTTAATTTCGCCATAAGCAACAAAAAATCTTAAATTCAAAATTACAAACTCCAAATAAATCATAATTTACAAAATTCCAAAATGTTTAGAATTTAAATATTATGATTTTGATATTATTTGTGATTTGAAATTTGTGATTTGAAATTTTATTCCAGTACGATCACTTCCATCTCTCCTGGTAATTTTTCGGCTGATATTGAAAACTTTGGTACGGCAGCTACATCCTGTTTCCCAAGTAGTTGTGCCTGCGCTCTTGCATTCTCACCATATAAAATTACGATAGAGGGAGTTAAGAAAGTTATCAGGGATGATTTAACAGTTTTATCCGCATCAAGAATTAAGACATCATAATCCTTTATCTCCGGAGCATTTTCCATTACACTCGCTTTTATTAGAAAAACGCCTATGTTGTCTACATCAAGACCATACACAAATCCCGTACCTGCCTTTGTCCCCAAAACCCTTACTCCTCCTACTTCGTACTCCCCCGGACCATTGACTACAACTCGAAAGTTTTCAGCTTTGGTCAAACCTTCTTCTTTTTTATCAGAAAGAAATATTATTCCATCTGCGCTTGTTTTTTTCATTGATTCTGCCGGATCAATAACAAAACTCGCATTCTTGCCTTTGATCTTGATTGAATCTCCCAAAAGAAGTGTCGCTTCCACAAACATCATCCTATCATACAAGTTCTTTTCTTGACAAGAGGTTTTTTTTATTCTATTATTCTCTTTATCCAAAATGGCCCATCATAAACTTGGGTCATGCTGAAAAACTCTAAATATGAAGAAAGAAAAAGTTATCCTCTCTTTTATCGCAGTAGTCTTAGGTATCTTAGTAACCGCAATCGTATTTTATCTTTATCAAGGGACAAAAAATAAATCTGCAGAGAGGACTAAAACAATTACAGTTGTTGCCCCGTCTCCAACCCCAAAATCATCTATATTTTTAACACTCTTAAGTCCGCAGGATGAATCTGTTGTTGATAAAAAGATTATTACAATCTCCGGAACGACTCAAAAAGACGCGGTGATCCTGGTTTTAACACCGGTTGATGAACAGATAGCAATTCCCTCCCCTGAAGGTAATTTCTCAACGACTGTAAATATAGATGATGGAGAAAATATTATAGAAGTTACGGCGATTGCTCAAAACGGAGAAGATGTAAAAGTGACTCGGACTGTAACGTTCTCGACCGAAGAATTTTAAATATGAAAAAGAAAAATCTAATTATTGTTCTTGGCATTTTTTTGGGTATTTCTTTTATAACCCTTGCATTCTTTCGTGCAGCCGTATCAAGCGCCCAGAATGCAGATCAGGCGCAGATAAATGACTTGACAAATCGCATTGCATCCAGAGTCGCACAGTTAAAGCTCGTTGAGAAACGCGGTATTCTGGGAAAAGTTACCGATGTATCAAACACGCAACTTACCCTTACCGATATTCACGGGGATACGCGCTTTGTCGATGTTGATGAGTTCACAAATTTCCCCTCTGCCTCTTCGAAAAAAACATCCTTTGGAATTTCGGATATTACAAAAGATGAAACTCTGGGTGTTTTGGGATTATACAATAAGGATTCGCAAAGAATTCTGGCAAGGTTCGTTGACGTACTCACTCTTCCTCAATTCGTTCACGGTTATATCGCATCTATTGATGCTAAGAATTTTATATTGACTGTTGTAACAGATGACGGCGCAGTTCTTAACATTGATGTGGAAACAACAACCTCAACGCTTGCCTACGCTGGATCCGCAGAACTTACAAAATCAGGTTTCTCAAAGCTTAAGGAAGATGAAAATATTGTAGTAGCCGGATTTTATGATCTTAAAAACAAAAATGAGATAATTGCATCAAAGATTATTGCATTTGCCGATATTCCAAGAAATCCGAAGATTAAAGCTCCTGTCATCTCTCCAACACCGACTTCTGCAACACAGAAAAAACAAAGTTTACCTTCTTATTAATGGATGAACGGATTCTAAATGTAAAAGATTGGCTTAAAAAGAAAGAATTGGATGCATTTTTTATTTCCTCGGTTTCTAACATTATCTACTTAACAAATTATTCCGGCTTTTCTTATTTTGAAAGAGAGGCGTTTCTAGTAATTTCCAAAAATCAAAATTTCCTAATAACCGACGGCAGATACAAAGAGGAAGTCTCAAAAATTCCGCATTTCCAACTTTTGGAGATTTCAAATAAAAATTCTCTTGAAGATATTTTAAGACATCTCTCTAAAAAAATGAAAAAGCTTGGCATAGAAGACGATGATATAAGTTTGTCCGAGAGTAAAAAATTAGAAAAGTATTTTAAGATTACCAGTGTAAGTGAATTGAAAAATCTGAGGATTATAAAAACTGAAGATGAAATTTCAAAGATAAAAAAAGCCGGCGAAATCGGAGATGAGACTTTTAAATTTATTTTAGGCAAAATCAGAAAAGGAGTCTGCGAAAAAGAAATTGCTTTCGAAATTGAATTCTTCATAAAAAGAAAGAGAGCTGATATTTCTTTCCATCCAATTGTTGCTTTCTCTAAAAACTCTTCCATCCCCCACCACAAAACAAATAACGAAAAACTAATGACTAATAATATCGTACTATTGGATTTTGGTGTAAAGTTTGAGAATTATTGTTCTGACATGACACGCACAATATACTTTGGCCGCGCAGATGACAAATTTAAAAAAATCTACAACACCGTCCTAACCGCACAAAAACTAGCAATCGAATTTCTAGTTTCTAGCTTCAACTTTCCATCTTCGAACAGTAAAAAAGTAAAAGCTTCCAGCGTTGATAAAGTTGCTAGAAATTACATAGTCTCTAAAGGCTTCCCCGCCATTCCTCACTCTTTGGGCCATGGGATTGGAATTGAAGTGCACGAACCTCCCCGCCTTTCCCCCCTTTCTCAAGATTTATTAAAACCCGGAATGGTGTTTTCGGTTGAACCGGGAATTTACCTGCCCGGTTTCGGAGGAGTACGAATTGAGGATTTAGTCCTAATTAAAAAGGATAAAGTCGAAATCCTTACCCATTCCCCAAAAGAGATAATTGGGCTATAATGCACTTATATGAGCAAAGTTAAACCACAAACTCTAAAAGGTTTTAGTGATTTTCTGCCAAAAGAGGCCCGAAAAAGACAATGGCTGATTGATAAACTCCGATCGGTTTTTGAGTCCTATGGCTTTGAGCCGCTTGAAACACCCGCGCTTGAATATGAGGAAATCCTTACAGGAAAATACGGAGAGGAAGGCGATAGGCTCATGTATAAATTTACGGATTTAGGTGGACGAAAAGTCGCAATGAGATATGACCAAACAGTTCCTCTTGCACGAGTAGTAACCCAGTATCAAAATGAACTCCCTATTCCTTTTAAACGTTATCAAATTCAAAATGTCTGGAGGGCAGAAAATCCGCAAAAAGGAAGATTCCGAGAATTCCTCCAGTGCGATGCCGATATCGTTGGCGCCTCCTCTTCACTTTCCGATACAGAAATCATTGCTGTCGCCGCAGAGTCTTTGAAAAAATTAGGATTCAAAAACTTTAAAATCTTAGTGAATGACCGTTCGGTTTTTTCAAGCTTTGATAAATTCGGATCTCTTCCAGAAAAAGATTTACCGATTGTTGTCAAAGCAATTGATAAATTAAAAAAAATTGGGGAAAAAAAAGTTTTAGACGAACTTATTAGAAATGGGATAGAACAGGAAAGGGCAATCTATATTTTGCAGGCTTTAAGAGAAAAAAAACCTACGCCTCAAATTAACGAAATCCTAGAGCCCCTTAAGGGACTTGGCTTAAGTGAAAACGAAATAGAATTTCTGCCTACTCTTGCCAGAGGACTTGACTACTATACCGGGATGATTTTTGAGGTGGAGATCGAAGGATATGAAGGAGGCTCTGTGGCAGGAGGAGGAAGATATGATAATCTAATTGGAACATTTGCCGGTAAACAAATTCCTGCAGTTGGATTTGCTTTTGGCTTTGACAGGCTTATTGAAGCAATGGAGATGCTTAATCTATTTCCTCAGAATTTAGGAAAAACTAGAGTTTTGGTTACAATCTTTCCGCAGCTAAAAGATGAATCTCTCAAAGTTTGCCAAAAATTAAGAAATGAAAATATAAATGCTGAAATATACCTCGATGAGAATTCTCCTCTTGATAAGCAACTAAAATATGCGGACAAAAAGGAAATTCCCTATACTATAATTATCGGCCCCAAAGAAGCAAAAGACAATACACTGACTTTGCGAAATATGGAAACCAGAGAACAAAAAACACTATCTATAAAACAGGTTATAGAAATCCTGAAATAGACTTATTGCCTAAATTCGCAAAAAAAGCTATAATATAATTATGAAAACGAATACTCACCCGCAATATTTTGAGAATGCGCAAGTTATATGCGCGTGCGGCAACAGATTCACAGTTGGCTCAACTCGTGAACTAATTCATGTGGAATTATGCAATAAATGCCATCCGTTCTATACCGGAGAACAAAAATTTGTTGATTCGGCTTCGAGAATTCAAAAATTCCAGCAAAAACAAAAAGCTGCTTCGGAATTTGTTGCGAAAAAAGTTAAGAAAGTTCAAGAGAAAAAACGGGAAGAAGAGGCTCCCAAGACGCTTCGAGAAATGCTAATGGCAATCAAATAACAAAGCCACTAGCAACTAGCATTTAGTATTATTTCTAGTAGCTAGTTGCCAATAACTAGCTGCTAACTTTATGGACTATATTAAATCTCAAATTGGGGCGTTAAATAAAAAAATAGAAGAAACAAAGCTCCTCCTCAATGATCCGACTCTATCCGAAATGGCAGCTGCCGAGATTAAAGATCTTGAAGATCAAAAAAAATCTCTGGAAAGAGATTTAATGCCAGACAAAAATAGCCAGGGATCTCTTGACAATAGAAATATCATCATGGAAATAAAAGGCGCTGCCGGAGGGGACGAAGCAAAGCAGTGGGGAGAAGAACTTCTGAGAATGTACGTAAGATTTGCGCAAAAAAAGAACCTGAGAGTGGAACAGGTAGATGATAATGTAATTAAAATCACAGGACAAGATGTTTTTGGGCTTTTTAAATTCGAAGCAGGAGTGCACCGGGTTCAAAGAATTCCAACCACCGAGAAAAGAGGCCGAGTGCATACTTCAACTGCAATAGTTTCTGTTCTTCCCGAGCTTTCGGATATAGATCTTCATGTAAATCCGGAGGATGTTGAATTTGAAGCATTCCGTGCAGGCGGTCATGGAGGACAAAACGTAAATAAAGTCTCGACTGCAGTAAGGCTAAGACACAAACCAACCGGAATAGTTGTTACCTGCCAAACAGAAAGACACCAGGCCCAAAACAGAGAAAATGCTATGAAGATGTTAAGGGCAAAACTATGGGAACTGGAGATTGAGAAGCAACACAAAATTGTTTCAGAATTGAAGTCTACCCAAGTGGGAAAAGGGATGAGAGCTGAAAAAATCAGGACTTATAATTTTCCTCAAAACCGCCTAACAGACCATCGGATCGGAAAATCATGGCATAATCTTGAGGAAATTCTCGAAGGGAATCTGGACGATGTAATTAATTCAATGGGAAACAGCCAAGAATCTGAAATTTGAGCTAAAAAAAATTTTCAGCGTCAAAACTGCCATAGTTCGAATATATTTTGACCTAAAAAGTCGATAGCGTACCAATTTCTTGTTGCTAAATTGTACGACAAAGGTTATTCAGACA
>CAYZEE010000008.1:0-30717 GCA_964477485.1 uncultured Gammaproteobacteria bacterium
CTTGGAATTTCTCATTGTCTTGAAATTTTGGCAGAGGGAATAAAAAGCAAACATTCAAAACAGGTATTACCTCTTTCGCAAGATTAGTCATAAATGATTTAACCTCAAATGTTTTATATTTTTTAAAGTAAGATGCCAAATTGTAAAAAATTTTTTGGTAAGGAGGGATTTCAAAAAGATAATCATCGAGTATCTGTTCCGCAATTTCAAAAGCAGTTTTAACATCTTCGGTCTGAAGGATAAGGGAGAGAAGGTACTCCTCCAGAATTTCACGTCTGTCTCTTTTATCTTTTTGTATTGGCACAAAACTACTAACATTTTCCTCTTTCTTCATTTTTTCCATCTCAACGATAAGATTCTCATATGAAGTGTCAAGCTCTTCACTTAAATTTTTAAGATAGTGCTCTTTGACAATTTGATTATCGATTAAATTCAAAAAGGGCAGTAAATTATCAGCAATTTTCTTTTTTCCTAAGGCTGTTTTTTTGTCAACCGACTTTAGAAAATAAGAAGTTAGAAAATCATAAATTCCTATGTCTTCCTTAACTGCTTTTTTGAAAAAGAATGGATCTTTTTTGATAGCTTCATCCGGATCCTTAAAGTCCTTAAGAATTATAGTTGTCGTGGTCAATCCCCTTTTTTCAAGAACAGGAAGGCTCCTTTTTATTGCCTCAAATCCAGCTTCATCCCGATCAAGACAGAGGGTTACTTTTGGAGTATATCTTGAAATAAGAGCTACCTGAGAATCCGTCAATGCTGTACCTTTTATAGCCACTGCATTTTTTATGCCAAGAGAAAAAGCAGATATAACATCAAACTCTCCTTCCATTATTATTGCCTGGCCATTTTTTTTGATATCATCTTTGCTCAAATTAAGACCAAAAAACATATTTCCTTTATGATAAACTGGGGTATCTTTTGTATTCACATATTTTGATTCAAGTTTATTATCCCCGATTATTCGGGCCGAAAATCCCGTGATATTGTCCCTATGGTCGAACAGCGGAAACATAATTCTATTTCTGAAAAAATCAACTATTCTCCCCTCTCTTTCAAAGGCTAGTCCTGCCTCTATAAGATCCTGTCTCTTGTATCCTTTTTTATTAATAAGAAATGCTGATAGACCAGTACCACGGCCTGGAGAGAATCCAAGTCTAAAAGTACCTATAATTCTTGGATCAGTCTTTCTGACTTTTGTTAGATACAAGAGCGCAGGCTTACCAATGGGATGTTTTGTTAAAACAAAATGGTAGAAATCACAGGCAATCTGATTAAGACGATAGATCTTTTCTTTTTTGGATGTGTCAGACTTAGAAAAATCATGTTCCTTTAGCTCTACTCCTGCTTTTTTTGCGAGTATACGCAGCGCTTCAACAAACTCTAAGGACTCATATTCCATAAGAAAAGTAAAACAGTCTCCGCCTTTTCCACAGCCAAAACAATGCCAGATCTGTCTCTCAGGAGAAACCACAAAAGAAGGAGTTTTCTCATTGTGAAAAGGGCAAGTAGCCTTAAAATTTCTTCCGATTTTCTTAAGAGGGACGTACTCTGAAATAAACGATGCTATATCAATTTTCTCCCTAACCTGCGACACCTCATCCATAGCAGGCTTATTGTACCACTATTCCCATTCCATTGTAGCAGGGGGCTTTGTGGTAATATCGTAAACAACTCTTGAAATTCCCGGAACTTCATTTACAATTCTTGAAGAGATCTTTTGCAAAATATCATAAGGGATTCTGCTCCAATTGGATGTCATCACGTCTTTAGATTCTATAATCCGAATGGCGACAACTTCTCCAAAAAATCTACCATCGCCCTTGACAGATGTGGACAATGCGCCTGTCATAATCGGAAAGGACATATAAATTTTCTTCATATCAACTGTTTTTGAAAGTTCTTCAAGAATTATTCTGTCTGCCATCTTTTCTCTCTTAAGTCTTTCTTTTGTAACTTCTCCTCTTATTCTGATTGCAAATCCAGGGCCCGGAAAGACTTGTTTCCAAACAAAATCTTCCGGCAGCCCCAATTTAGTGCCGATTGCTCTTACTTCATCTTTATAAAAGCTTCTCAATGGCTCAAGCAGTTTTAGCTTCATGTCTCTTGGCAGTCCTCCCACATTATGATGACTTTTTATTTTCGAAGAGTGTTTTGTGCCTTTGCTTTCTATTACATCTGAATAAATAGTTCCTTGAAGTAAAAATTCAACTTTTTTGCCTTTTTTTATTAGTTTTTTCATTTCTGTCTCAAACAATCTAATGTATAAATTTCCGATTATTTTTCTTTTTTTTTCAGGGTCTGTAACTCCTTTTAATTTTTTTAAAGTCTCTTCTTCCGCCTTAACAATATAGGGCTTAATTCCAATATGACGAAAAGCTTTTCTAATATGCGTGACTGTTCCGGGCCGCATTAAGCCATTATCGACATAAATTGGAATAAATTTATTTCCAATTGCCAGAGCTAGCAAAACACTTGCTACTGTCGAATCTACTCCTCCTGAAACAGCTCCGATTACATACGCATTTTTTACTTTTTCTCTAATTTCGTCTTCTATATTTTTTAAATTAATTTCTCTCTTTTTGATTACTACCTTAGCGATATCTAAAAAATTCTTTAAGATTTTCTCGCCATATTCCGTATGTTCTACTTCAGGATGAAATTGCACTCCATATAAATGCTTCTCGATATTTTGAACAGCTGTAAATTCAACGTGTTTTGTCGAAGCTGTCTTTTTGAACCCTTCAGGTAATTTTATTACAGAGTCTCCATGGGAAACATAAACAATAAATTCTTTTTCTGGTAGTTTTCCCAAGATTCCAACAGAATTTTTAATCTGAAGCAACTCTGGCCCGTATTCTCTGGTCGTCTTTTTTACTACTCCTCCTAAAACTCTTGCCATTAGTTGCCAGCCATAACAAATGCCAAGAATTGGAACATCAAGAGAGAAAATTGACGGATTAACAGCCGGGGCATTTTTTAAATACACTGATGAGGGACCTCCGGAAAGAATTATTCCTTTTATATCCTTCCTTTCAATTTTTCTCAATACCTCATGAGGATATACAATTTCACTTAAGGCTCCACGTTCTTTTATACGCCTTGAAATTAGATGTGTGGTTTGAGAACCAAAATCAACAATTAAAATCACAGATAATTTTCACCTGAATTTGTAATTAAAATGCTGTGAGGATGGCTCTCTACAAGAGACTGTTGAGTAATTTGTATAAAACGCGCTTTTGTCCGAAGCTCTGTCAAAGTTTTTGCTCCTGCATAATACATTCCAGATTTTATGCCTCCTATTGCCTGATCAATCAATTCTTTTGCTGTTCCTTTTACAGGAACCAGTCCCTCAACTCCTTCGGCTATAAGGATTCTCTCTTTATAATCTTTTCCGTGAAATTCATCTTCTGATTTTACCCTTGCTCCTTTTTTCATTGATGAAACAGAACCCATGCCGCGATATTCTTTAAAACAGAATGTTTTATTTTTCCCATTAAATACGCTTTGAAATCTATGGGGAACTTGTTCCCTTCGAAGAAGAACTTTTTCTCCGGGAGATTCTAGCGCTGCTGCAAAAAAGCCTCCCATCATGCATGTTGATGCGCCTGCCGCAAATGATTTTACCATATCTCCTGAATATCTTATTCCTCCATCGGCAATAACCGGTACTTTCGCTGCTTTTGCAACTTTTGATATATCTTGTAGCGCTGTTATCTGGGGGACTCCCATTCCTGATATTATTCTTGTGGTGCATATTGCGCCGGGCCCCATTCCAACTCTTAAGCCGTCTGCACCTGCTTTGATAAGCGCCTTTGCCCCATCGGCCGTTGCAATATTTCCCCCAACCACATCAACTTTTTTATAATTTTTCTTAATAAAAGAAATCGCATCAATAACTTTTTTTGAGAAGCCATGTGCCGAATCAACTACAATTACATCTACTCCTGCCTTAACCAGAGCTTTTGTTCTTTCCTCAAAACTTTTGCTTGCTCCTACTGCAGCACCAACCAAAAGCCTTTTTCTTTTTACTTTTAGAACCTCTTTTGCCTGAACTTCTATAGTTAGATTTCTGTGAATAATCCCTATTCCCCCAAGCAGAGCCAGTGAAATTGCAAGTTTTGATTCAGTAACCGTATCCATGGGAGCTGATGAGAAAGGAATTGCAAGTTTTATTTTTTTTGAAAAATAAGAAGATAAATCTATTTCTTTTCTTGAAAAATCAGAATATCCGGGCAAAAGAAGAACGTCATCAAAAGTAAGTCCAACGGGAAGTACAGGTTTTTGAGGCTCCATAATTTACTCTACTAAAATATCCCTTTCTTGTCAAGCCACGATTTATACAGGATGGGAATTTCTCTGTCTAAGCCATTCACTAAAACCCCCCTGTAGTCCGAGTTTTTCTTCTAATTGCATATGATATGTTCCCTTGTATTTGGGGTCTTGATGAAGCTGGGCTATCAAAAGCATTGCCAGGTCTGTTTTTAAACGTCTGAAGTCTTCTTCATCTCCACGTGAGAAAAACCAGGCTGCTTCATCAATTTGCTCAACCGGAACTGGTTCTCCGATTATAAATCTTGCTTTTATTCTGAATCCTCCGGCAAAATATTTTGGAATACCTAATGCACCCCGCGGCATTTGTTTTTCGGTGCCTTCAATTGCAACGGGCAGAATAAAACGCCTGCCTCTTCCGTGCCAGAATTCGGAAGCCCCATGTCTTCCCGATATCATCCTTCCTTCTTTAACCCGCGTTCCTTCGGGAGCTGTAATTAATATTGACCCTTCGGGAAGCTCCTGAGCCCAACGTCTGGCCTCTTCATTGATTTCATCTCTTTTTGGGTAATTTGGCATAGTATGAGGAACTACCGGTCTAAAATTAAAATTTTTTACCAGTTGCTTTGAAGGAAATTTGTTAACATAGGTAATTTTGGCAATAATATTTGCCCTTTTAACTAAATCGTCAAATCCTTCTTTCACGGTAACCATTGCTCCGCTTACCAAATCCGCAAAACCCTTGTGGTCAATAATTGCTGCAATTGTTGCTCCTTTAGCAAGAAGTTCTCGTGCTGCGCCTATATTTTCCCTTCCCACAAATTCGTAGTTAAGCGGAAATCTTCTTAAAACCTCTCTTGGCGAACTGAAAAAATTCCGTCCTCCTTCTTTTGGCGACATGCCTGCTATTTTAATTTCTAATTCACTAGAAATCAAGAGCAAGTTCTGTGTGCTATTATAAATATATGCTGGCAAAGGTTAATTCAGCAGCTATTGTCGGTCTTGATGCAGTGCCGGTTGAGGTTGAGGTAGATATTGCCTCGCAGGGTTTACCATCTTTTACAATAGTCGGTCTTCCCGATAAGGCGGTTGAAGAGGCAAAAGAAAGAGTAAGATCTGCTATTAAAAACTCAGGCGCTGATTTTCCGGCAAAAAGAATAACTGTAAATTTAGCTCCTGCAGACCTTCCCAGAGAAGGACCTTCTTATGATTTGCCTATCGCTCTTGGAATTCTTCTTGCATCCGATCAATTAAAAGCCGACATAAGTGACGCAATTTTTACGGGAGAACTTTCTCTGGACGGAAAGCTCCGTCATACCAATGGAATTTTGCCGCAAGTTATAATGGCAAAAGACAAAAAATTAAAAAAAAATTTTCTGCCAAGTATTAACGCCAAAGAAGCAGCAATTTTAACCGGCATTCAAGTATTTCCGGTTCCGACTCTTCTTGCACTTTTCCACCACTTAACAGGACAGGGGAAAATAACTCCCCAAAAGCATATCAATATCAAATCCCATTTCAAGGATGACTCTTTTGATCTTGACATGAACGAGGTGAAAGGACAGGAGCAGGCAAAAAGAGCGCTTGAGATTGCAGCTGCCGGCTCCCATAATATTCTTTTCAAAGGTCCGCCGGGCGCCGGAAAAACACTTCTTGCCCGAACCCTCCCTTCCATCCTCCCCCGTCTTACGTTTGATGAAGCACTTGAAGTAACCAACATCTATAGTATTTCAGGGCTTTTGGACAAAAAATCCTTGATTGTTACAAGGCCTTTTCGCTCTCCCCATCACACTACATCTCATATCGGACTAATTGGCGGAGGAACCGTACCAAAACCTGGGGAAATCTCACTCGCCTACCGTGGTGTTTTATTTTTGGACGAGTTTCCCGAGTTTCCAAGACATGTTCTTGAAGCACTAAGACAGCCTATGGAGGATGGGAATGTGACGATCTCAAGATCATCAGGCCGCATAAATTTTCCAGCCAAATTTATGCTGGTTGCAGCCCAGAACCCCTGTCCATGTGGATATCTTGGGGATAACACCCATGAATGCCGCTGCGGAGCTTCCCAAATTACAAGATATCAGAAGAGAATATCAGGACCGATGCTTGATAGAATTGACATCCACTTGGACGTGCCGGCTGTAAAGATAGAGAAGCTAACAACAGATGATTACAAAGTAAAAACTGAGGCCTCAAAGGAAATTCAAAAAAAAGTCCAAAAGGCGCGGGACATCCAGACAAAAAGATTCAAGAAAAAAAAGATCACTTCAAACTCCGAAATGAGCAATAAAGATTTAAGAGAATTTTGCAAATTATCAAAAGGATGCATTGATCTTCTTCGTCTTGCAGTTTCCAGGATGAAACTTTCAGCCCGCTCTTATCATAGAACCATAAAAATCGCGCGTACTATTGCCGACCTTGAAGAGTCAAAGGAAATAAAACCAACTCACATCGCCGAAGCCCTGCAATACCGTCCAAGACAGGAAAACTTGTACTGATCTATTCTTCCTCTAAGAGCTCACTTGGTGAAATACTGGAAAAATAAACTAAAACATTAAACTCTTCGTCTCTAAGCTCTAACATCTCAAATTTTTCTCTTTCAATTAACTTGAATCTTTTATTATCAAAGTATTTTATTTTAAAATCGCTGTAATTTGTAGTCAAATCCACACCTCCTCTTTCAGATCTTGTTTTATCCGGAATTCTTATCTTTAGAACTTTTGGTGTTCCAAGAACAGTTTTTGGAGGATTATTAAATTTAAAAACAGGGCCAGTTTCGGTATTGTCTACAATTTCGCCAAGAGGTGATGCGCATTGAATAAGCTCTTTATACTCTTCCTGACTTTGAGAAAATATACAAATATAATCAATCTTTAAGTCCTCATCAACATATTTATTTTTTAAATCTCTACATTCTTCAGCTATATATTGAATAATTCCATCAAAATTAGCAGAAGTCATAATTATATCAGTTTATCCTGTTTGTTTTCTTTTTGTGGAGTTTTGCCCAGATGCTGGTAGGCAGCGGGGGTGGCAGTACGACCTCTTGCAGTTCTTTTAATAAGTCCAATTTGCAAAAGATACGGCTCAACTACCTCTTCAATTGTTCCGGTGTCTTCTGAAATAGTTGATGCAATCGTTTCTAATCCCACCGGTCCGCCCCCGTGTTTATCAATTATTGCCTTTAGGAATCTTCGGTCGCTTGAGTCAAGGCCCATCTCATCCACCTCAAGCATCTTCAAGGCTTCGTTAACTAATTCTTTGGTGATCTTCCCCTCTCCTTTTACCTGCGCAAAATCCCGAGCTCTTTTGAGAAGCTTTAAGCCTATCCGGGGGGTTCCCCTTGCTCTTTTGGCAATTTGTTTAACACTTTCTTTGTCAATTGCGACTTTAAGTTTTCTGGCAGCATTTTCTATGATTATTTCAAGATCTTTCGGGTCATAAAAATTTAAACGGTGGACCACGCCAAAGCGATCCCGAAGAGGAGCAGACATAAGTCCAATCCGGGTAGTTGCACCAATAATTGTAAACTGCGGAAGTTCAAGTCGAAGTGTTCGCGCCGACGGTCCTTTACCTAAAACTATATCCAAAGCATAGTCTTCCATCGCCGGATAAAGTGTCTCTTCAACCACTTTATTAAGCCTGTGAATTTCATCAATGAATAATATATCTCCTTTTTCAAGATTGGTCAGAATTGATGCCAAATCTCCTGCTCTTTCAATCGCAGGACCGGATGTTATTCTGATATTTGCTCCCATTTGCTTGGCAACCAGATGAGAAAGCGTAGTTTTGCCAAGCCCCGGAGGTCCATACAAAAGTATATGCTCTATCGCTTCTTTTCTTTTCTTTGCCGCATTTATGGCAATATGCAAAGACTCTTTAACTTGCTTCTGACCCAAAAATCCTGTCCAGTCACTGACCCTAAGAGATGTAAATAATACCTCTTCTTCAGGCGTCTCCTGTTCATCAAGCTTAATCTGTTTCTTATTCGGCATAATTTTGAATTTGAAATTTTAAATTTTTATTCAAATCAAAATGTTTTAAAATTAAATGATTTAAAATTCATTGAAAATTATAAATTAAAATTGAAAATTAATTACTTTCCCAAATATTTCAGCGCCAGTCTTACCTTCTCCTCAACGCTTTCTACCTGCCTGCCGGCAGGCAGGTCTTTTGCAACTGTTTTAAGAGCCTCACGCGCTTCTTTTGCGCTAAATCCAAAACCCTTAAGGACACTAAATACTTCTCTTGATTGAGCATCTGCTTCTTGGGATAAATCCAGATCCTCAAGACTACCAAGCTTTCCCCGAAGTTCAATAATAAGCTTTTGGGCATTTTTCCTGCCAAGTCTTGACACCTGAGTGAAAAATTCTACATCTCCTTTAATAACTGCCTGAGTTATAGCCTCTCTATTTCCTACTGAAAAAATATTTATAGCACTTCTGGGACCAATTCCCGGAACCGTGATAATTCTTTCGAAAAGTTTTAAATCCTCAGCTTGGGAAAATCCAAAAAGTTCCAAAAGATCCTCCCGGACATAAGTATAGGTATATATTTTAATCTGTGAGCCAATTACGGCATTTTCCAGAACATCTGCTGAAACAGTTGCCTTATAACCCACTCCGTTCACATCAATAATTAATGTAGTTGCATCTTTTAATTCAACTTTCCCTTTAAGACTACCTATCATAGCTGCTCACCTTTCTTGAAAACAAATGCGTAAGCCCGACTGCCAGGGCATCTGCCGTGTCATCAGGTTTTGGAATCTCTTTAAGATTAAGAATTGTCTTTACCATTTTTCCAACCTGCGCTTTCTCCGCCCTTCCGTATCCTGAAATAGCAATTTTCACCTGCAAGGGAGTGTAGGCTCCTATTTCAATTGTCTTCTGTGCTCCCGCCAAAAGGACTACCCCTCTTGCCTGTCCGACTACAAAAGCGGTTTTTGCATTGGTGTTGAAAAAAAGCTCCTCAACCGCAATTGCGTCGGGCTTATATTTATCTATTAAATTTAGGATTTCTGCGTATATATCCGCGAGTCTCTCTTCCGTTTTTTTCTTGGAACTTGTCTCGATACAGCCATAATTTTTAATTTTTAATTTTAAATTTTTAATTTCTTCGATTACTCCCCACCCTGTTCTTGCAATCCCAGGATCAATACCCAAAATCCGCATAATTACCTGTATTATAACACTTAAAATTAACAGTTGTAATATGAACCAGCTTAAGGTAAAATAGATATCTTATGAGGAGAGAAAAGATTGCGGTTGAAAAAAGAAAGGTTTTAGGCAAAAAAGTAAAAAAACTAAGACAAGAGGGCATCTTGCCTGCAAATATTTATGGAAAAGACATAAAATCCATTGCCGTACAGACGTCTTTAAAGGAATTTACTAAAGTTTTTAAAGAAGCCGGAGAGACAGGTCTTATTGATTTAGAGCTTGATAAAAAATTAGTGCCAGTCTTGATTCACAATGTTCAAACAACTTATTTAGGAGAACCTCTGCACGCCGACTTCTATCAGGTAAATCTTAAGGAAAAGGTCAAAACAATGGTGCCTGCCATAACTATAGGCGAACCTAAGGCAGTAACTGATAAGATTGGTCTTCTGATGCAGGTTTTATCAGAGATTGAGGTAGAAGCATTGCCGGAAGAATTGCCGGAAAATATAGAAGTAAATGTTGAATCTTTAGCCGCGGTCGATGAACAGATAACAGTCGGAAACATAAAAACGCCAAATGGCGTAACCATACTTACCGACCCTTCTCAAGTAATTGTAAAAATTGGAGAACTGGTTTCAAAAGAAGCAAAGGAACAGGCAACGGCAGAAGCTGTAGCAGTGGAAGAGGCCAAGGCAGAAACAGGAGCAGAAGAAAGCGAAGCTCCAAAAGAAGAACAGGCGGCTCAGAAAACTCCAAAAGAAGAAAAAACCGGTGAAGAAAAACCTAAAGAAGAAACTCAATAAAATAATCCTATTTTCTGCTATTTAATATTTTCTCCAACTTTCTCGCTTCTTCAAAATTTGGATCAAGAATAAGTGTTTTTTGAAGATAATTTCTTGCTTTTTCAAAATCTTTAAGCTGGTATTCTAAAAGGGCGATTTGAAAATATCCATCCCTATAGCCTTTATATTTTTGTAATATGGGATTCCATAAACTTATTTCTTTATTAATTTGCGCTCTTTCACTATCTTGCAAAAGTTTTTCCTGATAATTTTTGTATGTATTCATACATACCACTGCCAGTGCTAAAAAAACAAAAGACGAGACAAACCCGATTAGAAGTTGTCTCCAAGAATCATTCTCGGTAATAAATCGGTAAATCTTCGGGAATTTACGGTTTTTATTCATACCTTTGGCCAGGAATCAATCATTAAAGACTCTCCAAACTCAAACCTCTGGTAAATCTCTTCTGTCACAAATGGCATGAAAGGATGAATGAGCTTTAATAAAGCTAAAAATAAAGAACAAAGAATCAAGCATGAATTCTCATCCATTCTTTTTTTTACATCCTCAATGTAAATGTCTGCAAATTGGTGCCAAGTAAATTCATAAAGTTTATCTGTTGCAAAATGAAAATTGTAATCCTCAATATCTTTAGTGACCTCGTCAGCTAGTTTCTCTGTCTTCTTAATCCAGTCCTTATCAATCTTATTTATCGCCAAATTTCTCAATTGTTTTATTGTTAAATTTTGACTTTTGACTTTTGATTTTTGATTTCGGTTCATATCAATGAATCGCGCTATATTCCAAAGTTTGTTTGTAAAATTTCTCATAGCTTGAAGTTTCGGATATGAAAGTGCTTGGTCATTACCAAAAGCAGTACCGTATACTAAAGCAAAACGTAAGACATCGGCTCCGTACACATCTACAATCTCCAGAGGATCCACAACATTGCCTTTGGATTTGCTCATTTTTTTACCTAAGGGGTCGTTTACTAATCCATGAAGAACAACATTTTTAAATGGGGTCTCTCCTGTTGCGAAGATTCCTATCATAATCATTCTTGCCACCCACCATCGTAAAATATCGTATCCTGTTTCCATAACAGTTGTCGGATAAAAATACTCAAAATCTCCAGGTTTAGTAGTTTGAAGAGTAGCAAATGGCCACTGAGAAGATGAAAACCACGTATCAAAAGTATCTTCATCTTGTTTCAAGTCTTTTGAGCCGCAGTTAGAACATTCTTCTGGCTTCTCGCCCTCAGTGATGATCCAAGGAGAATTGTTGGATTTCCTTTCATTTTTGACTTTTGGCTTTTGATTTTTGATTTTGCAATTTGTGCATTGCCATGCAGGGATTCTTATCCCCCAAACAGTTTGTCTTGATATATTCCAATCTCGTATATCCTCTAAAAACTGAAAATAAATTTTTTCAAATTTTTTTGGATAAATTTTAATCCTCCCTTTCTTAACTACCTCTATTGCAGGCTTTGCCAGAGGTTCCATTTTGATAAACCATTGAGGAAGAAGCATTGGCTCAATCGTTGTGCCACACTTGTAACAAACCTCAATTGTATGAACATAATCTTCATCAATTTTCTCAATAAGTCCTACTTTTTGCATACCTTCGACCACTTGCCTTCTTCCTTCTTTTACCAAAAGCCCTTTATATTTACCCGCCCTCTCATTTAACCTACCGTTAAAGTCAATTACTTGAATTCTATCTAAATTGTGCCGAAGTCCTATTTCAAAATCTTTCATATCATGAGCAGGTGTGACCTTGGCAACTCCTGTGCCAAAATTAGGATCTATTACTTTATCCTCAATTACTTTAACCTTAAATTTTTCGATAACACCCTTCACCTCTATTTCTTTTCCTACCCATTTCTTATATCTCTTGTCCTTTGGATTAACTGCAACTGCTGTATCTCCAAATTTTGTTTCGGGCCGGACAGTTGCTAAAACAAAAGGCCCATATTTAATGTAGTAAAGAGGGTCTTTTTGCTCTCTATGACTTACTTCAAGATCCGAAAAAGATGTTCCGCAATGAGTACAATAGCTAACAAGCCTTTCTCCTCTATAGATAAGTTTGTCATCATATAATTTTTTAAAAGTTCTATAAACAATCTTGATTATATCTGGATCGAGAGTAAATTTGTCTCGACTCCAATCAAGAGAAAAACCAAGCCTTCTTAATTGATTTTGCATTCCTCTTCTATTTTCAAGAACATAACTTAAAACCATTTTGTATAGAGTCTCACGCGGAAAATCAAATCTGGATTTTCCCTCTTTTTCAAGTTTTTTTTCAAAAACAAATTGGGTTTCAAAACCTGCATGATCAGCGCCGGGAAGCCACAGAGCTGGAACATCTTTCATTCGGTAAAAACGTACAAGAATATCCTCAATCACATACATTGCATGCCCAAAATGAAGTGGCGCGTTGGCATTAGGAGGAGGAAGAATGATAGAAAACGGTTTTTTTTTCTTATTAATTCTTGGATTAAAGTAGCCGTTTTTCTCCCAAAACTTATAAATTTTCTCCTCAACGATTTTATGATTATAAATCTTGTCCATACTCTTATTAGAGTATTGTATCATTCATAACAATCTTGTTTCAATCTATGATATGCGAAAAGTATAAGAATAATATAGGCTGATTTTGAAATTGTCCTAAAATTGGGAATTGAAATAATGTTGTCTAATTTATTTTTTTGCGAGATTTACAAAAAATTCTTTATCTGACGTAAGATCTTCTGAAAGAAAAATTTTATTGTTTTTATAATGAAAATTTTCAAAAGGGGATATTACCTGATAGGAAGATGGATAAGATAAGGTAAAATCAAATGGATAATTGTCTGTACCTGGTTGTTTAAACACATAAAGACTGTATAGAAAAGAAGGGGTATCTTGAGAAATTTTTTGCGCAAGTTTATAACTTAATGATATTGTTTTGAGAGCTCCGGAAGGAATCACGACCAGAAAACCGTATATCGTTTTTCCCAATTCTTCAGTCTTCTCTACCTCAAGTCCGTCTGGAGGCACAAAATTTTTTTTCTCATAGACAGAAGGGTCTGTGATTGCATTAACGATTTTTTGCGAAGTACCATCTATGAAAATATTCAAAAGCTCAGAATCTAAGGGAAGAATAAATCTTAAATAATTTTTATAATCACCCCCTGGCCAGCCTGTACTTGCATTTTTATAAGAAACCGTAATCTTTGATAAAACTGTACCATCGTCTTGTACTTTTGCATCGTAAGATACGCTTCTTCCTAAAAAATAATTTGCTTTATCTACACCAAGATTTGCCTCACTTATTCCAACAAAATCATTTATTGAGTTTCTACTTGTCTTCCTATCATCCCACAAAGATGATGACCACCGGTTTACCGTGGATATATCCTGAAGAGATGGGTTATTGAAAGCAAGAACAATATGTTTTTCCGTAAGAGATTCCGTAATTGCTTTTGCAATCGCAAGATATGGAAGATTTTTTCTGGAGGATAAATTTCCCTCTATTGCTTTAAAAAGAAAACTAAGAAAATCTTTCTTCTGTGTTGAGGAGGGGAAAAAATTTTTCTCCGCATGCTGCTCAGTGAGATAAAAAAGATTGTCAGCATTGACAGTTTCATTATATTGCGGCACATAGACAGGCCCTATTGTGGATAAAAAATTTTTAACAAAAGACACATCAGCTCCGATAACTCCGTCTACCATTTTTCCTGTTTCTGTATTTAAAAAGAAAGCGGATGAAGATGCCGAGCGGGTAAAATCAACATCAAAGTTGCTGTCCCTTAGATACCAGTTAGCTTTCGCAAGATAGCGTCTTATCGGATAGGGTGGTTCCACATGCCCTTTAAGCTGTCCGTCAGCATCATAGACATCGTGGACGGAAAAATCTGTCATTTTCCCTTTATCCATAGTCATAAGGGCATACGATCCAATGAAACCTCCGCCAGGCCGAAGTTCCATGTTGTTTTGAAAAAGAACCAAATAAGTCTTTTTATTTGACACTCCCAAAATATCAGGAAGTTCGTCTTGTATGCTCATTGCAACGCTTATGAGTTCATTTTCTTTTTGTATTTTTTTTATAATATCAGGATAAACATCTTTATTAACTTCTGCCTCTGAAAGCAAAATTGCGGAATTTTTAATATAAGACTCTAGTTTATCAAAATCATTAGTTAAATTTGCAGAATTTCCCGAAATAATGTTTTTAAAAGTTATAGATGCATAAGTTATGTCACTTGCCGCATAAGATATTTTTTTTCCTGTCTCTATTTTTTTAATAAATGGCTCTATTTGTCTATTAAGTCCAACGAGCTCTGTTTGCCAAACAAGGACTTTTGATGCGTCAACCGCTCCCGAGAAAAAAAGGTTTGACAGATTTACTTTCTCTTCAGCATTCTTAATATTCTCATTATCAAAAGCCGCGCTTGTATCAATGAGTGTCTTCGCACCCAATAAGGAAAGCACCAGGGTTGAGAGAAGAGGAAGTAAAAGAAAAAATATAATCAAGAAGAATATAAATATAATTTTTTTTGGATATTTTTTTCTTGGAGCGGTAATAAAATCTTCTTCTGTTCTATTTTGCATTGACTCATCATCAAAAACCTCCTCAATTCTTTTCTCAAGCGGATAATCATCCCCCAAAAGATATTCTCCTTCTTCTTTTTTAGAAAAATTAATTTCTTTTTGTTTTTCTTCTCGTATAAAATCTATTTTTAGTTCCGGATACTTTTTTTGCAAAATCTTAGCCACCAAGAGATATGTTATAGTGTTCCTTTGAAAAAGATAGAAAATCTTAAGTTTCGTATTTGCTCCAAATACTGCTTTAAGAATTTCCTTTACGACATCATTTATAAAAACAGGGTATAATTCCCTTGTTCCATCTCCTGGAATTTCAATTTTTCCTGATTCTTTTATTTTTTGAATAAAACTCGGCAGATTTTTACCAAAAATGTCTCCATAGATAATAACTTTTGTTCTTTTATATTCTGAACTTAAATACTCTATTGATTTTTCATCCATATACCGCAAATAAGTTATAAAGGCAAGCCCGGATTTATCCTGCTCTGCTTTTTTGATGAAACTCGGAATAGACTCTCTTGTATATCTGCCATCGTCAACAACAAAAATATATGAATACGTATTGTTTGGAATTGTCGGAATGTTCTTTTCAAACGGGATGTGAACTACATTCCCAGGACTTGGTATTTTTTCACTCACAAAAACTACCAAAATATCTTTCTCGAGCTCCTGGGAAAGTAAATCTCCAAGCAAACCCTGTTTGTCAACTATAAGTATTGGGGCATTAAAAAGCGCATTTTTCTCCTCTGTTACGAGTCTGGCAGTTTTTTTCACTAAAACTATTTTAGGCCAATTATAATTTTATGTCCAGAAGATATCAAAAGGGGGTGTTTATTGGTTTATTGTCAAGGGCAAGATTGACTAGTTTGTCTGCCTGACGATTTTCTTCTCTTGGAATTTGATTATAAGAAATTGGTAACTTTAACCCTGCCTCTTTTTCCCTTATTACAAAAAGAAGATCCCGAAGCTCTGGCTTTTTAATTTTATAAAGCCCTCTAATTTGCGAACATACAAGCTCTGAGTCAAGAAAAAAATTTATCTTTGCATTTTCCGAAAGTTCATTTTTGTTATTAATTACAAAATCTAACGCCTCGATTACTGCCCTGTATTCTGCAACATTATTCGTAGTTGTACCAATTTTTTTGCCAATTTTTGTAATTTCTTTATTGTTCCCGTCTTTAATAAATACTCCAATAGCTGCAGGTCCTGGATTTCCCCTTGCTCCTCCGTCTGTAAATATATTTAAAACATCTATCATAGCAGGTCAAACTTGTTCATATGTGAATTTTTACAAAACTTAATCCAAGAACAAAAGAAAAAAGAAGCTGTCCTTGTTGAAGTGTTAGAAAATAATGATCAAAAAAACCAAGTATTAAAACAGAGGTCAAAATCGTAAATCGTAAATCGTAAATCGTAAATCGTAAATTCCGGTACGCTTTTATAATAAACCAGAGAAAAAAAATAAGCCCCAGAATTCCTGTTTGAGTAGCAATAAGAAGATAAATATTATGAACAGGCTGAAGATAAAAATCGGGCAAATTATATAAAAAATTATTTATTCCTGTACCAAAAATAGGCTGATTTTTTATCATTATTAAAGACTCTTTAATCAGCTCTCCCCGAAGTACGAAACTTTGATCCGAAAAATTTAAATTTGTAAATCTTAAATAAAAAGTAGGAAGTAGCACGGCTATAGAAATTAAAATAAATGGCAGTAGAAAATAAAAAACTTTTTTCTTTCTATAAAAATTTTTTATTCCCAAAAGAATTATTATAAAGATCCATAACAATATTGCAACCCTTTCCATTGTTAAAAAAAGAGCTACTGTTCCCAAAGACAAAGCTATAATAGCTGTCCAGGATACAAGAGCCTTTATATTATAATTTAGATTATATATCAGAACAATCATTTCTATAAGAAGGAAGCCCGCCAGAACATTTGGATGGGAAAATGTGCCATAAGGACGAAGAATTAACTGTCCGTTCAAAGATGCATTAGCTATTCCCGGTGTTTGCCCATTAAAATCTCTCTCTCCAAAAAAATAAAATATTCCACCAAGTGACCCTTGGTTTAAAAACTGAAAAAGCGCTAAAAATGACTCAAAGAGGATAGATATTGAAAATATATACAAGATTGTACTGAACTTAAATTTTTTTATACTTAGGGCAGTATAAAAACCGAAAAAAATAAATTCAAGAAGTTTTAAAAGTCCATACCATCCGCTCAGGGGATTTTTTGAAAAAATAATACCAATAACTAAAATGGCGAGCGGCAAATAATAAGCAACATGCTTGCCAATTGCGACTTTAAACTTCAATCTAATATCCTTCAAAGAGAAAATAAAAAGAATAAATAAGGAAATGGTCAATATGTCTGTAAAATATAAAGTGGGGGAGAGGTAATCTATTCTTATTCCTTTGACATAAGAAAAGTCTGGCCAAAAATGACGCCCAAATTGGGTCGGAAGAAAAAGAAGAATAGAAAGAAAAAAAATATCTTTAAGGTTATCAAGATTAATTTTTGGGCTTGACCACCAAAACCCTGTCTTTTCCTTCACCAATTGATTGCGTGCTGATCTCTTCATCGTTTTGAAACATAAGATGGATCACTCTTCTCTCCCAAGCCTTAAGCGAAGGTATTGGAATTTCCCTTTGTTCCTCCAACGCTCTGTCTTTTATATTAAAGGCGAGGGATCTTAACCAATCCTCACGATTTTTCTTATATTCTCCTACCTCAAGAGAGATACGCAGAAACTTTCCGGTTTTTTTAAAGATACACAATGAAAGTATGGTCTGAAGCGATTCAAGAATATCTCCGTGATAACCAATGATAATACCACGTTCCTCTGTCTCAAGAACCACATCCGCTCCTTCGTTATTTTTTACCACCTTAACTTCTCCGTCTATATCAAGAAGTTTAAGTAATTCTTTTGTGGTCTCTTTTATAATTTTTTCTTCTTTTTTGTCCATAACTCTTCAAGCCCTCCAAGTCCGGTAACTTGGTATTGCTGTATGATACCAAATACAGTAAACGTATTCCAGTAGAGAGAAAGCCCGATTGGAAATCCCCAGGAAAAAATTCCTATCATCAAAGGGAAAATATATAAGGATTGGGATTGAAAGGCGCTTGCAAAATCATCCTTTTTTTTCTCTGTTTTTTTCTCTACAACATCTGCTTGAGGAATCGGATTTAAGATCATTTTTGACTGAATAAACTGAAACACTCCTGTAATTATTGGAATTAACAAGACGAGAGGACTGGCTGAAACAAGATGAGACGGGCTCTGAATAAGAGGCAAGCCAAAAAAAGTAAGATCCCATGTTTTTGAAAGTTTGGGAATAAAAGAATACAAAACGCTATTAATTTGAATTGGCGTGTATTTAACAATATCCTGCAAAACTTGATATAAAGCCCAGATAAGAGGAAGCTGAATTAAAACAGGCAGGCAACCGGCAGCTGGATTCACGCCATGCTCTTTATAAAGTTTCATTGTTTCGCTTTGAAGCATCTTCGCATCATTTTTATGTTTTTCTTTAAGACGGCTCAGATGAGGAGACAGTTCTTGCATTTTTTTTGTCGCCTTTAATTGCGATGTTGTCAAGGGATACAAGACAAGGCGGATAAGAATTGTTAGAACAATTATTGAAAACCCGAGCGCATACGGAAAATGAAGGAAAAACAAGATCTGATAAATTATTACCAGAATATTAATTATTGGATAGGAAAGAAATAAGAAGTTTGGTATTGTCGAATGCATAACTTAAGTTCCCTTATAAAAGGGTTGACATTTTAAAATCCGAACAAAAGAATCGTATCCTCCTATCAAAACTCCCTTTTCTTTAATTGATGCTCTTGCATATTCAGAGCATGTTGGGTTAAATCTGCAAAATGATTGAACCCCAAGTATATTTTTAAGAATAGCGGATAATGTTTTTTGATATAAGATTATTAAAAGCAAAAGTGTATATTTCATTTCAAAAGTTTCTCTTTTTTAAGAGCTTCTTCTATATCGAAACAAATTTCATTTATTGTTTTACCGACTATCTCTTTCTTTGTTAAAAATAGCATATCAACGCCTCTTGTAATTTTATCTATGTTTTTTTCTATGCAAAAACTCATCTTTCTTTTTATTTTATTTCTTATAACTGCTCTTTTGTCTATTTTTTTTGATATTACAAAACCAAATCTACTAAACTCTTCGCTGTTCTTTGATGTCTTAAGTCTAAAAAAAATCGAGGAAAACTCTCTGCCGCCTCTTAAATCGGCTGTTTTTGGCAGACGATTTATTTTTTTTAGCATTATATTCTTTTAAACAGCAATTCTTTTTCTTCCTTTTTTAATTCTTCTTTTGATAACTTTTCTGCCGGCATAAGTCTTTGTTCTGGCTCTAAACCCATGTTTTCTTTTTCTTTTTATTTTTTTCAGCTTTATAGTTTTCTCCATATAACCTCCTTTACATTTAATAGTATACCAAAAAAAATATTTTTTTGAAAGAAAAAAAAGGACATAGTTTTATCTATTTTATTATCTTGACAAAAACTTCAAAACAAAGTTAAACTCATAGAACCCCTTACTAAGGAATTTATTATGATCAAAGAAAATCAGGAAATCTGGAACAGGGTTTTGGGCGAAATCGAAACAGAAGTTTCAAAAGCCATATTTTTTACTCTTTTTAAAAAAACTTATCTCTTCTCACTTGAAGGTGAAGTCATAACAATAGCTGCTCCATCCGCAATGATTATCGATCTTCTGCAAAAAAGATATTATCAAATTATCAAAAAAGCTATAGACAAACAGGTTGGATTCGATGCAAAGATTATTTTCGTTCCTCGCATTTTATCCTCCTCTCCTCGGGAAAAAGATTTTCCTCTTTTTAAGACAGATGCATCCGCAACAATCGGTCATTTACCTAGGGTTAGAAAAGATTATACATTTCAAACCATGGCTGTTTCTTCAACCAACCAGCTTGCTTATGTCAGCGCTCAAACAGTAGCGAAAAAGATTGGCAATGCATATAATCCTCTTTTTATATATGGTCCTGTTGGTGTTGGAAAAACCCATCTTATGCAGGCAATTGCAAACGATGTATACGAAAACCATAGCGACAAAAGGATTGTTTATATAACCAGCGAGGAATTCACCAATGAGGTGGTTGAGGCCATACGGACAAATGACACGGCAAAAATGAAAAGAAGATTTAGGGGGACTGATGTTTTGATAATCGATGACGTTCAATTTATTGCGGGAAAAGAAAAAGTACAAGAAGAGCTATTTCATACTTTCAATACGCTTGTGGATAGGGGGTCGCAAATTGTTTTATCTTCAGACAAACCTCCTTCTGAAATCAAAAAATTAGAAAAAAGATTATCTTCAAGGTTTAGTGGAGGACTGACTGTTGACATTGAACCGCCCGATTTCGAACTCAGGTGCGCAATTCTTCTTATCAAGGCAAAGAAAAACAACTTCGATCTCTCAATGGATGCGGCAAAACAAATAGCAGAAAAGATAAGCGACACAAGAGGACTTGAAGGAACACTTCTTAGGTTAATCACCCAGTCCCAAGCGCTTGGAATGGATTTGTCAAAGCCTCTCGTAGACAAGGTTCTTAATAATGGGAGTGACGAGGGGATCAATCAATATCACCCAGATGAGCTTATCAAAAGAATCTGTGAGTTTTATAAAATCAAACAAACGCAACTCAAGGGAGAAAAAAGAGACGCTTCTTTGGTAAGAGCCAGACAAATTGCCATGTATATTCTCAGAAAGGAACTTAATATGTCTTATGTTGAAATAGGCAATATTTTGGGAGGACGAGATCACACCACCGTAATTCACGGAACCCGCAAGATCGAAGGACTCTTGCCGAACCAGCTTATATCTTCGGAGATAAAACAAATTATCCCCCTTAACAACAAACAGCTTGTGGATTAAAAGACTAGTTTTTTCTATCAACTCTCCATCAACAAAGTTTTAAACATCTTTTCCACATTTTCCCAGTCTTGGCCTCTTGCTTTTTTCCACTTTTCCCTATAAACTACTACAACTACTATTTATAAAAGTATAGTAAAAATGAAAATCTTCTTTTTGTCTGAAAATCTTGAAAAAAAAATTGCTTTTGTAAATCACGCCGTTTCAAACAGAAGTCAACTTCCCGTTCTTCTCAATTTTCTTTTAGTTGCTAAAAAGGGAAAGCTTTTTATATCAGCAACAGACCTTGAAATAGGAATAGAAACAAGCATACCCGCAAACATCGAAGAGGAAGGAGGAACAACGGTGCCTGCTAAGTTATTTTTTGATCTTTTAACAAACATACCAAGAGGGAAAATAACTCTGTATACAGAAGAAAAAAACATTGTTTTAAAAAGCGAGAAAACAAAAACAATCTTTCAAACAATTTCCCAAGAGGAATTCCCGAAGATTTATGAAGAAAAGGGAGGGAGAAGAGCGGTGATTAATAAAAAAACCATAGAGGGTGATTTTGCAGGAGTTGTTTTTGCCGCAAGCGGGGACAGTGGCAGACCGGCCTTGTCCGGGGTTTTAATGAAAAAAGAAGAAGATGAGGAAGGGGGTTTTGTTTTGGTTGCAACAGACGGATATAGACTATCTTTGAAAAAAGGAGTCGGGGGTGGGACCGTTGGACCACCGGCAAAAGAAGCTCCTCTTATCATACCCTCAAGAATTATAAGAGAGTTGGTGTCGGCAAAAGAGGATGGGAGCGTCGAGTTTTTTGTATCTTCAAAAAACAATCAGATAGTTTTCTCCTGGAACGAAACTGTTTTGGTCGGAAGATTGATTGAGGCAGAATTCCCAAATTATGAGAAAATAATACCAGTCGATTTTTCAACCAGAGTTGTTGTCAAGAAGAATGAGATTCAAAGCGCCGTTAAGACATGCTCTGTTTTTGCAAGAGAAAGCGCAAATATAATAAAAGTCTCTGTTAAAAAAGATCGGGTAACGATTTCCGCAAGCGCGCCTTCTTTGGGGGAAAGCGCCATGGACGTTGATGCGACCGTCGAAGGGGAGGAAAATGAAATCGCATTTAACGCAAGGTATCTTCTGGAGCTCTTCTCAAACATAGATGAAGAAGAAATTATTTTTGAAATGACAGGGCCGCTAAATCCGGGCGTTTTTAAAATAAAAGGAGACGACACATTTCTTCACATAATAATGCCAATTAGGGTGCAAGGCGAAACATAAAAGAAATTATTTTCCAATTGAAGGTAAATACATTAGAATGTTTTTTTGATCACCACTGCTGTTTATAGCTGTGCCGCCGAGAACAAGGATTGGGTATATAAAGCTGCTCTTATCATAATCTAAATAATTTAAACTTATTTTATTTAGGATTATGGACTTAATCACGGTGTGTCCCGGGATTATGTCTCCTAGTTTGCCATACGAAACGACAGCTCCCTGTCCGTTCTCGATTTCTTTTTCTATCTCATCTATGCCCGGAATAGAATACTGCCAGAAGTCTCCCAGAACAATAGGCGTCTCCAGGGACACTTTTTTTATCATTTTGTAATTATCAATTAAAACTTCTATCTGGGATTTGTTAGCATATTGATAGTATATGGTCATATTGTCGAGGGTTCTTTGAAAGACAACATCGTAGAAATTCGCTTTATTAAAATCTTGTGTTTGGACGGGCTCAAGCCCGCCTGTATAATAGCCAACACTATCTAGCCTAGCACCAGAGGAATAAAGCCCTTTTTCTTTAAGAAAATTTTGGGCGAAGTCAATAAGGTTTGTTTTAGACGAGAATTGGATAGCTGTCGAAGACATTGGGACAGCAGGGTCGCTTTTGATTAGCTCCCGACTATTACCATATTCAATATAACCCGTATTTAAAGACACACTTAGATATTCATTTTTATCACTACTTATAAAAAGCAAGGAAGTTGTCCCCTGGACATCCTGTGAGGATTGGGGCTCTGTTTTGAAGCCCAGCCTACTGGCCAATTGTCTAGCACTCTGCTCGCTTACTCCCCGCGAGATTACCCGATAAACCCTTGCCTTAGTTGGTAGGGTTATATTGCCAAAATCAAAGATAATCTTAGCCTTTTTAGCATTTAACTCTGGGGTAGTATGTATGGTTGGCATAGGAATTTTCTGCAATTTTCTGCTAGAGCTGTGGGGAACAGGGGTTGGTAAAAAAACTTGATTGACCTGGTTGTTATTGTTTTGGCTTTTGAAAAACAAAGAAACAACTGCCAGGATTATCAAAGACAACAGCAGGATTAGAAATGCCCCTTTTGTAAATAACGAAAAAACTCTCATTTTATTTTTTAGTCATCATGAATATAATATCTGATTTCCTGACCATTATCGATTAAATGCCCAAGCTGACTATCTAAATAAAGAATATCATTATCAAGATGCCTTATACATCCAGAACTCCAATCGCTGTTTGTAGAACCATCATTGAATACTCGTTCTGGATGGCCATCTGTTCCATGGAGTCCGAATTCGCCGGGAGTACCCCAATTGCATTGTTGATTTCCATTGGGGCCGCATTCTGAATAAAGTACAGGACCATAATAGGGCGAGGGATAGGGTATATCTAGGGTTAGAAAGCGGGGAGAGGTCGAGGGATCTCCTGTGGTGTCCCTCCTGCTAGTTATTAGCCAGTAGTCTCTTCCGGCTAGGCTTGGAAGTGGCGTTGGTCTTTCTCCCGGCTTGCCAACTCTGACAGTAAATTCTTTTACAAGATGACTTTGACTTACGTCTCCTGGAGCCCCCTGATAAAAGTCTTCTCTCATTGACTTGCGGTGCAGAAGAAACCAGTATGCCTGATTTTCGCCCGGGGTTGGAGTAGCCGTAGTATAAGAGACAAAAGCAGGATTGCATGGAATATTTACTGGACCTCCAATGTCGCAGCTTGGAGGAGTAATTGGCTCGGGAATATAAGGCGGAGCAAGTGGAATATTTCTAAATTCCCAGTGAAGGTGCGGTCCGGTGGAAGAACCGGTATTTCCCATTGTCCCCAATAGGGTTCCGCTCGCTACCGTTTCCCTTTCTGTTACCATAATTTTATCTAAATGCCCGTAGACTATGCTAGCTCCCGGGTTTCCTGAGACTTCAACAATAATGGTATTTCCGGTTCTTCCTGCATCTGGATTTGAATAGCCAGTATAAATTTTACTAACAGTGCCATTAAAAGTGGCGTATATTGGAGTTCCTATTACGTTGGCAATATCAACTGCCTGATGTGTTCCGCCCGATTCAGTATATAATCTGTTGTGATCTGTTAGTCCATTTGGCCCTTGCATTATCCATCCGGTTGTTGGCCACCCTGAGAAATTTGGTGCGACACTGTTGCAATCAAGTGGTGCGCCTCCTGAAAGTTTTGTGTACCAATATTTGATATCTCCTGGAAAACCGGGGTTTTCTGTATTAAACGTGCATGGAGCATTATGAAATCCATCCCCTCCATAGGTACACATGAAATCTTCAAAATTATTAGTCTGCGCGAAACTATTAAATACACATGAAAGAGCTTTGTTAATATCAGTAGTTGGAGTGCCGGAGTCGCATCCAAGAGGATCTGAATATCCAGATTGTCCTTGTGCTCCGCTTTCTTCTACCCAAAGTGCTAAAACAAAAGAAGGATTCCAGCCGGCCTGAACACTTTGGCTGACTATTGTATTCCAATTCCATAATTTCGCATCCGGCCATTGACTTAATATCTCATCTTTTACTAAAGATATATCTACAGGAGAGACAGAAGAATCTTTGAAGGGAATGGAGTAATCAAGCGAACCTTTTCCACAAGAGTTGTTTCCGCCGCCGGGAGGACCGCTAACCCCGGGGCCTGGTTGTTGTCCGAGTTCAAGAGCCGAACCTGAACCGCTTCCCAGTAGTATTACAAAGACGATAATTAAAATAATCGCCAGTCCTATTGCTATTGGAACCCATATCTCGCTGGTTGATACAGCCTCTGTGGCTCCCATGGCAGTTCTCCCGGCGCTAAATAGGTTTTTAATATTTTTCGCAGTATTTACAGCAGAATTTATCTTATCAATTGTCCCGCCTCTTCGTTGCTGTCCTGAATTCGGGTCCATAAATTAATAATAGCAGAATTAGACTTTGACAGAAACAGGAGGAAGCGGAGGAGTGATATTGGTCATAGGATCAATAGAAGGAGAAGCCTGCGTGGAAGACTGAAAGGATTGTTGTTGGTTTTGCTGAATTATGGTTTTACTTTCGGTTTCCACAGGAGCTTTATCTGTTGCCTCTTGAGCTCTTTTTGCAAGCTCTTGGGGATTTGAGGTAATTATCGTATGTTCAAAAGGCGCGGCAACTGCCTTCATCGCAACATGATTTTGTCCTGCGAAGAATAATCCCTCTCCGACATCAGATGAAAGTAAAAGCTCTTTTTCCCCTTCTGACAAATAAAAAATTTTAGATACAAGATCTATTTCAGTTGGGCTTTGTTTAAGAAGCATTTGAATAGATGAGTTAGATAAAATAGCTTTTCCATAATCGGTTGATAAGAAGTCCCGGACGTCTTGTGTAGCAGTAGTTAGGGCAAGATAATATTTGCGGGCTCTTTTAGCAATTCCATAGACAAAACTTGCCGAATCCTCATATTTCATAATGTACCATGCCTCATCAAGGATTAAGAGTCTTTTTTTAAGATCCTTTTTTACCCTCGTCCAGACAAAATCTAAAATGATATGCATGGAAATAGACCTTAGTTCTTCCTCAAGCGATTTAATGGAAAAAACAGTAAGGGGATTTTTTATATCAAAATTTGATTGCTGATTAAATATTCCGGAAAGACTCCCTTTTATAAACTTCTCCAGGCGAAATGCAAGATTTCGCGCGCTTTTGTCCTCCATTCCAAGCAGTACCTTATAAAGGTCTTCCATAAGAGGTGGTTCTTTTTTTTGCGTTGAAGGATCGACTGTTATGCCTTTCTGCCTGTAGGTTTCAACCAGGGCTCTGTCAAGTATCGCATCCTCCGAAGCATCCAGTTGCCCCATGACGATCTTTAAAAGACCATGCAGTGACAAAATTTTTAGCCCCAGTTCATTCTCTCCCTCTTCGTATAGTCCCGACAAATCAAATGGGTTTATTTTAATAGGAGAAGAGGGGGTAAAGGAAACGTATTCTCCTCCCCAAGTCTTTGCCAGCGTTTCATATTCACCTTCAGGGTCAAGAATTATAACTTCTGTCCCGAACATAAATTGTCTCATCGCCTCAAGTTTTATAAGATATGACTTGCCGGATCCTGATTTGCCAAAGACCACTTCATTTGCGTTTTCAAGCGAATATCTGTCAAATATAATAAGAGAGCCATTTTGTTCATTTATGCCATACATAATTCCCTTATCCTGCGTTAGGGTGGCCGAGGAAAAAGGAAAAGTTGAGGCCAAAGAAGTGGTGTCCATGTTTCTGGTTATAAAAAGTCTGTCACTCCCAAGCGGGATTGTTGATTTAAACCCGTCCTCCATTTGAAGACTGGACGGTTTTACAATAATAAGAATCGAAGAGAGAGTTGACATTAGTTTTCTTGTAGCCTCTTCAAGATCTTGTAGGTTTTCAGAGAAAAGAGTTATATAAAGACTGAATTGGAAAAACCGCTCGGTCCCTTTTGCGAGTTGTTCCTGAAGGGCAAGGGCATCTTCAAGAGCTGCTTGAATTTTTGGATCAATCGCTTTTCCTTCCTCGACCTCAGATGAGATCGTTGCTTCCATTTCTGCAATTTTCCGTCTTAAGTCTGATAAAACGTCGTTTGATGCGGTCGGGTAGCAAAACATGGACACATTCATTGAGTGATCAAAATCAATAAGAGGAGAGAGCCAGTTGGGGTTGACAAATCGCGGGTAGCCAACTACAAAAAAAGTTTTATAATACAAATCCCCGACTCTTATAAAATTAAAATCAACTTCAATGGATGATGGAGCAATTACGTCAATCAGAGATACCGTGCCTTTTTGGATAGTCGAAATTCCCTGCAATTTTTCAGGTAAAGCTGCATTTTGTATTTTTTGTTTTTTTGCAAATAGGCTCATAAGGCATTCTTTGTTTTAACAATCGGGGTTTTAATGTTATCTGCTACTTGGGTAGTTTCAATCATATCCTTGTTGTATATTTCATAATAGAGTTTTACTAACTCTTCTTTTTCAAGAGTTTTTGCTCTAAGATTTAACCGGGCCAGTTGAGAGAGAAGAGACTGTGCCTTTGAGCGAAGAGTTGCCTGTGCCTCTGCTATGAAACCATCTTTTGAAAAACCTCTCTTAGTTCCTGTTTTTGTTCCTCCAATTCCAGCTTCAAGATGCGAATAAGGGATAACAATATAAAATTTTTTGTCCAGAACAGTATTAACCTTAACAAGTTCTTTTACGAAATCTCTGTAGAGTTTAATTTCAGAAGAGAGTATTTGATTTTGAGAGTTCTGACTCTCCTGATCTAAGAGTCTAAGATATGATGATATATCAAGCTGCCTGCTTCTTATAAATATTTGAATAGGAAAAGAAAGAGAGTTAAGAAGAGATGCGTAGGAAAAAATCTTTGCATCCTGTTCCTCTTTTGACAAGAGAGAAAAGTTTGTGGCTGTAACTTCTATAATAAAACATGCATTTCCTCCGGATAGTATTACCACATTACCTTCAATGGACTCTATTTCCGTAAATTTCTGTGTTGTTGCGCGTCCTTTTTGGGCAGCTCTTGCCATATCAATTCGACTCCGTAAACAATGATCTTCGTAGTTCTTCCCGCGTATCAACAGATGTGATTTCCAGAGGCATTACCACTTCGCCGATGATGTTCAGTTCTATATTGTCAAATTTGTTTTGTCCCCTAGTGTCTTCAAAGAAAATTGCATATGTGCCATTTGCAAGCGGGGTAGCTGAAGCAAATTGACCAAGAGAGTTCGTCTTAAATGCTCTTACCGGATTATCGCTTCCGTCTCTTATTTCAACTAGAATATTTACCAAAGGATTGCCCCTCGGATCTTTAATAACGCCTGTTATAAGATTTGGAATGTCTGGAACAATTGGAATTCCGGTGCTTTTTCCCATTGCCTTTGGTATTTTTTTTACTCTTTCCGTCTCTTCTTTTATTGTGGCCGTTGCCGGGGAATATACATTCTGTTTCTGCATTTCTATTTTTTTCTGAAGTTCAAATATTCTTCCTTCAAGTAGCTGTTTTTGCGAGCGCACATCTTCTAAAAGTTTTTCCAGTTCAAGAACTTTCTGATGGATAGCATTATACTTGGGGGTGCCGATTTCAAACTTTTCCTCTATTTTAGCCTCATCCAGTTTTTTCTTAAGTGCCATAACTGGAGCATTTGCTTCTTCTTCGGAGTTTTCTTGTACGTCTTGTTTTTTCATATCAAAACTTTGTGGAGAAGTTTTTGGGGATTGTTGCGTGACAGTTATCGGATTTGAGGATTGTTGAGGTTGGGCTGTTTGCGTAGTAGTATTATTAGAGATTGAAGAGAGCTGCGCAAAAAAAACCGTTTCTTTCTGATCGGGAACATTTGCCGATTTTTGTGGCAAGGAATTAAGAAAACTGCGCAACTTCTCATCGCCTGATTCAATTTTTTGGTCTCCCGGAACTGTTTTCCGGGGAACATTCTGTATGCTCGGAAACCACATTGAAGCGCCTGTTTTTTGATAGATATATTGAGTGGGGTTAAAAAGGGCTTTTAGAAAATTCGCCAGCATTGTGTCAAACGGTCTCCCGCCGACTGGAAAAAATGCCGCTCCGACTCCTAGAATTATCGATAACATTGCAATAGGGACCTTAATTAGAGAAAAAATAGGCATAACAAAAATAATCCAGCCAATGATAACACCGGCAGCAAGATAAGCGAACTGTCTGATTGTCATATTTCCAATAAGCTTAAACTGAAAGCCTATAATGTCTTGAGGTATAGGATGATTCTCCATAGTGCTTCAAATAGTGTATAACGTGAAAAATCCCATTTCAAGATTATCAAAGTAGGTCAAAAGAGGTATAGGAATGAGGCATTTTGTGAAAACTAGAAACAGATTATTTATTAAATTGATGGGATTGGACGTTTTAACCCTTCTAATAGTTGATTAACGTTCAAAATTTTTACATGACCGTTTTCGATAATATACTCATCCCCCATAAAATCCATTGCTTTCTTAAATCTTAAGTCAAATCCATCCTCTCCAAGATGTCTATAGTCACTTTTCTTTTGGTATATTCCGTCTGCATCTAGTTGAAATCTGATTATGTCAAAAGTATCTGGGATGCGTTGTAGGAGCTGCTCATTATCAAGATCTCGTATATCTTTATTTTCATGGTAGTCGTTATACATCTCAATGAGAGGTTTCCCCGCAATCATATACGTTAAGTATCTTCTTGGATTTTTTATGGTTTGTAGTCTATTGATATATTCAAATCTTTCTTCATCGTAGTTTCTGGCAGCCTGCATCATATATCCTAATTCCTGGTCTTCCGCCAGTTTTGCCCGGGGATTATATCCGCCTACCGCAGAATAGATGGAGGCTCTCATAGCAGAATTTTCACCGATCATTCCTGGCCATCCTTTCCTTCTTTCGTCTGGGCTCATTTCGTCTCCTCCTCCAGTATGCCTCATGACCGCATCAAAGGTCTCCCATAGCCGTTGTCCCGTTCTAACATTCGGCTTTTTCAAAGCCGGCTCAGGTAGATTTCTTTTACCGACTATAGCATCTAAGTTATCTTTAGAATCAAATTCTTCAATAACATCTGTTATGTATTTTGGAAAAATGCCCTCTAGATCAGCATCATTATTTACAATGATTAGCTCTCCACTCCTGGCAGTTCTTTTACTGTTTCGTAATAATGCTAAATCACAATTGTACCTTCTTCCGTTCCCAACGGTATTAATTTTACTGGCTATATCATCTGGCCCCCACCTTTTATATGCGTAATAAACTTTAATCTCTGGATGTTCAGTTTTAAATCTTCGAATTTCTTCTTCTGTTTCATCTTTTGGTCTTGACTGCATATCATTCTCGAATACTATTATCTCAAAAAGATTAGGATTGATAGGATTTCCATTCCTGTCTTTTTGATTAAGAAATTGCTCGAGGGTTTTTTTGATAATTTTTCCTTCGCCGAATGCCGGAATCGTTATGACGACACGAGCTTCAGGAGACATAGGAGCTGCGATTGCATCATCCATCCGCTCTAGTTCTCCTCGGTATTCTGGATCCATTCGGGATAAATAACCAGATACTTCCGTAGATTCGTCCAGCTTGGCATTTGGATTCTCGTTTAATGTCTTAGATCTTCTACTTTCGTATTGATTTCTGTCTATCCATCCCAATCCTTCTCCCGAATACGACCCTCCATATCCGTAGAGGATTAATATGTTTTCCAGCATGTTTTCTAACGGGTGTCTTGGGGCAAAGGGGATAGGGATAATAGGCGGTGCTTCAAATGTTTCATGAAGAGGAGGAATTACATCAAAAGGGAAGTGAGTCGCGGTTCCAGGCACTGACGGAGCAGTAACATTGAGAATTTCAGTTGGCACTGCGTGCGATGCGGGTGTCTCCAGGGCAACCGAAGCAAGAGAATGGACAGTTGTCCCGTCGGGAATTGTTCCGTCCCGAAGAATACTGCCTGCATTAAGAACATGTCCGTTTTTCTCAATAATTACAGATGCAATTGACTTTACTCCCTGAATTTCGCCAGTCTGTGAATTAAACAGCTCCTGCGGTAAATGGGCATTCCCTAAATTATCGGCTCCCAGCATAATTTGTTTCCCGTTATTTAGGTCAACAACAAAAACCATGTCACTATGATGAATAGGACCGTTTGTGGCGATTAAATGATCCAAAACTTGATCGTGCATTGCGGGAATTCCTGAAAGATTAGAAGGGATTAAATTTCCTTTTATGGGACTGTCGACGAATTCAATTAAATCAGTAAATACTTTGTAGAAAAAACT